>JAYUSJ010000391.1:0-32150 GCA_043755735.1 Verrucomicrobiaceae bacterium | reverse complement strand
GATACGCAACGCGCCATGATTTATCACCTTTCCGGCACGCTCGTCGAAGCGTTGCCCACGCAAGTCGTTCTGGATGTCGGCGGTGTCGGCTATCATGTTTTAATTCCTCTCTCGAGTTTCGACAAACTGCCGCCCGTCGGCTCGCAATGCAAGATCCTCACACACCTTTCCATCCGCGAAGACGCGCACGTGCTTTACGGCTTCGCCACGGACGGCGAGCGCGACCTCTTCCGCCTGCTTGTCACGCACGTTAGCGGCATCGGGCCAAAGACCGCGCTCGACGTTCTCAGCGGGACTTCCGTCGCGAACTTCAAAGCCTGCGTCGTCCGAGGTGACGCCGCCGCACTCTCGAAGACGAAAGGCATTGGCAAGAAAACCGCAGAGCGCATTCTCGTAGAGCTGAAGGATAAAGTGGGCATCGCCGCTGCGTGGGAAGCCGCCAGCGCCGCGAACGCACCGACGCCCGAGCAGGCCATCGTCAACGACGCCGTGCTCGCGCTCATCGCACTCGGATGGAAACAGGCCGACGCCGAGAAAGCCGCACGCGCAATCCGCACCAGCCAGCCGGCAGCAAAGACCGACGAGATTGTCCGCGCCGCCTTGAAGCTCCTCCTCGGCTAGTCGCGGATGAAACTCACGCCCGAACAACTGCGCGCCGCATTTCCGCCCGAGGGACTCTTTGCCGAAAAGGACTTTCTCCTTTCGCCTCAGCCGCTGCTTCTCGACGCCTCCACCGTGCAGCAACTGGAGAGGCTCGGCCACCGCCTCCAGCTCTTCCAGCGCGCGGCCAATGAGCTGTACTACCGCAGCCACTCCGGCAAAGCGCCAGCTTGGGTCGCCGACTATCTCGACCGCGGGAAGCCACCCGAGCTCCTCGACTTCGCCCACCGAAAACAATTCCGCGCCGACCTTCCGCGCGTCATCCGGCCCGACCTCCTTCTCACGCCCGACGGCTTTGCGATCACCGAACTCGACAGCGTCCCCGGCGGCATCGGGCTCACCGGATGGCTCTCGCAAACGTATGCCGCAGCCGGCTTCGACATCCTCGGCGGCGGCGATGGAATGATGCGCGGAGCCCGCAGCATCCTTGGCGATAACGCCGACATTTTGGTCAGCGAAGAATCCGCCACCTACCGCCCCGAAATGCAGTGGCTCACACGCGCAACCGCCGGGGTAAAATGGAACGTCCAATCCGCCGAAAGCGCCGCACCGACCAGCGATTCGCTGTATCGATTCTTCGAGCTTTTCGATCTCCCGAACCTCCCCGGCATCCAGCGCATCCTCGACACCGTCGCTTCCGGAGCCGCACGCATCACGCCGCCCATCAAGCCGTGGCTCGAAGAAAAACTCTGGCTCGCACTATTCTGGATGCGCCCGCTCCGCGACTTCTGGCGGCGCGAACTACGCGAAAATCACTGGCTGGAATTACAGAAACACATCCCCATGTCCTGGGTCCTCGACCCCACTCCCCTGCCCCACCACGCCGTCATCCCCGGCCTGGAAATCCACGACTGGAGCGAGCTCGCAGCATTCTCGCAAAAGCAGCGCGACCTCGTCCTCAAAGTCAGCGGCTTCTCCCCTGAAGCATGGGGTAGCCGCGGCGTCACCATCGGCTCCGACGTCTCGCAAACCGAGTGGTCCGCCGCAATTGCCGGTGCCCTCGCCGACTTCCCGCATCACCCGAATGTGCTCATGAGATTCGCCCACACACGGCTCATTGATCATCCCTACTTCGATCCCGCCAGCGGCGAAGTCCGCACCATGCGCGGCCGCGTCCGCCTTTGCCCGTATTACTTCGTCGCCGACGGTGAAGCAAAGCTTGGCGGAGCCCTCGCAACCATCGTCCCCGCAGACAAAAAGATCGTCCACGGAATGCGGGATGCCATTCTCGTCCCCGTCGCGTTGGCACCGTGAGGTTGTAGTGCCTCTATACTGAATTTTGGATCCGCTAAACGCGCGAGAGCGCGAGAAGCTTTCTTTGTCCCTGCCGTGTTCCTAATGGCTTCACGCCCCTCGTAGCCACATCATTTCTGAAATCGGGCATCACTTTGATTTTGTCTCGCTCGCCACCCGCGTCATCGCGAAATAGATTACGTAGAACCACGAGAGGATGCTCGCGAGGATCGCCCACAAAATGGAGCGATTCCGCTCCCACGAACAGACCACCGCGAGCACGGAACCAAGCGTGAGCGTAGAGACGGTGACCTGATTGGCGGCGGCGATTACATTCATGATGCGAGTTATTTCATCCAGCGCAGCCGTGCGCAAGTCTGCGGGAGCGGCGATATCGGAGCGGCGACATTCTTGTCGCCGCCAGCGTTCCATCGCCTGAAATCGTCGCCCGCTCAATGAGCATCGCTGTCGGCGACAAGAATGTCGCCGCTCCGATGACTACTCGCCATTCACGATTTCCACGTCGTCGATCCACGCTTTCGCCGCCGCTTTGCCAGCGCCGATAAAGCCGAGCCAATCGAGGCGCGCGCTCGTCGTGGTGACAAACGGCAGCTTCTCAAAACGCTGCGGTGTCTTGCCTGTTTCGGTGACTGTGAGCGTATAGGTGTTGTCGCGATCTTCGCCGACTTTGGCCGTGAGTTCGATGCGCAGCCAGACGTTCGACGGGATGTCGGCGAGCTTGCGTCTGGGAATGGAAAGCGCGCCTTTTTCAAAGTTCAGCATCGGCCCGCTTTGGTAAGCTTTGCCGCCGTCGGCGCGGTCTTCGCGCCATTCGTGGACGAGGTGAAAGCCCGGCTCCAGCTTGATGGAAAATGCGACGCGCGTGGTGCCTTTGTCGTGGCCGGGGTGGCAGTAAAAGTGCGGGTCAAATGCAGGGTCGATGTCCGGTCCATCCGTGAGTTGCAGGCAGCGCGCTCCGGTCGCCGCACCTTCGCCGACGACGCGGATGATGTCGCCCTTTTTGTATCCGCCGCTCGCTTGCGTCGGCTTGCCGCCGATGGCGGTGCCTTCAAATCCGTCGGTGAGCTTGAGCGGCGGTGCTTTGGGCTTTGCGCCATAGACCATCGGCGGGAGCGGACGCGCCGCGAGCGCCTTCCACGCCGCGTCGCCCGTCACGCCGGCCTTGCGCCAGTCGAAGGGCTTGAAGCCAATCTGAGTCGCGGGCGATCCGGCGCGCAGGGTGAAGTCTCCTTTCTCCACATCGGCAAACAGCGGGTCGGCGATGATTCCCTCGGCATCGTGGCCCCATAAACGCCAGTCGTCCCACGTCTTCCCCGCGAAATCGAACTGCTTGCCGCCGGTCTTCCAGTAAAGGTTGCGGTTCACGGCGACGCGTCCGTCGAACCAGTTTTTGTCCACGTGACCAAAGAGCCGACCTTCTTTGAAAACGACGATGTTTTGCTCGAAGGTGAACGCGAGAAAATCCTCGGGTTTGCTGCGGCGGATTTGCACCTCGCGCTGGTTGGCGAAGATGTTGTTGCGGATGATATTTCCGCGTCCGTAGTGCTGGTGATAGCCGCCGTCCTGCGTGTCGTGGACGAGGTTGTTCTCCCACACAATGCCGGTGCTGCCTTCGTCGTTGTAAAGGCCCCATCCGCCGTAGCTGAGGCAGCCGATATCATGTACCCAGCAATCACGGATGACCGTGCCCGACTGCGGCCCGAGCGTATAGACAGCAGCGAGGTCCGACATCTCCGCCCAACCGAGATGATGCAGATGGCAGCTCTCCACGACGTTGCGCGCGCAGGCGGTTTGCTTGTAGCCCCACGTCCAGCCGATGCTCACGGCGCTGTAGTAAAAATCCCCGATGTCGCAATGCCGCAGCGTCGTGTCGCTCGCGTGAAAAATCGTCGCGCCGATTCCGCCTGGGAAATGCCGGCCACCGCCCGAGATGATCGTATTCTCCACGAGCACATGATGCGTGTGCTCCGGCCCGACTTGCGTAATCTTGGGATCGCCGATCTTCACGCCGCCCGCGCCGAGGTCGTGGATGTGGCATTTGCGAAGCGTGATTTCGCTGCACCCGCGACGAAACCACGCGGCGGTCGTGAGCGTGTGGGCGAACTCGCAGTCTTCAAAAACGATGTCGCGTGCGCCGTCAGCTTCGATGGCGGAGATGATGCCGTTTTCCGCCTGCCCAAAAAACGCGCCACCCTTCGGCAGCGTCCATCCTTGATGACGAAACGCCAGTCCGCGGAACGTGAGCCCTTTCACGAGTTTGTCCGCCTTTGCCTCGCCGCGAATGATGAGCCACTGCGGCGCGACGGGTGCGACGGCTTCCTTCGGCTCGTCGCCCATGTAGCTCAACGTACCGTCGCGAGCGAGGAACCACTCGCCTTTCTCATCGAGCGCGGCGCGGTAATTTTCCAGCCTCATATTGTGAAACGGCGCGAGCGAAAAGAACGGCCCGCGCAATGGCCCGGTGAATTGCAACGTGCCATCCGCCTTTGCCGCAGCGAGCCGATGGCGGTTCATGTCCCAATTAAAATAAACGAGCACATTCACATCGTTCGCCTCGTCGCCGTTCAGCGCAGCGAGCGACGCGGCAAACTCCGGCGATACCGCGAGCATCGTGCTTCCAGCATCCCCCGTGCTCGCGACAATCGGCTCAGTCGGCTGTCCCATCGCCTGAATGAATCCCTTATTCGGCGTCCGCGCACGCTGGGCGCGCTGGCCGTTGATCCAGAGCGCCTCAAACTTCAGGTCCGTCTTCGTCGTCCAAAGCGCGCCGTCCTTTTTCCAGCCGCCGATCTTTTGGCCGCCGGAAAAAACAGGTCGCGCACCCGGCGCTGCTTCGTAGCTCACGCCGCCATCGCGCGGCTCGAAAACCACCGCTTCGCCCAGCGAATATACGCCATCGCCAACGATCACACGCGCGGGAGACGCGTCTCCTTTTTCCCGCGCCGAACGGACGGCATCGCGGGCGGCGGAGAGCGACGAGACAGGACCATCCGGCGCGACGCGGATTTCAAGTGCGAGTGCGGACGAGGCAGCGAGTAGGAAAAAGAGCGGACGCATACCCAGTCCGTGTAGCGCGTAGCGGCGCTCGCAGTGGAGAAAAAAGAACAAATGTTCTCATTCGTCCATCCGCACGCGCATTCATTGCGCGGCCCGTTCCACCCGCACGAACTTCCCGCCATCGACTTCTGCTTCTCCCTCCCAACGATACGCCGAGAGATTTCCCTCCGCCCTTCCGGCGATGCTGTAATCGACACACACTGCGTTCCTCGCCTGCGGCACAAGTGGCGCGGGGCGAACCGCACATCCGTCTGGCGAAGAGCTCGATCGGTGGAGAAGAATTGGAGCGCGAAACGAGGACTCAAAGAGAATGGCCATGGCGCTGGCTCGGATGGAGTTCCCCTGCATTGCAAAGAATTCACCCGGCCGGTTAGCGCAATGGACGGAAATCACTCCGACCCGAGACGCCTTTTCAAACAGATCTCTGCCGCTTCAAGGCATGTGCATATTTACGCTACGGAAGTCTGAAACTGTGCAGCGACGGTCTTTGCGAGGTGCTCGGTGAGGTAGGGTTTCGCGAGGAAGCCGTGCTCTCTTTCCTGCTCGAATTCCGGGCCGATCAGTTCGGGGCTGTAACCGCTGGTGAAGATGACTTTCAGATCCGGACGATCCATGACGAGGGTGTGCGCGAGTTGCCGTCCGGAGATTGATTCGGGCATGACGACATCGGTGAGCAAAAGATCGATCTCGTTGCGGCGTTCGGCCCAGATATCAAGGGCTTCCTGTCCGTTTGCGGCGGAGAGGATGCGGTAGCCAAGCATCGTGAGCGCTTCGCTCACAAATTCACGGAGCATTTCCTCGTCTTCCACGACAAGAATGGTCATTTGCCTGCCCGCTGTCTCAGTCATGAGCGGGCTGACAATTTCCGTGCGCGCTTCGGCGAGCAGTTCGTCACTCAAGGGCAGGTAAACGCGGAAGGACGTACCGCGGCCCGGCTCGCTCTCGACTTCGACCCATCCGTTGTGCTGGCGCAGAATCCCATAGACGGTCGCGAGTCCCATGCCGGTGCCTTTACCGGGGTCTTTCGTCGTGAAAAATGGCTCGAACACGCGAGCGAGCGTGGCTGTGTCCATGCCGTGTCCGGTGTCTTTCACGGTAAGGCACACGAACCGCCGGGCTTGCACGCCGGGGTGTTTTCCGCGGTCGGCTTCGTCGAGTTCGGTGAGCGTGGTCGTGAACGTAAGGCGGCCTCCGTCTCGCATGGCGTCGCGGGCGTTGAGGGCGAGGTTCATGACGACCTGGTCAATGTTGCTGGCATCGGCAAAGACGGGCGGCATATCGGCACCGAGCTGGAGGTCGATGGCGATGTGTTCGCCGATGACGCGGCGGAGCATGGCCACGGTTTGTTCGACGGCGCCGTTCAGTGCGAGCGGGCGGCGCTGGATGATTTGCTTGCGGCTGTATGCGAGCAACTGGCGCGTCAATGCGGTGGCGCGCTCGGCTGCACGTACGACTTGATGGAGCGATGCGCTGAGTTTTTCGTCGAGCCGCGGATTGCGGAGCTGGAGCGATGTATTCCCGAGGATGACGGTGAGGATGTTGTTGAAATCATGGGCTACGCCAGCGGCGAGCCGTCCGACGCTTTCCATCTTCTGAGCCTGGCGCAGCTCGGTCTCGAGGCGTGCTCGATCGGTGATGTCCTGGAGGATGATGAGGCGGTAAGGCACGTTGCCGAGTTCCAGTTCCTCCGCGGCAACGAGGACCTCGCGGGTCTCGCCGCTTGATGTCCTGATGCTGGCTGCGAGGTCCCTTACTGCATGGGGCCCGCTCAGTCCGGTTGCTATACGTCCTGCGGTTTCGTCGTCGGCCCAGAATGCGGTCTCGCCAGCGAGCACTGCTTCCCGCGAAGATCCAAGCAACTCGATGAACCGCTCGTTGACGTCTAGGAAGCCCGGGCGTTCTGTCCGCTGTATCGCCATCGGCACGGGGCTGCCGTGAAATGCTTTGGAGAAACGCTCTTCGGAAATGCGGAGGGCATCCTGCGCTGCGGTACGCTCGGCGACTTCTCCGGTGAGCCGTGCATTGGCTTCGCGCAGTTCGATGGTGCGCTTGTTCACGAGCGCGTCGAGCTCCGCCATCTGGCGGTTGGCGATTTGCGTGAGCTGCCATTTTTTGGACAGCGCATGCGCCATTTGCAGGACCTCTACATTGTCGAACGGCTTCTTCAGCACGAGCACATGATCGGTGTTGCCGACGGCTTCCGAAATCTCGTCCCACGAGTAATCGGAATACGCCGTGCAGATCACAATTTGAAGACCCGGAAACTCTTTCCAAATGTGGCTGATCGTCTCGATCCCGTCCCATCCGGGGGGCATCCGCACATCGACGAAAGCGACCGCATACGGCATTCCTGCGAGCTCTGCGGCCCGCACCATTTCCAAGCCTTCCTGTCCTTGAAATGCGGAATCGATTTGGAAGCTGAGCGCACGGGAGGCGGAGGGTGCATCACCAAAGAGCGACGCTTCGTCGTCGTCGAGTTCGCCTGCGAGTTGCGAGCCAGCGGGATTTAGCACCTTTCGAAAATCTTCGTGGATCGCGGGATTATCGTCGATGACGAGGATGCGATGGTTGACCGGAATTGATGGGTCCTGGACTGATTTCATAAAGTGGCTTTCGTGGATGCGACGGGGAGATTGAGAGTGAATGCTGCTCCGTGGCCGAGCCCGTCGCTATGGACGCTGAGTGAGCCGCCCATTTCCTTGGCGGCGTTGGCCCCGCTGTGCAGGCCGAAGCCATGCCCGTCTTTGCGCGTAGTGAATCCGTGGCCGAAAATACGCGTGAGATCTTGGGGCGAGATGCCGATGCCGTTGTCGGCAACCCTCACGCTCACACTGTCTGCGCCGGATGGTTCGATAGAGATGGTGAGCCGCTTGTCGGGCCCCTTCCCATCGTCGAGGGCGTATTTGGAATTGCGAATGAGATTGATGAGGATTTGCAGAACCCGGTGCCGATCGACGCGCACGGGCGGTGCCGGCGAGAAACGTCGTTCGAGCGTGATGCCGTGCCGTTCGCAAGCGCCGGCGTTCATCGCGATAGCGTCTTCCACCAACCGATCGAGGTGCAGGTCCTCGAAAACACCGCTCACTTTTGCATAGCTCTGCTGCATCGCGACGACCTCTTTGATGTGCTCGATGTTGTGCGAGAGTTGATCGACTTCGGCAAGCAGTTCGGTGTTTTCGATTGTGAGAAATGTTCCGAGTTTGACGAGATAGCTCGGCAGCTTCTGACCATTAGGATCTTGCGTGAGATACTCGGCGAGGTCTCCGTTTCGGGAGATGAGCAATTCAGCAGCCTTACTGACTTTCGAGGCTTTCGAGCGACGGAGTTTGTCGAGGACAACACCCGCTGAGACGTTCACGCTATTGAGCACGTTGCCGACATTGTGCAGCACTCCGGTAGCCACTTCCGCCATTCCTGCCATGCGCGAAGTTTCGAGGAGTTTAGTGTTCAGCTCGGCGAGGCGCGTGTCTGCGGCCTTGGCCTCCGTGATGTCCATCATCACTCCGTAGAGCGCGTCCTGCGACTTCTCCGTTGCCGTCACAAACACGGCTTGATCGCGGAACCAGCGCAGATCGCCGTCCTTGGTAAACATCCGGTATTCGGCCACAAGTTGGCCCGTGCGGCGTGCGACGACCTCCGCTTCAATCGGGATGTTGCGGTCGTCCGGATGGATATGCTCAAACCACAGTCGCTCTGACGCGAGCCATTCCTCCTGAGTAAAACCGAGCAGTGTGAAGACCTGCGGGCTGACGTAGGTCCATGAGCAGCTTTCGCCGAGCGCCGCGTGATAAGTGATCGCGGGCAACTGCTCCACGAGCCCGCGAAATTTGAGTTCCGCGACCCGCAGCGCCTCTTCGGCAGCTTTCTGTTCGCTGATGTCGCGCATCACGGTGGAAAGATGCTCCAGTCCGCCCGCCGGGTTTTTGTGGGCAATGATGACCTGGGAGACTTGCATCTCAGTTCCATCGCGATGGCGGACGGCTGTTTCGCCCGCCCATGAGCCGCTGTGGATGGCGGCGGGGATGCCTTCCGTGGAAACGATGCGCGCTGCCCAGCCGGGATGCAGATCGGAAATCTTCATCGAGGAAATGTCCGCATTCTTTTCCAGTCCCACCATTCGGCGCGCAGCGGGGTTGAGGTAAATCACGCGCCCGAGTGTATCCGCACTTCCGACGAAGTCCGGCGTGCCATCAATGATCGCTGTGAGTTGCGCCTGCGCAGCTTCTGCGCGCTGGCGGTCGGCGACTTCGCGCTGGATGGATTTTAGTTTCTCCCGGAGCTCCGATTGGGCTCCTTGCAACGCCGTGTCCTGCTCGTGGATTTGCGCGAGCATTTGGTTGAACGCAGTGGTGAGAACGCCCACTTCATCGTTGCCCGTGGTCTCCGCCCGCACCGAATAGTCCTTGGCATCCGCGATCCGGTGCGCGGTCTCAGTGAGGCGCAGAATAGGCCCGGTCACAAAGCCCTGAAACCGCCGTGAAAGCAGGAATGCGAGCAGCAGCGATGCCGCCAGCACCCCCGCGAGGATGCTCCCGTAGAGCTTCAATAAATCTGCGTATAGAGCACCGAAGTCCGCACGCAGATAGAGCGTGCCCTGCCTCTGTCCGTCGCGCACGACGGGCTGTGCGAGCGTCACTCGATTTCCCTCGGTGCTGAATCCGCTATCGAGCCGCATCACGCCGAGTTCAATCCTTTCTTCATCGCTACCAAACCCCGCGAGCTTCGTTCCGTCGCTCAACTCGAGGCTTGCACAAATGAGCTGAGGCATCGCCTTCAGCCCGGCAAGCGTCTGCGCGGCTCGCTCCTCGTCTTTGAACATCACCGCCGCAGCCACGTTATTCGCAGCAATCTCTCCCGTGACAGAAAGCTGGCTTTTGAAGGATTTCCGAATGGACCAAGCCTGGAAAACAAAGAGCGACACGCATGCGATCACGAGCACCACGCTCGAAATGAGCAGAATGACCAATGTGATCTTTTGTTGGATTGAACGGTTCGGACGAGACTGCATGGTTATTTAACGATTCTCGCCATATCGAGGATATCGGATGGAATGTTGATACGCACCTGCCGTGCCGCATCATTGTTAATTTCGAGCTTGAGCTTCCGCTCCTGCATCACAAATCCGATGATCCCGCCGTCGCGCGCGGCGTCCTCGCTCTCCGCGACTACGAGGACCGGGCGCCCTTGCACTGCGCGCGCCACATTCGCGACACGTTCGGAAGCGCTGACATAGACGAGATGGCACGCCTGCAGCCCCTCGGAGTCGCTTGCATTCACACGCCGGACTTCGATGCTACGGTTTCCCGCCATCTGTCCGCGCAGGATTCCATCAAGCCCGCCGAACGGATCGCGCCCGACGACGCCGATGACCAGCGGAGCCTGCGCATTCGCAAATGCGGACGACGGCCACTTCACCATCTTTGCAAAATTATTGAGGTACGCCGCCTTCACGGCGTACTCGGACTCAGCGTGCGCAAGCGGAGCCGCGAGAGCAATGAGTCCGAAGAGAATGCGGGGCAAAAGACCGGCGCTGCGGGTCGTGGAAGCAGTGGTGGGATATTCCATGATTCCAGTCTAAAACCGATGCGACACCTTCACGCGGAAGGATCTTCCATCCTGCTGGATGCTGTCCTGCAAATGCTCTACGCCGCCCGGAGTGCTGAACTTCCGATCGAGGACATTGTAAACGGATGCGGACAACTCCAGGCCCGGAGCAATTTCGTGGCTGTAGAGTGTTGCGTTCAGCAACCACGTATCGCCGGTGCGATGATTACCCAAAGTTACCCGATCGCTCGCGTAGAGCAGCTCGACGCTGCCGAAAAGTTTGTCGCGATACAGCGGCGCGCTGACGCGGGCTTTCACGACATTTTTCGGCGAATTCACCAGTCTGTCTCCGGTCAGTCCACTCACCGCGTCCTGCCTCGTATAGCTGGCACGCACCATCATGCCATTGTCCCACTTCCCTTCGATTTCCGCCTCGATGCCATTGATCCGCGCATCGCCGGAATTTGCAAAAATAACATCACCCCGAACATCCTCCGCCGTGTCGATCAGACCCGCGATTTCATTTCGGAAAAGCGATACACTTCCGTGCCAGTGAGTGCCGAAAGCCTGCTCGGCGACGGCCTCGTAGCTGCGGATGGTCTCGGGCTGAAGTGAAGGATTTGCCCGCTGTCCGGGGCCGGTGTAGTCGAGTTGATAACTATTCGGCGCGCGAAATGCCTCGCCGTAGATCAGCTTCACCGTGCTGCCCTCGCGCGGCTTCCAGACGAGCGCGGCGCGTGGATTCACCGTGGTGCCAAAGCTGTTGTAATGATCCCACCGGACTCCCGCGGAGAGGCTCAGCGCCTTGCTCATTTCCCAGCGTCCGTCGGCATACGTCCCGAGCACCAGTTGCTCGCCATTGACGTCCAGGTAGTTCGCGAACGGACTTGTATCGTAATTGCGCTGCCGCAGTTCCGTGCTCTTTCGGACCTCCGTGCCGAGGCTAAACCGGAACGTGTTAAAAAACGTGCGGCTCGCAGTCGCCTCCGCGCCCCACCAGCGGGCGCGCGCCGAATCGTCGTTATGCACGCGTCCCGTGTCGTAGTCGTAGAAGGCTCCGCCGCTGTAGTCGTAGATGTCGTAATGAACACGGCCCGCCAACGCCCATCCTGCCTCAGTTTCATGCGCATAGCGAAGCTCCACGTAGCCCCGCGAATCGGTTGTCGAATTCGGGAGATTAAAAACCGTGCCATACGAGCCGGTTGGGATGTCTTTGTCCCGTGTCACGTATCCACTCTGCAAAGTGAAATCCCCGTAGCTCAGTTTCCCGAGCATCGACCAGTAACGGTCGCCGTCCTGATTCAACGCAAAGCCGCGATTCGTCGCCGGCGAGTTGAACTCCCGATAGAATAGACGGCTCTGCCCTTCGCTCGCGTAGGTCGTCGCGGACAACAAGTAATCCACCCCGTTCGACAGCTTCTTCCCCAAAGTGATGCGCCCGCTGTAGCTATTCAGACTCCCGCCGCTCACCGAGCCCTCCACGCCATTTACCGAGGCGCCGCTCCGCGTGATGACATTGATGACGCCAAAAAACGCATTACTCCCGTAAATCGCAGAGCCAGCACCACGAATCAGCTCCACGCGCTCGATTAAGTCCACATCCAAAAGCCCTTCCGTTCCGACTGCGGCGACGTCGAAAATCGGGTCGTTCATCCGATGCCCGTCCACGAGCAGCAGTGTGCGCGAACCATAATCCCCGAGACTCGTGAACCCCCGCACTCCCGTGTAGCTGTAGTTCCGGTCATACGTGACATCGAAACTGCGGGCCGATCGGAGAATGTCGGCAAGCGTCCGATAGCCAAAACGCGCAATCTCGTCGCGGGTAACCAGGGTCACCGAAGACGGTGCATCATTGAGCTTCTCCGTCACCTTGGAAGCGCCATAAACCGTATCGATTTTGACTGAACTGAGTTCCGCAATACTCAGATTCAAGAGCCGCTCCGGCGATTCCGCCCGGACGCGGGCTACCGAAAATACGGGCAGCAAAGCAGCGCACGACAGCGCCGCAAACAAGCTGCGGTGTGGCGGCGACGGTAAACGGGGAACTGATCGGAATGTGGAATCAAAGTTCACTCATTCACAGTAAAGCATGAGCGGTGCCATCTCTCCGAAGGGTCCAGCCGTGAGGACCATACGCTGAGCGCACAGCCCGGCACGGACCGGAAGGAACACGACCATGCAATCCCCACTCCCAGACTACATTCTGCCCAGTGCGTCCATGATTTCGCCCTCGACCTTATCAGTGGTGAGCGCAAAGAGCGATGGCTGCCACGGGTCCAGAGATACGGAGAACTTCGCGACATGCCCGAGGTAGGCCCCATTCCGAAGGTCGTACACGTGCCTCGACGCATCCAGCCGGGCTTCAAATACGACGGGCTTTTCGAGCGCCTCATTTCCACCGGCCTGCTTCAGGTCTTCGGTCATGCTGTAGTTCACGTTGCGCTCAAATGCAGCGAGTTGCACTTTGCCCAATTGATACCGATGCGTCTGCACCCTGGCGCTTTTCGGGACACTGATTGGCGGCGGCGCGGGCAGGGCCGGGATCGCGCTCGCCGTCGCATTGCCGCCGATACGCGGCTCTGAGGCACGAAGCTTTCCTCGTCCGTCGAAAAGCCCCGGAGCCCCATCGCACAGCAAGGTCCGCCCAGCTTTTCCCCACTCCTCGATGGCGCGCAATTCCTGCTCGCTGAGCGCCCAACTCTGAGGAATTACGAGTGTGGAAAAGTTTTTCAGCCCTCCCTTTTCGATCTGCTCGGTGCTGATGAATTGCGGCGAGTAGCCCAGGTCTTGCAGCCCCTCGATCCATGCATGGCGCACTTTGGCGTGCTTGTTATGGCTGGCCTCGTAGCTTGAAAACCGCCTCAGCCACGTAGAGCCGTCCTCTGTGCTTTCCATCAGCCATGCGACCTGGATGCTTGCCTGGCTGTAGTGAATTGCCACGGAGTCCACCTCGCGTTTCGCCCGCAAGAAGAGGCGCGCGACTGGCGACGTAAGTTCTTTATAAACTGGAATCATCGCTTTCGCGCGGGGCGAGAGCGCGTAATCGGGCGAGTTCCAATCCACGCAATCCTCGCTCCACCAAACGATGCAGCCTTTGTCGCCGAGCAGGAGCAAATGCCAGAGTTTGCGCTGCGCCTCGCGGGGATTGCCGAGCGCGGTCGTGCTCAGCATCAACTTCCCGGGCATGAACGAACCAAAAATCTCCCGCGCGTCGGCGATGTCGTAGGGCTCCACCCAATCAAGCACTTGCGAGAGCCGCCAAAGATCGTAGCCACCAAATGCCGAAGGCATCTGAGTCCCCTCGATTCCCACTGGCGTCGTCGGATCGATGGCGCGTGCCGTTTTCCGCAAATCATCGAGCATTCCTGCGAGCGAAATATCCATGTACGTGCGGTGGTCTGCCCACGGCGAAAAGTTCCAGGCAACCGGCTTTTTCCGGGCGTTCTCGATGGAGAACTTCGTTTGCTGCACGGCCTGCCAGTCAGGCTTGCCACGAGGAATCGCGTCTCCGCTGGCCATCCGGTTTTTGATCTGATCGGTCGTAAACGGCTTCACTTCATCCCAGCTCGCGAACTTCGTGTCCCATTGGGTGTTGAGCGCGTCGAGGGTTGGATACTGCGTTTGCAGCCATGTTCGGAAACCGGCGAGCGCGAGCGGGTGGAAGTCGTAATCGAACGGATTTGCCGACATGGTCGTCGAGAGTTCGTCGCGGATGTCGTACATCAGCGGCTTGTGGGGCGCGTTCTTTTTCACCAGCGAAGTCATCTCGCTCCGGGCCCACTCGCGCCACTTCGGGTCGTCAAATGAGTACTCACGGACAAGGCCCGATTCATCGCGTTTGTCCTTCCACGAGGTGACGAATTTGTCCCAATCGCGGACGTTGCTGCTCCACTTCAGGCACAGCCCTTTGTTTACCATATTCTCCACGTAATACGGCATCCCCGCATCGAGCAACGGCTGCACAGGCCCGTCCCCATGAACCATCGCGGCCTGCACGCCCATCTCGCGCATCCGCTGCCAGAAAAGCGGGAGTTTCTCCGGCTTTTTGTAGGCGGAATCGCCCACCCACATGATGACGCGATACTCGTCCCACGGCTTCAACACTGCGTTTTGGGCAAACGCGGATTGGACAACGGTTCCGAGAATCAGGGCTAAGAGCGTGCGCATTTCGAACGCTTATCCGAAACAACTGCCATTGTCGCGAAAAAGAAAAACCCCGACTTCTTTCGAAGCCGGGGTCCTTGAATTCTGTATCTGGCGTTTCGTCCGGCTACTTGGCTTCAGGAGCCGGTGCTGGAGCCGGCGCTGGCGCTGGCGCTGGCGCTGGAGGAGCTGGCGCTGGAGCTGGAGCGGCATCTGCAGGTGCATTGATGACCTCGTCCACTTCTGGCTTCTTGCCAGCGTCGATCTTCGCCTTGGCGGCATCCGCACCGGCGTCGATCTTGGCACCTGTACCGGCTGCTGCATTCTTCACGGCGTCCCCTGCGGCTGCGCCGCCGACTTTCGTTGCCGCTTCGGCACCTTTTTCGGTGGCCTTGGCTGCTGCGTCTTTCGCTACGGTTGCTGTGGAATCAACGGCCTTTTTGGCGTTATCCTTGGCGGTGTCTTCTGCTTGTTTTTTGGCGTCGTCACAGGCCGAAAAGCTGAGAGCGAGTGCGGCGGCGACTGCGAAGTGTAGTTTCATATTTTGTAGTATTTGGTTATTTCGACCGGGTTACGGTCTGGTCACTTTATTGCAGACCCGCGAACGATTCGTCAATCTCTCTTCTGTCGGGCAGCGGAACGTCTTGCCACGGAGGCTGAGTCCATATTTACAGAACGGCGAATGAATTCGCCTGCAAAACATCCAACGATTACCGTGGGGGAGTTTTACACCCGACACTCCGAGGCCTTACAAATAAAGCCTCTCACAGAACTCGGGTCGGGCTTTGATCGGACCATCCTGGAGCCCACCATCAATCGGCCCGGTCTGGCCCTCTGCGGCTTTTTCTCGTATTTCGCGGATAAGCGGATGCAGATCCTCGGCTCAGCGGAACTCGCGTATCTTAACAGCCTCACGCCTGAAGCGGTCCGCGGGCGCGTGAACGCCCTCTGCGAACACCCCATCCCGTGCATCATCGTCGCCCGCGAACTCGCTGTGCCGGATGCCCTCGTGGAGGCCGCGCGAACCCACGGTATTGCTGTCTTTTCGACCCCGATGGTCACCATGCGATTTATCAACGCAGCGACCCTCGCGCTCGAATTCGACTTCGCACCGCGCAAAAGCGAGTACGGCAGCATGGTCGATATCCAGGGAATGGGCCTGCTCATTCGCGGGAGCAGCGGCATCGGTAAAAGCGAAGTTGTCCTCGGTCTCATCGAGCGAGGCTCCTCGCTCGTCGCCGACGACATCACCCACTACCGGGTCATGGAGGGGCGCGAACTCATGGGCACCTGCTCGGAACTGGGGCGCGGCCATATGGAGATTCGCGGACTTGGCGTGATCAATGTGACCGCTGTCTTCGGAGTCAGCGCCCTGCGGATTGAAAAGCGGCTCGACCTCGTGGTTACATTAAAGGACTGGCAGGAGATCGAATCCATCGACAGGACGGGTCTGGAGCAGGAATACTACGAGATTCTAGGGTTCTACATCCCGCACGTCACCATCCCCGTGCGGCCGGGACGCGACCTCGCCAGGCTCGTCGAAGTCGCCGCCATGGACCAAAAACTGAAGAGCCTTGGATACAACAGCGCGGTGGAATTTAACGAAAGGCTCATGGCCGCGATGCAGAAAAAGCGGGACCATTAGACAGGAACAAGACACACTTTAAATAACCGCATGGGACTTTGGAATAAACCGGAAGAGACGAAAGTTACGAAGCAGGTCGAGATTATCAATAAACTCGGCATGCACGCACGCCCGTGCTCAAAATTCGTGAAGCTTGCCGGACAGTTCAAATCCGAGGTCTGGGTCGAAAAAGACGGTGAGCAGGTGAATGGAAAAAGCATCATGGGGCTCATGATGCTGGCTTCCGGAAACGGCTCCATCCTTTCCATCACGTGCGACGGCCCGGACGCATCACAGGCTTTGGCCGCGATCGAGAAACTGATAGCCTCCAAGTTTGATGAAGACTGAGCAGCGTTTCCAAGGCGTCGCCGTCTCCCCCGGCATCGTGCGAGGAACCGCATATGTCTATCGCCCTGACGAAGAACTCCCGCCGCGCCGCACCATTCTCGAATCCGAAGTGGAACTGGAAGTCACGCGACTGCACGACGCTCTCGTCGTGACCCGGCGGCAAATCATTGAGATCCGCGACAAAGTCAAAACATCCCTCGGTGCCAGCGATGCCGAGATCTTTGAGGCACATCTCATGGTCGTGGAAGACGGCGTCCTCATCGACGAAGTCACCAAAACCATCCACCGCGATCTCTGCAACGCAGAGCACGCATTTCAACTGGTCGCCCAGCGCTACGCGAAGACATTCACGGAGCTCGAGGATCCCTACTTCCGCGAGCGCGCCGCAGACATCCACGACATCGCCCGCCGCATCACGCGCAACCTTCTGGGCAAGACCACCGCCGGCCTCGCCGACCTGAAGAGCCCCCACATTGTCCTCTCCCACAATCTTTCGCCCAGCGACACCGCACAGATCGACCGGGAGGTCGTGCTCGGCTTCTGCACCGAAGTGGGCGGGAAAACGTCCCACACCGCCATCATGGCGCGGTCGCTCAACATCCCGGCCATCGTAGGGCTCCACTCCATTCTTAGCGTGGAAAACGGGTCGGATGTCCTCATCGACGGCTATAGCGGACTCCTGATCGTCAACCCCACCGACAGCACACTCTTCCAGTACGGAGCGCTCCAAAAGAGCAAAGCCCAGGTCGAACAAAAGCTCACCGAACTCCGCGAAACCGAGTCCACGACTCGCGACGGAATTCGCATCACACTTTCGGCAAATATCGAACAGCCCGGCGACATCGTTCAGGCCCGCTCCAGTGGTGCAAAGGGTGTCGGATTGTTTCGCACCGAGTTCCTTTACCTCGGGCAGGACGCGCTCCCCACCGAACACGAGCAGGTATTTGCCTACCGCGAGGTCGCAGCAGCAGTACAGCCCCACTCGGTCATCATCCGCACACTCGACCTCGGCGGCGACAAGCTTCATTCCACACTGCACAGCGAGGAAGAAGAGAACCCGTTCCTCGGCTGGCGGGCCATTCGCGTGTGCCTGGAGCGCACCGACATTTTTAAGACGCAACTCCGGGCGATCCTGCGGGCAAGCACTGCAGGAAGCATCAAGATCATGTTCCCCATGATTTCCGGGCTCGAAGAACTTCGAACGGCAAAGGCCATCCTCAACGACTGCCGCGCGGAACTCCGCAACGAAGGCATCCCTTTCGATGAACAGATGCATGTCGGGATGATGATCGAAGTTCCCAGCGCCGCCATCATCGCCGACCTCCTTGCGAAGGAAGTGGATTTCTTCAGCCTCGGTACCAACGACCTCGTGCAATACACGCTCGCCGCCGACCGGGGAAACGAGCACATCGCGCATCTTTACGAACCCACGCATCCCGCAATCCTCCGCCTGATTCGCACCACCGTTCAGGCCGCACACGCCGCGAATATCTGGGTCGGCGTCTGTGGGGAAATGGGCGGCGACATCACTCTCACTCCTCTGCTCATCGGGCTGGGTATCGACGAGATTAGTTGCGGAAGCGCTGTCCTCCCGCGAGTGAAACGGGCCGTCCGAAGCCTCGATGCAGCGGCGTGCTGGCGCCTCGCCAACGATGTGCTTGAGTGCGACAGTGGGGCCGCCATTCTGGCCCGGTCCGAGGAAATCGCGCGTGCCCACTACGGCGAACTGTTTTAATCCCCGATTCGCCGCTTGCGCTCCCCGCCCCGCCCCGCTTTCCATCGCGGCGTGAGCCTTGGAACGAAAAATGTCATCGAGCTGCGCCGCGTCTCCTGTGCGCGAATGGAGACGGGCATTTCGTCTTCGGTCCACGACATCTCGCTCGTGCTCGAACCCGGCACCGTGACGCTCTTCACCGGCGAACCGGGCTGCGGGAAAAACCTCATCCTTCGCATCCTCGGCCTTCTCGAACTGCCGGACAGCGGCGAGGCTTTTTTTGGTTCCATCCCATTGAACAAGGTTCCCCGCGAACGAATCATGGACTTGCGGGACACCGCATGCGGCTACGTTTTTTCCCCGCCCTTTTTGCTCCCGGACTTCACGGTGATGGAGAACATCGCCATGCCGCTTTTCAAAGTGTTCGAGATGCGTCCGATTGACGCCCAGGCCCGGACAGAAATGCTCATGGAGTTCGTCCAGCTCACACAATTCGGCGCAGTAAAAATCGAAAAACTCAGCCCCGGCCTCCAACTCCGCGCAGGCCTTGCAAGGGCTCTCGGCTCGCTCCCGCCGCTCGTGGTTATCGAGGAGCCCGATAAGATCGTCCAGGGCCGTGAAATGGACGCCTTCCGCGCCCTGCTCCACCGTGCCGCTGCGGATTTCGACTGCGCGTTCGCCGTAAGCGCGGGCCCGGAAATTCCATCAATGCCCGGCGAACGCCGCATCGAGTGTGCCGGGGGCCGAATCGTCTGTGACGTCATGCCGTGAGTAACGAAGCCGCGCAAATCACCAAGGCGAGTCGCTCCAACCTCGCGCTCGCATTCGTCGCCCTGCCAAAGCAACGCCGCACGGACATCAGCGTCTTCTACGCGTTCTGCCGGGTCATCGACGACATCGCCGATGACCCCGGTCGCACTCGCGCCGAACGTCAGGCGGGCCTCGATATATGGAAGGCCGCCCTCGATTCAGCGCAACCCGCAGAGCCCTCGCTCGCGCCCACTGTTCGGGAAATCATCGCGCGATACGGACTCTCCGTCGCCGATTTCCGCGAGATCATCGCCGGCATGGAGATGGATTTGGAGGGCGCGCGTTACGGCACCTGGGAGGGTCTGAAACTCTATTGCCACCGCGTCGCGAGCGTCGTGGGACTCGTCAGCATCGGCATCTTTGGAGCCCTCGACCCTCGTGCAAAATCATACGCGCTCAGCCTCGGCCTCGCACTCCAACTCACCAACATCCTCCGCGATGTCGGCGGCGACCTCGCCAATGAAGGCCGCATTTATCTCCCCGAAGAAGATCTCGCCCGCTTCGGGGTTTCCCGCGAAGACCTCGCCGCAGGACGCCGCACCGAAGGCTTTCTCGCGCTCATGGACTTTCAGGCGGAACGAGCCCGTGCCTATTACCGCGAAGCGCAAAGCCTTCTCCCCGCCAGCGACAAAAAAGCGCTCGTCGCCGCCGAGATCATGCGCGCCGTCTATAGCCGCCTTCTGGAGAAAATGTCACGAGACCGCTGGCAGGTCTTCGACCGCCGCTACTCGCTTGGGAAGCTGACGAAGCTGTGGCTCGTCCTTCGCGGAATCGTCGGGTAGCGATATCTGACGGTGCGTGACGGCGGCGATTCGTGAGTCGTGATTCGCAGCAAGCGAGCCTGGGTTTCCACGTATCCGGCCACGCAATATCACACCACCCTTCATTAGGGCTTCGAGCTCCGACCTTCAGTTCTCCCAGATAAATTCGACCGGCATCGCAATGTCGGGATGCACGCTCTGGTGAACGGGGCAACTGAGAGCCGCACGCTGCAACGCTTCGCTGTGCGGATGGTCCTTAGGAAGAGGCACGCGGATCTCCACCGAAAGCCGGCCTATCCGCCTGACTGGCGTGGCGATCATTTCCTTTCGCACCCGGATTCCCATTCCGCGAAGGTCGATGGAATGACGCTCGGCAAATATGCCCATGATCGTCCCCATGCAGGACCCGAGCGCGGCCGCCACGAGATCTGTCGGCGAGAAGCTCTCGCCTTTGCCCTGATTGTCCACGGGCGGGTCCGTGATGAGCGTGGTCCCGCTCGGGGCGTGCATCGCGACGCAGCGAAGTCCGCCCTCATAGACGGTATTGATTTCGACAAAGTGATTCGACATTCCACCTGTCTAAGCGAACGCTACCACTCAGCGCGAGCCGAGAGTTTCACGTAAGGAGCCGTCTCATCCGTGGAAAACTCGCGGTCTTTTTGGACGTATTCCCACTCGCGATTCAGGCTCAGGCCTGCGCCCGCCTCGACAGTCCATGCGCCGCGCCGCCAGGAGGCACCGACTCCGGCCCGCAAATCCTGAAAACTCACAGCGGCGCCACTCAAGCTCGTCCCTTTCCTTTGGTCGGTGTGATACGAGCCGGTCACCCACTCGCCACCCAGCCACACATTAAGGTCGTCACTCACCGCCCAAGTCACGCGCGGCTCCGGCGGGATCGCAGTGAGCGTGACGGTGTCCGAGATTCTCCAAATGAACCCCGGTCCGCCGATGATCTGATACTTGCTCAACGGATCAACCCTCGCAAAAAGTGCGAGCGTAAAATTGTCTGCCAAGGGAATCGCTACACCGAAAAGCACCGGGCAATTGAACGAGTTGGTGCGGATGTCGTTTTCAAAATACACGCCCGGCTTCGCTTCAATGAGCACGCCCACCTGCTTGCCCACGCGGTATTCCAAGGCCACGACTCCAGCGATCCGCTGAAGCCTTTCCGGAAGCGGCGAACGGCTGTTATGGTCGAACTCATGTCGCTGATGATCGAGTCCAAGCCGGAGTTGCCATTGTCCGCCACTCTCAGACAACAAACGAATGCCGGGCAATGCCTGCACGGTGCTGAGCCGCACGCGGGCACTCCAGAGCGAACCGCTGCCCTCGTTGTCGCTGTAGTCGGACTTCCCCACGAAGGTCGCGTCGGATTCCAGAACAAATTTTCGAGACTCTGGACGGACCAGTTCGACGGTGGATTTTTGTTCGCCAGCGTAAGCGGCGACCGAGAGAACGAGAAGAGTCAGACATTTCATATGGAAGATTGATTAACAGACGAACCGCAGTCTGGATACAAACGATTCGTGAAACTTGGGAGACGCAATGAATCGCGAGACAAGCGCGGATTCCTCCAAGAAAAAACAGCGGCTGAGATTAGCTATAGGCCCGGTGGGAAGTGTTTGCCGGGCACCACTACCGCGCACTTTCTTGAAATGAACAAATCCACAACAATCCAACGCATTATCGACTCAGGAATCATTGCCATCCTTCGTTCTCCGAGCGGTGCAAAGCTTCTGGACGCAGCAAAAGCAGTCGTCGCCGGCGGAATCTCCGCAGTGGAGGTGACCATGACCACACCCGGCGCGCTGAACATCATCCGCGACACAAAGCGGGCGCTGGGAGACAGCATTTGCATGGGAGTTGGGAGCGTTCTCGATTCCGAGACCGCCCGCTCGTCCCTGCTCGCGGGCGCAGAGTATATCGTCACACCTGTCGTCCTTCCGGACGTGATCCAACTGGGACGCCGCTACGGAGTGCCCGTCATCATCGGTGCGATGACACCGACGGAGGCATTTACCGCGCAGGAATTGGGGGCGGATTTCATCAAACTTTTCCCGGCGGACACGCTCGGGCCGCGTTATGTAAAGGCGCTGCTGGCTCCCCTGCCAGCGCTTCAGCTCATACCAACAGGCGGCGTGACACCTGAGAATGTCGGAGACTACATCAAGGCAGGTTGCGTCGCAGTCGGAGCGGGATCGGCATTGGTAAATCAGGACCTCCTCGACAACGGCGATTTCTCAAAAATCACCAAGCTGGCAGCCAAGTATGTTTCCGCGCTGAAAAAAGCCCGCGGACTCTTGCCGCCGCCGTCTGCGTAGTGGCCCGCCAGCCGCATGACGATGGGCGAGAATGGATCGCCGGCGTGACCGCAGGTTTGGATTTGTGATTTATTTCCGCCATCAAATGGCGACTCGAAAACAAGGTGGGTTTCAGATCAACGCTTCGCAAGCTGCGCGAAGCGGTACGCGCCGATGCCGATGAAAATAATGTTCGGCACCCAAACGAGGAACGAAGGGTGCAGGTTTGCACGGGCGCGCATCATGTCCGCGGCAACCAGCAGGAGAAAGTAGAGCATCGCGATTCCGAGGCTGATCGCAAAACCCACGGACGTTTCCTTCCTCTGCGCGGTGATGCCGAGCGGCACTGCGAGGAGCGCAAATGCGATCGTCGCGAGCGCGAGCGAGATTCGTTTATTTATCTCCACGTTTGCTTCGGGCTTGTCGTTATCGAGCAACTCCGCAATGGCCAGCATTCCGATGCCGCCTGTCTTTTTCTTCCGTTCGTAAAGCTCCTTGAGCGATACAAAAACCTGGCCCTCACCAGCCACGATGCCGCTCTTGATGCCCCTTCGATCCCATCGATTCTCCGGGTCCGAATTTTCCACGATTTGCTCATATCGAAGGTCTTCGTACGTGAGCACGAGTTGCTTTTGCGATTCTCCATCCTTCGTCTGCACCGGCTTCAACTCCAGCGTCCCCTTCCCCGCTACGGTGACCGTCTTTAAATTGCCGGCGTCGTCGTGGACGTAAACGAGCATGTTCTCGATGTTCTTACCCTCATTCTTCTCCACGTAAATCTTCTGGCCGGGGAAAACGTCGATGACTTTGTCGTCGCCGAATATTGCGAGCGGATTATTCGTCGCCAGCTCGTAGAGGGAATTCTTCATGTTCGCCTGCGAGCGCGGCGCGACCTCCAGATTGATGTAGGCGCAGATGCACGCAAAGAAAATGGCGATGATCGCGACGGGGACGCAGAGGCGCGGAATACTAATGCCGCTGGAGCGCAGCGCAGTGATTTCGTTCTCCGCAGACATTCGCCCGAAGACGAGCAGAACCGCAGTGAGGAAGCCCCATGGAATCGTAAACGTCAGCGAAAACGGCACCACATACGCGATGATCGTAAAGATGAGGCTCGGCGGCGGATTGCTGAACTGATCGAACAGCTTTTTGAAGACATTGCCCAGCACGAGCACCACCGTCAGCACGGTGATCGCAAACAACGCGGTCACGAGCAACTGCCGGAAAAGATAGCGGTCGATGATCTTCATCAGCCGAGTTGGGAGGCTACTTGTTGTTGCACTTCCGCGACCTGATCCAGCCGCAGTTCCGGATCGGGGATCACGAATATCTCCCCGGTCTTCGCGTGCTCGTAGATGCGGGTGAGCGCGCCGGCTTCGTTGCGCTTCACCTCACGCTCCTTGAGGATGCGTTTGCGCTCCAGCATGAGCGCAAGGATGTAGCGGGCGTTTGCGAGCTCAGGCTCATCTTCCTCCATGTATTTGCGCAGCAGGTCCTCGGCGGTCTGCTTGCTCACCGTCTCCACGACGACTGCGGCGGGCTCGTACTTCGAGCGCCAGAATGAGAACGGCTGCACGTTTTCGTTCCGGGCCTTGAACGCCTCCTCGCACACGTCCTCGCGCCGGAACTCCGCCTTTTCGTAATACAGGAGCGTATAAAAATACTCCCCGTCCTCAAATTGGCGGCCCGTAACAGCGCACACATGGGAGCGGCCTTGGATGGTCCAGTCGGTATTCATGATCGAAAGATGAGTCTCGGGATGTCGCGGTTCGTCGAGCGGAGATAAAGGAGATAGCAGCCGATGAGCAACATGAAGCTACCCGGCCCCCACGCCGCCAGCCACGGCGCAACGGAATTCCCCTCACCCAAACTGATGAAATAGAACGACAGCATCAAAAACACAAAGAACAGCGCAATGCTTCCGGCCACCGCGGCGAGCACAGCACGGCGCGAATAGACAATCCCCAGCGGTGCCGCGATGAAGATGACGACAAGGCACGACAGCGGCAGCGCCCAACGATAGTGCCACTGCGTACGGAATGCAGCGAGTTGCACGGCCGGAAAATCCGAATTCAGCCGCATGTAGCTGTCCAACTCCGGAACCGAAAGCTGGTCCGCCCGCATCGTGGAACTCGCAAGTCGCTGCGGCGTCTCGCCCCATCCGGTGATACTCTCCGAAGTCTTGGTCGCATCCTTCGACGACCAGTCGCGGATGCTCCCCTCCACGATATCGCCATTGCTGTCGAAACTCACCATCCGCCCGTAATTCAGCACCCATTCGCGTTTCCGAGGGTCAAATGTCGCACGCCCGGCATACCAGCGCGTCCGCGGCTTCCCCTCGGCATCGAGCTGGGTGATGTGCACATCATCGAGCGAATTGTCCGCAGGTCGCAATCGCCGCGCGTACCATAGACGGTTCGTGCGGCGATCCTTAACGAGGAGCGCGGTGGTCACGCCCACCTGATCCGCTTTCTTCTCGCCCTTTTTGATGCGCTCCAAATCCGCCCGTCCAATCGCTTCGGCGTGCGGCGCCAGTTGGTAGTTCAACGCCAGACAAAGCACCGACGCAAGAAGCCCGCAGGCAAAGAGCGGAGCCAGCAGACGCAGCACACTCCGCCCCGCCGTGAGCATCGAGATAATTTCGTTCGAGCGGGACATCTTACTCAGGCTGAAGAGCAACCCCAGCAGCAGCCCGAGGGGAATCGACAGTAGTAGAAAGTGCGGCATCTGCCGCAGGTAAAACCCGCCCACGACTGCGAGCGAAGCCTTCGCCTTGATGAAGTCCTCCGCATTGTCGAATAAGTCCGCGATCACGAGCAGCCCGATGAAGGCCGCCACACAGAGCAAAAAGGGTTCGATGAAATTCCGCAGAACGTAGCGGTCGAGAATACGCATTTTCGCCGCTTGGTATCGCGTTTTCGGGAGGGGTACATCAAGCAGGAGTTTGCTAAATAAAAACATCCCCATGTTTTAGGAACTTGGTGCAGCGATGCTCCGCCCGAGACCATTCACCAATTACAGGTTCCAGCCGCTCGAACCCGTCAAATCAACACGGGCCGACCATTCGCTCGTCTGGATTCCATCGCGAAATCTTCGATCGCATCCGCGCCGCGCGTGTTTGTGCCCGTTTGCGCGGCGAGCTTCGATAGACGCTCATTGATTGGCGGGGTTCACGCCAAGGACGAGCTTCCAGAGCCAGTCGGGCTGCTTCTTCGATTCGCTTTCGTCTGGATTTTGCCTTCCGCCATCGTCCACGCGATCCACTCCCACGGACCACAACTCGTAGCCGTCGGCAGTGCGCCGGTATCGCATGGGCTTTCCGTCGCAGATGTCCTTCGGGATCGATCCGCCGAAGTGGGCGGCGACACCTGCAAGAGTCTCGGGGAAGCCGCCATTCGAGAGCCGCGCGCGCTCCAGCGCACATGCGATGCGAGTTTGCGCAAGGTTCGCAGAGGCACGGAGAAGGGAAGACTCAATCGAATCGAGAACCGGCATCATCAATACAACCAACGCGTATCGGAAGCGATCCACGGATGAGAGATTTGACAACTCTCTGAGCGGTCCGCCATTCACGCGGGGAGCGATGAATTCGGGCTCCGCACCATCGATCGGAGCGATAGCCAGGGACCACGCATCGTGCAATTCATTGCCCTTCACCATGCTCATGTAGAGCCAGCCGCGCGGATAGACCGCTCCCCCCGCAGGAGGCAGGCTCAGCGCACTCCACGTTTCGCCCGCGCTGGCCGCCGTACTCCGCGCCAATCGCTCGAACTCCGTGGTCATCCCGGCGCGCTCACTCGCCATGGCGATCCGATAATCACCGACCAGATTCTGTGCAGCGACCCTTCGCTCGAGCACAGCAAGATCATCCTCTTTCCAAATACCAACTACCAGACCGCGCCGTATCAGTAATTCAGCCTTCTCAAGAATCGAAATGCGAACAAGCAACGAAATGAGAAAAGGATCGGTGCGCGCAGCATCCGAAAGCCGGAAGATCTGCATACAATCATCCAGCGCACCCGCGCGGTCGCCGGCTGCGATGCGCGCCTCTGCATCAAGGTGGAAGTAGAACCCGGCCTGCTGAATCGGGCCCAGATGCGGAAGTGTCGCCGCAAACCCTTTCTCGATCTGAACCGGAAACCGACACTGGGGTCGCGACGCCGCATCGCGGAGTTGCTGGAGTCCGGGAATTTTCTCAAAAGCAGAGATGATGTCGCGAGCTGCATTTTCGGATGGCGCAGGTATCAGCTTCAACTTCACCAGATAGTCACGCCACTCTTCAATCCGGGCTGAAGGAGCCCCGGAAATGGCTCCAACACTTGGACGCTTGACGGCAGTCGATGTCAATTGCGGCAATAATTCCGCCGCAGCTTTCGCTTCTTCTTCCGAGCCAAACCGCAGCTTGAAGAACGGAATCGCCGCGTAGTTCTGCTCATCAGGGATTGACGGAGTCACGAAATCCTTGAGCCACAGCTTCACCCCGCGGGCCTCGGCGGCCTTGCGGTAGGTTTCCCATGCGCGCTCGCCTCGCCAGGCTTCCACGCGGTAGAAAATCATCACCAGCGTCATGAACACGACCAATGTGAAGGCGAGGCGAGTGAGCATCTTTCGGCTGAAGATGCGCTTAAAGATGGATGATTTCATTTGAGGTCGAGCTCGAGGTCTTGGTATCGCGCGGCAGCGGCGAGCAGCGGACGCGCGCCGGAGTTTTCCGCGGAAGGTGTGGAAGGCTCCGTGGCCAGCGCGACCAGCCAAACCGCCGCAATCGCGCCCCACGCCAAGGGCGACGGCCAAAACCAATCGCGCCACGTCCAGCGCGGAGTCGCGGCCAGCACCCGGCGGCGGATGTCTTGCGGCGGCTCGCGAAATGCGAGCGATCGGAGTTTATTTTCGAGGTCACTCATGGTTGGTATTCTTTGTTGAGAGGACGCAGGAGCGCCTCCAATTTGTCTAAAGCATAGCGGTATCGGCTGGCCGCAGTGTTCGCCGACAGACCGAGTGCGTCAGCGATTTGTGAAAATGTCATATCCTCCCAAACCTTCAAATGCACCACCGCGCGTTGTTCGTCCGGCAACTCCGCCATCGCCTCCGCGACTGCTGCGCGAAATGCGTCGCCATCGGCATCTTCTGCGGGAGCAAAGAGCGGCACCTCTTCCGCAGACGATTCCACCGCCCGCGCGTGACTTCCACGCCGGCGGACCAAATCAATCGCCTGCCGATGGGCCATGCGGATTAACCACGGACGCATTTCCCTCACGCCGTCGAGGAGCGAGGGACGCTCCGCCACTTTGACAAAGACATCGTGCAAAATGTCGCCGGCATCTGCGTCGTTTCGCGTGAGGTTCAGCAGAAAAGCGAAAATTGCGCGGGCGTGGGTGTCGTAGATAACTGCGAGGTCGCGCGGCATGTTCTGCTGGAGGACGCGCGGGCACGCGCGGGTTGTCTAAATCATTTTGCCTGGACCAAACGAATCACCCGATACGCGCTACGGCTTTCTCGGCTTCGGCTTTTGAGCAGCCTCCGGCGGCGGAGGCGGAGGCGTGGAGATGGGAAAAGCGAGGTTCTCGCCCGCTGGCGCTTTCACCGGAGGGGCTGGCGGCTGCACTTTTTCAGGAACGGGCATCGGAGGTTTTTCATCCTCATCGGCGACTACGGGCTCGTCGGCAAAGGGATCGTCTTTCGGGCCGGGCTCCCCTTCGATTGTTGCATCGTCGAAGTAAACCACCCCGTTCGTTTCGCCAGCCTGCGGCGGCGTTTCCCATGTCCATGTGACCCGCATAAACGCTGCATCCACCGGCGATTTTAGATTTGCGTAATACTCGGTCCATTTTCCCGCCGTGAACATCAGCGGGCGCTGGCGACTGCCGGGGATTGATTGCATACGATATTCGACGTTGCCGGTCTGCTCTTCTTTGTCCGCCATGAACCAATCGACACGCATTTTGAGATGCGGAATGCGTTGGTCCAGTGTCACCGGATTTGCCTTATCAATCCGACCCCAGATCGCAACGTGATACGTTTCGCCCGGCTTGATACTCACGAAATCGCTCGCGAGCTGCGCCACGGCGGCCGGCCGGGTGAGCTTGTCAAACTGCACGAACATGCTCTGCCGTCCTGTGCGGAAAATCTCGTTTGTGAGGCCAAGGACGAGCTTTCCTCCATCGCCAGTTGCGCTGTCCTTGAACCGATACCATTCCGCATTCATCGCGGACTTCGACACGTCCGCTCCTTCAGACAGAGACTTGCGGCGGGACACGGGCGGCCACTCGAATGAACCGCTCTCCAGCAGGTTCGCGCGCTCGGCAAACGCAGCCGCGGAGGCGCACAGAATGGCTGCGGCAGTGACTTTGATCATATTCGACATGCAGTTACCCTACTCAAAAATCCCATTCACGCGAGCGCTGAGTGTGCCGTGGACAAAAGAGGCTCTTTCCGACACACACCGGGCACACCAATGAAAGTCTCTCTCGCCTACGGCCGCGGCCACATCGATATCAATCTCCCCGAGGATTTCACCACCATCATCGAGCCGTCGCACATCCCCGGAATTGCGGATGAGCGCGCAGCGGTGGTCGCGGCGCTCGATAATCCTGTCGCCACGACACCACTCCGAAACCGGATCTCCGCGAGCACACGCATCGTCATCGTCCATACCGACATCACTCGCGCCACGCCAAATGACCGGCTCATTCCGTGGATTCTCGCGTATCTCGAAAACGCCGGAGCCACCCGCGAAAACATCACCCTTTTGAACGGTCTCGGCACTCACCGCCCCAACACTCGGGAAGAGCTGGAAATGATGCTCACCAAAGAAGTCGTCGCGAACTACCGCTGTATCAACCACGAGCCGGAAAACGACGCCGCGCACGTGCAATTCGGCGTCACACGGTCGGGCGCTCCCGCGCTAATCAACCGCCACCTCGCCGAGGCGGAAGTCCGCATTATCACAGGTTTCATCGAGCCGCATTTCTTCGCGGGATTCAGCGGCGGACCGAAAGGAATCATGCCGGGCGTCGCAGCGCTGAAGACCGTGATGAGCAATCACGGAGCGGAAAACATCGGCGATCGTCGGAGCACATTTGGCATCACCGAGGGCAATCCGATCTGGGAGGAAATGCGCGACATCGCACTGCGGGTCGGACCGGGCTTTCTCGTGAACCTTGCGCTCAATGAACGTCGCGAAATCACCGGAGTATTCGCTGGCGGCCTCATCGCCGCGCACAAGGCCGGGATCGAGTTCGTCCGCGCCGGAGCCATGCAGAAAGTGGAAGGTGCGTTCGATATCGTGATCACCACGAACAGCGGCTACCCGCTCGATATGAACCTGTATCAAGCCGTAAAAGGAATGCGCGCAGCCGACTTGATCGTGAAAGACGGCGGTATGGTCATCATCGCCGCAGAGTGCTGCGAAGGTGTGCCAGCGGGCAGTCCTTATGACAAACTCCTGCGCAGCGTGAAGAGTGGCGAAGAGTTGCTGGCGAAGGTCAGCACGCCGGGCTTTGTCTGGCCCGAGCAATGGCAGGGCCACATCCAGAGCCTCATCCAACGCCGTGCGGACATCTACATCCACACTGGGATCGACGATGCCACAGTGCAGGCCGCGCACCTGATTCCCTGCCGCGATATTTCCGCCCTGGTGCTTGCGAAGCTGGAACAACATCCAAACGGTCTGCGCATCGCAGTGCTTCCGCAAGGTCCGCTGACGATTCCGTATATCGGGTAATCGTTCGACTAAGGCAGCAACGGCGGCACGCCTTCCAGCAGCGCGGCAAATTTCGCGGGCTCGAAAGAAACCGGACTACGAAGCTGATCTTCGAGCAATCGAAGCTGCTCGGTGAGCTTCTCGTTTTTCGCCGTCGAAAGCGGAAGCACCAACGCGCGGACCGCGGAGACAAGCGTCTCGGCTCGACGGCGAAGAGTGACCGCTTCCACCGTCGTATCGCGAAACAGAGCCGCATTTTGGCAAAGGCGTTCAATCTGAGCGCGTGTGCTGGAATTTGTCCATCGGGCCTTTCCGGCGGCTAGCGCCAGACGATTGGCGGCCGCGCGGGTTTCGGAAAGATCGTCGGTTTTCGCAGGGAGCACGGCCTTCCCGGCATCGGTCTGGCTGAGGAGCCAATGAAGCGCCTCGATCCGCGCCGCGACTCCTTCTTCGCGCCCTTTCTGCGCCCGCCACGCCAGCTCGCGGAGCGAGACGGCCTGCCCGGCAAGCCACTCCCTCGGCGCATCCATCGGGACATCGCCGGTCCAGTGCGGAGGCAATTCCGCGATCTGCCGGGCCAATTCGAAGCGCAACTCCGGATGGCCGGCGGCCTGAAGCCCGGAAGGCAGGTGAAGGTGACAGCCCGCGCATGTATTCGCACGCTGCGCAGGAGTGGCGAGATCGCGCATCCCGGCAGCGACGCGCTGTGCGTGGGAAATATCCGTGCGGGTGTGAAAGCGGAGCCATTTCTCGGCGGGGCCGTGACACGCCTCGCAGCTCACGCCGCGATTTACCTTCACCTCTTTCGCGAGCCGCTCCGGAGCAGCGCTCTGCATGGGCGAATGACAGACATTGCAGTGCTCACTTTTCGTCGCGTCCGTAATTCCAAGCGCCTCCGCAATCCGTTTGCTTCGCGCTGCGCTAAGGATGGAGTCCGCGCGACCGTGCGGATCTTTCTTCATCCAGATGATCATCTGGTCGTCCCCTTTCCCTCCGCCATGGCAGCCGGACGAAGCGCAAGACTGGAAGCCGGTGAAGCGATCCGCCGCGCACAGCGGCACAGTTATGAGAGCGAGTAATGCAAGGAAGCGCACGACCCGCTTCTAGCGAACTGTCGGGCGTGTGACTAGCGGGGAATATTGGTTTGCAAAAACCATTGCCGCCGCTGTCACGAACCGGCATTCCGAAGACATGCCAGTTTCTGTTGAGGCCATTTTGAAGGGCGGCTCGGGCCGCAAGTTTTGGCGCGTGAATATCGCGGACCGTTCGCTCATTCTCGTGCGCTACAGCGAGGAGCGCCCTGAAAATAGCCACTTCGTCGAAATCGCCAGCTTTCTCGCACGCGTCGGCGTCCGCGTGCCGAACATCTATTTTCACACCCCCGCAGACGGCCTCATCCTCATGGAGGACGCCGGGGGCACGGATCTCTGGAGTTTCCGAAACGACTCCTGGCTTCAGCGGCGCGCGCTTTATCAGCGCACGCTCGACCAGGCGCTCATCCTCCACACCCGCGCTCACACCGCGCCCGAACGACCGCATTTGCAGGCGGAGTTCGATGCCGCGCTTTACAAATGGGAGCAGGATTACTTCATCGAGCACTGCCTCCAGCGGCACTTCGGGCTCCCGGCGGAAGATGTCGATCTCCACGTGAATCGCGCCCGCCTATTGCAAATCACGGAACACCTTGCCGCGCAGCCGCGCTGTCTCGTCCACCGCGATTTCCAAAGCCAGAACATCATCATCCGCGATGGGGATGCGTGCCTCATCGACTTCCAGGGGCTCCGTCCCGGCCTTGCGCAATACGACCTCGCGTCGCTCCTTTTCGATCCCTACGTCACGCTCACGGAGGCCGAGCGCAAAGAACTCCTGCACCACTATCTGAGCGGTCTGCACGGCCCCGGTACGCATGATGAAGCGCACTTCATGGCGCTCTTCGATCTCTGCGCCATGCAGCGCCTCATGCAGGCCCTCGGCGCATACGGCAAACTCGGGCACGCCGACCACCGCGAAGAATTTCTCGAACACATCCCCGTCGCCATCCCCCGCCTGTGCGAAGTGCTTGGGCGCATCGCCGGGATGGAGAGCCTGCGCGCCCTCCTGCTCGACCTCGCGAAATAGCGCAGCACAGCTCGCGGCTGTCGTGGTGCGAGCAAAACTAGAAAGCACTGTGCGATCAAAAGTAGAAAAGTGATCGGGTGAGTAAAAAACACCTTGGCGTGACCGATGGAGAGCG
>JAYUSJ010000390.1:0-3296 GCA_043755735.1 Verrucomicrobiaceae bacterium | reverse complement strand
GCGATGGCCGAGTTACTGTGGAAAAAGACGACAGTGTCGCGAGCCTGGATTGCCGAAAAGCTGTCGATGAAAAGTGCGGCCAATGTGGGAATGGCGATACGGAGGTTGAAAAACGGGGAAATGAAGCGGGACTTTTCGCGCGAATTCAAGGACTTTATCGCCGATGCAAACGAGAGCCATTGATGGATTCATTTCTTTTTTATCGCCTGACCCCGTTTCCGAATTCAAGGACTTTATCGCCGATGCAAACGAGAGCCATTGATCGATTCATTTCTTTTTTATCGCCTGACCCCGTTTCCGGACACGGGATTTTCAGCGGAAGTCGAGGAGCGTCCGGGTAACAACACAAGTTTAAATTAATGAACAAGAACATTTTACTCACACTCGCTTTCATTTCAATTATTGGCGTTTGGCGGTTGGCCGCGGAGGATTTCACTCCACGAACGAAACCGCTTTGGGCAAACGCGGTTTTGTATGACCGAGTATTTGGCGACGAATTAGCCCTTTCCGCGAACTTTCTTTCAAAACAACTCGACTGCGTCCAGAGGGCATCAGAGCGTGATGGTGATGTCGGTGTCTGGATCACGCGATTCGTCCTTCCCGCCGAGTTTCCAGAGTCCCATTTCGTGGTCTATGTCACGCCTTTGAAGGTGCATATTTGTGCAACGGATAGCAAACAGGCAAAGATAGCCTGCGAAAGACTGCTGCAAACCTGGAAGTCCGCAGTTGAGAATGATAAAAAAGAACCGACGAAGATCGCGTTCGTGATCATTGGAAAGAATGGCAAAGTAGAGACGATTAACATCTCGCCCTGAACGCCAACCGAAAACAAGGAAAGGGAAAAGGGGGTCGGGCGATAAAAAAGAAATGAAATGCCTCATAAATTGCCATTCGAATCGAATGATGCACGCCATTTCAACCCTTTGATGTTGTCCAAGTACTTACATCCATTTCTTTTTTCTCGCCTGACCCCCTTTCCCACGGAACAATTAAATATTTTAAGGGCACTTTCGGAATTGGAGGTGGCTGGTTCTGGGGAACTGTAACATGCACGTCAGACCCAAAAATGAAGGCTGGAGTGAGGGGTTTCCTCGCTGGCGCTGGAGTTGGTGTCGCCGGAGGCTACGGTCAAAGCGTCACATTTACAGGATGCAGGCTTAAGGACCTTGAGCAAAACCAAGGCGGTCTATTTAATTATGCCGTATTCATTGGCGGGGCGCATCAAGCGACCCCAGACAACTTCATTGAACCTGGCACTGCTGCTGGTTCTGGAGGAAATAATGGAAACCTCCTAGGAAAAGTCAAAGGCGGTTCCGGCGGGGTGAGTATCGATTTCACTGGAATTACTGTGACAAATGCAAAACCAGAATAAGCGGACGCTAACACATGTCGCATGGCTCACGGCCGTCGCTGCATCAGTCATTCGACCTGATAAATTCCATTATATCTATAGGTCTGCGGAAATCGGATTTGGTCCCTTTTTTTTAAGTGGTATGGGTTCGATTGTTTGCTCCGGCCTGTTGATTCTTAATTTCCGGGGTTGCTTCACACCTGATTCTCGAACTAGCGAGGTTCGAATTCGAATTGTCGCTGCTACTCTGCTCGGCTGTATGGGAAACATACCGGCGCTCTTACAGGCATCCATCGTGACCAAAAGCTTGCCTTGGCCAAGTTTTGGTGAGTTCTTGTTTTGGATATTCTGGCTTTTTCTCATTGGAAGCGGGGTTTATTGGATAGCTGGTTTGAACGACGGTTCAGCGACACGAGCGATAAAAGACCAAGCCCCGCGCGAGTAAACTGTCAGACGAGAATCGGAGAATCGGAGAATCGGAGAATCGGGGAATCGGGGAAGGGAAACGGGGAAACGGGGTCAGTGTGTAGTGGCGCTCAGTTAAGCGGCATTTTTCGAAGGCCGATTCTTTGATTTCTTGGGCCTCCCGCGGTCGTTGCGGGAGGGTGAGACGACCATGTCTTTGCGCGGGGAAACGGGGTCAGGGAAACGGGTCAAGGGAAACGGGGTCAGGCGACAAAAAAGAAATGAACCATCAACAATGAGCCAGAATTTTTCCGTTTCGTTGCCTTCCCCATTTCCGCGGATGGGAGCAAGACGCGGCACGGTGCTCCTCGGTCTGCCTCGAAGCCTACGGAGTAAAAAACCGTTGAAAGCCTTTTGCTCGCAGTCCTTTTTTCAATTCCTCGTCCTCGGTCCAAAGCTCCGGGGAAACGGGGTCAGGCGATAAAAAAGAAATGGACTGGCAAGACGGTGAGCGGTAAAAACGAGGAATGGCACGAAGCATCCGAATCGAATACGCAGGTGCGATTTACCACGTGATGGCGCGAGGGAATCGGCGGGAAGACATCTATCTGGACGACGAAGACCGCCGTTTCTTTCTCGGGACGCTTGCGGAAGCGTGCGGGATGACGGGTTGGCGGATGCACGCGTGGGTGTTGATGAGCAATCACTATCATCTGTGTATCGAGACGCCCGAGGCAAATCTGGTGGCCGGGATGCAGTGGCTGCAAAACACGGTGACGCGGCGATTCAATGTGCGACACCGGAAGTGGGGTCGGTTGTTCGGGGACCGGTACAAGGCAGTGCCTGTCGAGGGAGGGAGCGGATACGGGCGGGCGCTGCTGGACTACATTCACCTGAATCCTGTGCGGGCGGGAATCGTGTCACCGAAACGAGGCCAGAGCGTGATGGACTACGCATGGAGCAGCGTCGCCGGAGGATACGCGTTGCCGCCGGAAAAGCGGGCGAAGTGGTTTTGTGCGGAGAAAGGATTGGCGGCGTTTGGGCTGCCGGATACGGCGGACGGGAGGCGGAGATATGTCGAGCATCTGGATAAAAGAGCAGTCGCCGAGGGAATGAAGAAAGCTGGAGTTCCGGCGACGGACGCAGAAATGGATCGGCGCTGCAGCCACTTGCGCAAAGGGTGGTATTGGGGGAGCCAGGAATTTGCGGAAAAGCTGATGAAGATATTGGGAAAGAAGGTCGGGAAGGAGACGGCGCAAACCCACCGGCATGCGCCAGCAAACCGGGCGCACGGAGAGAAGGCGGCGGAATCGCTGATAGCAGGCGGGCTGGAAGCGTGCGGACTGACCCTGACGGAAATGAAGAAACTCACGGGAGGAGACGCAACAAAGGCGGCGATGGCGGAGTTACTGTGGAAAAAGACAACAGTGTCGCGAGCCTGGATTGCCGAAAAGCTGTCGATGAAAAGTGCGGCCAATGTGGGAATGGCGATACGGAGGTTGAAAAACGGGGAAATAAAGCGGGACTATTCGCGCGAATT
>JAYUSJ010000389.1:0-10065 GCA_043755735.1 Verrucomicrobiaceae bacterium | reverse complement strand
ACATTTTGCGCCCCTGTTTGTCGCGGATGATGCCGGTGAAATAGACGTTCTTAAACGGCAGTTCGCCCATGTATTCGTAGCCCGCCATGATCATGCGAGCGACCCAGAAGAAGATGATGTCAGGCCCGGTCACGAGGTCCGTGGTCGGGTAGAATTTGGCAAGCGTGTTCGTCTTCTCCGGCCAGCCCATCGTGGCGAACGGCCAGAGCCAACTGGAGAACCAGGTGTCGAGGACGTCGGGGTCTTGGGTGAAGCCGAGGTTCTCCAAGTTTTGAATGATGTTTGCTTGGTCAGAATCCGAGGAACCATCCGGCGCGATACAAACGTAGATGGTGCAAGGGGCATCACTATCTTCGGCAGCGTGAATCTCAGGCTCCCTCCGAGTGACAATGTCTTTTCTGTTTCGTGTAAACGTATCCACAGCGTCGGAGTCTTTGACCGAACTCAAAACGTCTGCGTAAGCTTTTCTCCACACCGGCACGCGATGTCCCCACCAAAGCTGACGCGAGATGCACCAGTCTTTGATGCCGTCCATCCAGTGCTCATAAACTTTCGCCCAGCGGTCCGGGAAAAACTTCATTGAGCCATCGGCGACGCATGCTTTCGACGCGTCCACGCTCGGATACTTGAGGAACCACTGCTCGCTTAGCCGCGGCTCGATTGGCACATCGGCGCGCTCGGAGTAGCCGACGTTGTTTTGATACGGCTCTTCCTTTTCCAACACGCCCGCTTCCTTCAAAATCTCCACCGCCCGCTTGCGTGCGGCGAAGCGATCCATCCCCGCCAAATCGACGCCGGCGAGGTCGTTCATCACGGCGTTTGGGTGCATGATGTCGATGACCTCCAGCCCGTGGCGCTCGCCGATTTCAAAGTCCGCCTTGTCGTGCGCAGGCGTCACTTTCAGCACGCCGGTGCCGAAATCGAACGTCACATGCTCATCGCCGACAATCGGCAGCGGCGCTTGATTTTCCAGCGGCAGCGGACGGCGGATGTGTTTGCCGATGAGGTCGGCGTATCGCGCGTCCTTTGGATTTACGGCCACGGCGGAGTCGCCGGGAATCGTCTCCGGGCGCGTCGTCGCGATGGTGAGCCAGCGGCCCGTGCCCTTCCACGGTTGCGCAGCGGTAGTGGCACTGGCGACCCCGCCAGTGATGGTCGCGCGGGCGACCTCGCCCGCAGCAGCCGAGTCGGCTGGTAGGACATTCACAGGCGAGTCGCCTGTGCCACTACTCGGCTCCACGACTTCCACGCGGAAGTGGTAAAGAAAACCGTTCTGCTGCTTTGGCACGACTTCCTCGTCGGACAGCGCCGTGAGCGAAGCGGGGCACCAGTTCACCATGCGTTTGCCGCGATAGATGTGCCCTTTTTTATAAAGGTCCACGAACACGCTCTGCACGCACCGCGAGTAGTCTTCGTCCATCGTGAACCGCGTGCGCGACCAGTCGCACGAAGCACCGAGCGCGCGGAGCTGCTTCAAAATGATGCCGCCGTATTTCTCCTTCCACTCCCAGATTTTACCCACGAGCGCCTCGCGTCCAAGGTCATCGCGATGCTTCATTTTGCCTTCCTTGCGCAGCGTTTTCTCCACCACGTTTTGCGTGGCGATGCCGGCGTGGTCGGTGCCGGGCAGCCAGAGAACTTCGTGCCCCGTCATGCGAGCGCGCCGGGCGAGGATGTCCTGAATGGTGTTGTTCAGCACATGCCCGAGGGTGAGTTGGCCGGTGACATTTGGCGGCGGGATGACGATGGAATACGCAGGCTTCGTCGAGGCCGGGTCGGCAGCAAAACAGCCGGTGCTTTCCCAATGGGCATACCACTTTGCTTCGATGGATGCGGGCTCAAATGTCTTCGGAATCTCGGTCATAAAAATGGGGCGCGAAGATGCCTTCTTCGGGCGAAGAGGCAAGCGGGGAGAGCGACTTTGTGATTTAAGAGCGATCCGTGTGGAGGAATGGTCAGAGCACGCTTAGAAAACCGTTCGCGTCGTCGGAACGATAACCTGATCACCGTCCTTAAGCCTGAAATTACTCCTGGATGGATTCCCTAATCGGATCTCTTGAACATTGTAATCTTGTACCTGCTTTCCACGAAATACTTTCACGCGCTGAAGGTCTGAGGATTGATTCCAGCCTGCTGCTTGGAGGATTTCCGTTAGGGTCTTCGGGCTTGAGGTAATGAATTCATGGATGCCCGGACGGACTACATCCCCCGAGACCCGCACCTTCGAAACAGCTTCGAGCTCCGGAACCTTCACGGGATCGGCGGTATGCGGTGTGCGGTCTTGCGTGGTAATACCTCCATGGAGCCAATGCCAGAGGCTCGCAACGATGGCGACGAGCAAGATCAGAATCGCGACGAGGACTTTAGTTTCGCGGTTCATCGCGGATGAAGCAGGGCTGCGATTGCGTAGGCTTGGAGCATTATTGGGAATCGGAAAATCGCCTGATTCAAAGGAAGAGGCAAGTTCGGTTACAAAGTATTGGGCCGCCAAACTTTGCAGCGTCGGTTTGTGTTTCGACATCCTTCGATCACCGTTACTCGGTTGCGCCGACTCGGTTCCGGATGTCGATTTCGTCCCGGATTTCTCATGTTTGCAACTAAACTCTCGGAGCGCGGCGGATTATCCGAACTGTCAGCGCAACTTATCGGTCCCGATGCGCTTCAAACGTCATCAATGAAGAAACTTTTTAAATTCCTGCTCTATACCGCCGTCATCGGTGGGGCAGGCTGGTACGCAAATTCCAAACAATGGTTCGGGCTCATCCCGGCTAAGGCCGAGCAGAGCCAGTCTGCGGAATCTCCAACGGCTCGTGCCGAGCTCCGTAATATCGATTTTTCCGTGCAGGTCAGCGGGGATGTGTCGCCCGTTTCGAAGCTCGATGTGAAAGCCGAGGTCGGCGGCAAGGTGAAGGAGATTCATGTGCTGGCGGGGGATTCGGTGAAGCAGGGGCAGCTTTTGGTCGAGATCGATGATCGGGATATTCTCACCGAAAAGGAATCTGCGATGACCGAGATCGCCGGAGCTGAATTGCAGATGGAAAAAGCCCGCCGCAACAACGAGCGGGGCCAGGAACTGTTTGCGCAAAAGCTGATCAGCCAGGAAGCATTTGATAATCTCGCGACTGAACACGAGTTGGCGAAAAACAGCCTCGATCGTGCGAAGCGCAAGGTGCAGACCGTGGAGGATAAGCTAAGCAAAACGAAAGTCACTGCGCCGAACGATGGAACCGTGCTGGAAGTGCCGGTGACCGAAGGGCAGGTCATCATCCCCGCAGCCAGCGTGAACAATGGCACGACGCTGATGACGATTGCAAATTTGGACCGGTTGCTCGTGGAGAGCCATGTGAATCAGGTCGATGTCGCCAAGCTTCGGCCCAAGCAGCGCGTGAAATTGCGCGCTGAGTCCATCAAGGACGGCGACATGGAGGCCGAGATTTTTTTCATCGCACCGATTGCGACCATCAAGAGTTCGGTGAAGGGATTTGCCGTGCAGGCGCTCATCGACAAGCCGAGCGTCGCGTTGCGTCCCGGCATGACGGTGAGCATGAGCGTGCCTATCGACCATGCGTCCGACGCAATCTCGGTGCCTGTGTCCGCGGTCTTTCGCTCGGAGGGGAACAAGCGGGTTGTTTTCGTCGTGAACGGGATGAAAACCGAGAAACGTGAAGTGAAACTCGGCGTGAGCAACGTCGAGCACGCGCAGATTTTGACCGGCGTGAAAGAAGGCGAGGAGATTCTCCTCATCAACCCCGAGCGTGCGGTGAAAAAGCGCTCCGGCGCATAGGCTCATGGCGTTAATCGAGCTCACGGATGTGACCAAGCTCTACCGTGTCGGAGAGCAGGAGATTCGCGCACTGGATGGAATCAATCTGAGCATCGATGCCGGCGAGTATTGCGCCATCATCGGCCCGAGCGGCAGTGGAAAGAGCACGCTGATGCACTTGCTGGGTTGTCTCGATATTCCCACGACCGGACGCATGGTCATGGACGGTGTGGATGTCTCGCGAGCCGGCGAGAACAAGCTCTCCGAGATGCGGAACTCGAGGATCGGCTTTGTCTTTCAAGCGTTCAACCTTTTGCAAAAACTGACGGTGCTGGAAAACGTGGAGCTCCCGCTGCTCTACGCGGGCGTCTCAAAGCGCCAGCGGCAGGAGCGGGCCCGGGAGGCAATCGAGCGGGTCGGGCTCTCGAACCGTGCAAAGAACACGCCGCTCCAACTCTCGGGTGGCCAGATGCAGCGCGTCGCAATCGCCCGTGCGCTGGTAAACAACCCGCGCATCGTTTTCGCCGACGAACCGACTGGAAACCTCGACAGCCAGACGGGCGAAAACATCCTCGCGCTATTCAAAGAGCTGAACGCACAGGGCCGCACCATCGTCCTCGTCACGCACGACAGCGAGATCGCCGCGAACGCTCCAAGACGAATCGTGATCCGCGACGGCAAAATCGCCTCCGGAGCGTCGAGTATCGCAAGCGCGATCCGGCCAGCGGAAATGGCGGTCGGAGTTTGAGTTGCGCCGGGGGACCCGGCGTGGAAAAGGGATTTACCCGTTTTTCCAGAAAGGGTCTGACTACGAAGGGCGCGAAGAACGCGAAGATTCGGCACTCTGCCTTTCCGATTCTTCGCGCTCTTCGCGTCCTTCGTAGTCACCTCTCTGCGGTGGCGAGATGGTGTCAGCGTTTCGGAATGTCGGTGAAGACGTAGTCGCGCTTCGCTCCGCTGTGACATCCGGCGCAGCTTTCCGCCTTCGTGGGTTGCACTTGTCCGTCCCACACCTCGAAGAACCGCCAGTCGCCCGTCTTCGGTGACGTTCCTGCCGGTTGTTTGATCATTCCGGCCGCTCCGCTCAAAACCGGCTCCGCATCTTTTGTCCCAGCCATCAGCTTTTCCTTCACCAGCACGCTGCCGGGTGGAAAATCGCCTTTCGCCGTTTTTGCGAGTTCGTTGCGGAAATGGTGGACGAAGTGTCGGCTGTGCGGGCCGTATTTCTTATCATCGGGAATCTCCCTGCACATGCCCGCAAGTTCCGCGCTGATGGACTTCGGCTTGTCGGTCAGACGCGTGAGGGTTTTGGCGTATGTTTTCGAGATCGTTTCCGCGTCCTGTATTGGCGCATTCGCGCCGATTCCTGAGACTGCAAGAATCGAAGTGATGATGATGGCTGTTTTCATGGAAGTGAAGGATGACACGGTCGGCGGGAACTCTGTGCTCAACCTGCACCACCGTCAACGCGTCATCAATCCCGACGAATACTCACTTCGCCGCCGACCGGGACTTTCTCGAAGAACAGTCGCTGCGGTTCTTCCATACAGCGGATGCAGCCGTGGCTCGTCGACACTCCGCGGGGAAATCCACCGACGTGCATCCCGATGCCCCAGTCCGTCAGGCGCATCCAAAACGGCATCATGATGCCGAGCCACTTGGTGTTCGGCGACGGCGGTCCCTTGTGCTCCCACGCGCGGGCCACTACGACTGCGCCGGTCGTTTTATCGACATACTGGCCGTAGAGATTGGACCGCTTTTTCACCTTCTTTTCCGAAACGCGAAAAGTCCCGGTCGGCGTGGGATGCTCCGGCACGCCGGGCGAGCAGTCCATTTCAACGAGCGTCACTCCATCCTTGCCCAAGAGTCGCGCCTCCGATTTCGCCAGCGAAATCTCCACCCGCACCTCCTTCGGCTTCGCCTCATCATAAGCCTCTCGATTCACGGTCCAACGCGGAGCATCCGGTGCCGGTTGCGGCTTCTGAGTAGTGGAGCAAGCGGAGAAAACCGCCGCCATGAGCGTGAGCAACGTCAGTCGGAACATCGATTACTTCAGCGAAAGCAGGTAGGCGAACAGGTCGCTCACTTGCTGGTCATTCATCCCGGCGAGCAGCCCTTCGGGCATGAGCGAGCGGCGGAGGTAGCTCGTTTTCACAATGTTCTTTTTCGGGATGCGCTGGTCGGCGGCTCCGGCGAGGCGGATGACTACGGCGTCTTTGTCTTCGCTCACGAAATACGCATCGAGCACCGAGCCGTCGCGCTGCTCCACGCGGAAAATACGGTAACCGCTTTCCATGGCTGCGTTCGGTGTGAGGATGTTGCGCAAAATCGCCTCCGCGCCCATCGCGCCGACGCCGCTGAGATTTGGCCCGATCTGGCCGCCCGCGTTTCCAAATAGGTGGCACGCCTGGCACATCGCGGCGGCGACTTTGCCGCGCTCTTTGTCGCCGGGTTTCGAAGCGAGCGCGCGGTATTTGGCAAAATCGGCGTCGAGCTTCGCGGCGGCGTCTGCGGCGAGCACGGGCGGCAGATCGCTGGTTTTCACGATCTTTGCGCCAGCGCCGAGCTTTTGAGTCGAGAGAGCGGGCAACTCGGACTGAGCTGCCCGATCGAAAGTCGCGCGAATCTGATCCGCTGTCCGCTCGCTCTTCCAAATGCGAAACTCCGCGAGCTGGCCTTTGAACCCGCCGGGCGAGCTGGTCCAGCCGATGACCGGCTTTTCGATCTTCTCGGCGGAGGTCTTGGTGCCGGTCGCGTTGAGTTCGCCGTCGATGTAAATCTTCCAGTTGCCAGCGGCGTTGCGGGTCGCGGCGATGTGCTGCCACATCCCGGGGACCGTCGCCTTATTCGCGGCGACGACATCGCCGAGCGGCGGGAAAACATACACGCGGAAATTGCCGCCGAAGAAGTTCATATCGAGCTTGCCCGGAGCGCCGAGGATGCCGTCTGCGTTGCTGATTCCTTCATCGAGTTTCACCCATGTCTCCACGGTGAAAGCGCCTTCGAGCGTGAGCCCGGTTTCGAGGGTCGCATTCTCGCTGCCGTCGAGCGCGAGCACGGGGCGGAACAGCGAGCCGAGGCTATCGACGAGCTTCGCAAGCTCCGCGTCTTTGTCGCCGAGCACGGCGAGCAGGCGGTCGAGCGTTGCGGCGTCGATGTCGGCTTTTACCGCCGGGCTGGCGACCACTGCGGAAGCGCCGGCTTTAGTGGTGGTGAGCTTGTCGAGCGCGAGGCGGCGCTGCGCAGGCGCGAGCTTCGGATAAAGCGTGAGCACGCGGGCCGGAGCGTCGGCGGCTTTGGAACCAGCGAGCGCGGCGAGGGCTTCGTCGCGAACGAGCGGGTCTTTGGATTCCACGACGAGCTTCTCAAACAGCTCGGCCTTCGCGCTACCCATCTCGCCGAGCGCACGGAGCGCCAGCAGCGCGGATGTGTCGCTTCCGGTGAGCGCCACAAGCGCGGGCTCCGCGGCGGAAATCTTGAACGCACCCGCGAGCTTCACACCGCTCTCAATTTGCGCGGCGTCCTTGCTGGCGAGGAGCTTCGTGGCGGCATCTGCGACGAGCGGCGAGAGCTTCGCGGGGTCGAGTTTGGCGCGGAGTTCGAGCAGCGCATTGAGCACTGCGGGCGCGGTGGCGGGATTTCCCAACGTGGCCTTCACGGCATCCGCGACATCCGGTTCATCGAGAAACTGCACAAGGCGGAGAATCTCCTCTTTCTCCGGGGGACGCGTGAGCTGCGGCAGCAACGCGGCGACACGCGGCGCACTGGCCTTCGGCTCCAGCGCGAGCGAGGCGAGCAGGCGGGCTTCTAGTTGGAAGTCCTTTAAATCCTCTGGTGAGTTCTGAAAGCGCAAGGCAAGGTCCCTCTTCTTATCTAAATACAATCGAAGGTCTTCTTGGTGACGTTCAAGGAACATGCGAACGAGGAATCGCTGGTATTCGCGCTCGTAAGCCTCGCCGATTTTGATGGTCTTGTTGGCGTGCGAGGCCTTGCCGACTGGCTCATTAACTGGCTCCAACGCCCCCCCTAGCAGAACGTGAAACGGCGTCCCTATCGCATTTAGCCATTCTATCGAACCCTTAGTAAGTTGGGTGTTTCCTGCCACGTCACTCAGCATCCGACCTGTCGCTCTTATCAGTTCGGATCGGACCTCCGGGTCGCTGTCTTTCGACATGTTTGCAGCCCAAATCAGTTCCCATGAAGCAGGATCGACATAGCGGTGGCGGTGATCGCATTCAGAAAGAATCCGAACCCCTTCTCTCCGAACATTCTGGTTCGGATCACGCAGCAGTTTAAAAAAGTTTGGTAATTGCGGTGTCCGGATTTTGGTTTCGATTTCATTCCAAGCCCACATGGCCTGAATTCGTTTTGCTGCTGAAACCTTCTCGTCCGAAATAATCTCCGACAGCGAACTGCTCATTCTGTCGTAGGCGTCTGCTTCAGGATCGAGCTGTATGACGCGTTTCCCATCCGGCCCATTCGCCGTGGGTTTCCGGAATTTCTGCTGAAAACGATCCCCAATCGCCTGCCACGCGAGATGACTCTGCGCCACCGACGCCCCGCCGAGCTTCGCGATCAACTCATCCCCGCTCAGCTTCGTAAAATCCGGCACTTCCATCGGCGCTTTGGCCTTCGGCTTGATGCGCCAGATGCGGCCGCGCGTTTTGTCGCGGTCGGGGTGGTTGCGGGGGACTTCGTTGTGCGAGATGATTTTGTTGTACCAATCCACCACATACACGCAGCCATCCGGCGCGAGCGTGAGCGCCACGGGGCGGAACCACGAGTCGGTCGTCTGCACGATGTCGGAGCGCTGCTCCAGCTTCCAGCGCGGGCCGTCGCGGTGCATCTTGATGGTCTGGATGCGGTTCGTGATGGGGTTTGCTACGAGCATCACATCGCGCCAGCCATCGGGGAAAATGCCGTCTTTATCCGTGAGCGCGAGGCCGCTCAGCCCCGTGCCGCCCATGTGGAACTCGGCCTGTGGCGGGAAGTCCGGCTGGTAGCTCTTCTTCCGCGCCTCCATGCCGCCGGGATAGTACGCGTATTCGTGGAACGGCATCACGGGATAGCCGTAGTCGTTTGCCTCCTGGATAAACGTCTCGCCTTCCGCCGTCATCGCGAGTCCCCAGATGTTGTTCGGGCCGGTGCTCGTGACTTCAAACTGGCTGCCGTCGGGACGCATCTTCGCCATCGAGCACTGCGGCCAGTCCACCACTTTCGGGTCGCCCGGCTTTTGCGCCTTGCTGTTGTTAAAAAGCCCCTGCGCCATCCAAATCCAGCCGCCCGGCGCGCGGGTGAACTGATGCGGGAAAAGATGCGAGTCCTGCACGCCGAGACCCGTGAGAATCACCTCGCGTTTGTCCGCTTTTCCATCGCCGTCCGTGTCGCGGAGGAACACCAAATCGTGGCCGTGCTGCACGTAGCAGCCGTCCTTGTAAGGCAGGATTCCGAGCGGAATCGCCAGCCCGTCGGCAAACACGCGCGGCTTGCTGACAAAGCCCGTCGGCGACTTCGGGTCGCGGTCGTAAATGAGGATTTTGTCCTTCGCCTTGCTCGCGTAGAGCGCATCGGCGGCGGCGGCGTTTTCATTTCCATCCACCGGATACTCCAGCGCCGTCATCGTCCACATCGCGCCCTTTGCATCGAAATACACAGCGATGAATTTCCCCACACCTTGCTCCGGGATTTCGCTCGCAATGAGGTCCATCTCCAGCCCCTCGGGCAGCGTGAACGTCGCGAGTTCCTCCGCCGGAGTCTTCGCTCCGGAATCGCCGCCATTGTATGCCTTCGGGTCCTTCTTCGGCTTCTTCTCGCCGGGCTTGCCCACCTTTTCCCAAGTCGGCGCACCGGGCGTCGCGGGCAGTTCTTCAATCGTGATGTCCTTCGCCTGAATCAGCGCCTTCCCGCCTCCGTGGACCTGAATGCCGATGAGCCCGTCCTGCGCGATGGCTGCATCCGGCTCGATGTAGTCGAGCGCCGGCACGCCATTCACCCACGAGCGAATGCGCGCGCCCTCCGCGCGGATGACGTATTCGTTCCACTCGCCCGGCTTGATCGCCGCATCCACCGCCTTCGCGTCCTTCGATTCCGCGATGACCTTGTTGCGCCGCGACTCGTCGTAAATTTTCCCATACCAGCCCGGACCATAATCCACCTGATACCCCGCCATCTCCGAAGACCCCGGCACCCGCAGCGAACGAATCTGCACGCCGCTATTTACAAAGCCCGTGCCGTTCAGCCGCAGCTTCAGCTTCAGCTCGAAATTCGAAAACGACTTCTTCGTCGCGATGAAGTCATTGTGC
>JAYUSJ010000388.1:0-10126 GCA_043755735.1 Verrucomicrobiaceae bacterium | reverse complement strand
TCCTTTTTGTTCATGGACTCGGGAATCTAAGCACAAGTACAAAAAAGTACAGTTATGGTATTTATAAGATTCGGGCGTTCCACTTTTAATCACACCCGGTGCGCCCTAACGTGGAACGGTGGTCTTTTTCGTCCCAGCATCACACCCGCGCAGGCCGAACCTTTAGCCGATCGACGCAACCCGTCGAAAGCCAACTGCGATCAAACGCGGCCGCAGATTCGGAGTCCACACCCTATCCACAAAAAAGCGCTGCGCCTCGCTCATCCGTCCGTGCGGGAGATTGGCAGAAGGCGTGCGCTCCACCCGATATCGCCGTTCAATCTGGCGAAGGCCGTCCGATTTCTTCCGCAGATGCTGCACAATCGTGTCGAAGATGAACTTCGGCGGAAGGAGCAAGATCGGCACCGGAGAACCGCTGGCTCGCGCCGTATTCACGGCGGCAACATTTGCACGCAGGGGACGAAGCGCGACATCCATCTGAGGATGGACCGGCGGCAGCAATTCAGCGGCGCTCACTCGTGCCGGGGACTGCGGGGCACAGAAGATTTCGTAAAGCGCAACGGCCTTATGCGAAGTCGGCGCATTGCGGTATTCCTCGACCAGAAAAACAAACAGCAAGTCCGTTTGGACCGCGCGCACGCCGTAGTTGAGAAGGTCCACCAACTCCTTCCCCCCGGCAGTGAAGATTTTGTCGATATCGGCAGACACTTTAAAAGACGCGACGGGGCTTCCGTCGGTTTGTTATCAAGTTATTTGAGTGAGGAGTGAGCGGTTTCAAAATGCTTTCGATACAATAGCCTAGGATTGTCCGAGTGAGGTAGGAAGCTCAATCTGAGCGTTCGGACGATTGCTCGAACAGTCCAGAACCAGCCCGTTTTCGAGGCGACCGATGAGCGATCTTCCGGTTCCGTTCCGCCGCGGATGAGACTCATTGCAGGCGGATGCGGGTCGCTTCTCCGTCACCTCGCGCATATCCTCAAGTCGCCCCGCCCCGCATTGCGCTGCACTCGGGCTTGGACATTCGCACAGCGTTGCGGCATTCGTCTGCGCAACACATGGCTCGCCAATACACACTTCACCGCGCTGCGCCCACGGGTCCAAAGATTGATTACGCCGCCGAGCTCAATCCGGAACAGCTCGCGGCCGTGACTGCGCCGCCGGGGCCTGCGCTCATCATCGCGGGCGCGGGTTCGGGGAAGACGCGGACGCTCACTTATCGCGTCGCTTACCTCATCGAAAACGGGATTCTGCCGAATCACATTCTGCTCCTCACTTTCACCAACAAGGCCGCCCGTGAAATGCTCGACCGCGTGGCGGCGCTCGTGCCGCAACCGCTCGACGGGCTGTGGGGCGGGACTTTTCACAGCATCGGCAATCGCATCCTGCGGCGGCATCCCGCCGAAGCCGGGTTCGCGCCCGGATTCTCGATTCTCGATCGCGAGGACGCAGTGGACCTGATGGACGAAGTCGTGCTGAAGCTGGATCTCGATCCAAAAGAAAAACGTACACCGAAAGGCGAGGTCTTCGCGGACGTGCTGAGCTATCAGCTCAATACGGGCTTCCCGCTCTCCGATGTTCTCGCGGAAAAGTATCCGCATTTCCTCCAGTATCGCGACCAGTTTGCGCTCGCCCGCAGCCGCTACGAGAAGAAAAAGCAGGAGGCAAACGCGCTGGATTTCGATGACCTGCTGGAGAAAACCGTCGCACTTTTCCGCAGGCACCCGCGGATCGCCGAGCACTATCAACGGCAGTTTCAGTTTGTCCTCGTCGATGAGTACCAGGACACAAACCACCTGCAGAATGACTTCATCGAACTGCTCGCTGCGCGGCATCACAATGTGATGGTCGTCGGCGATGACGCGCAGAGCATCTACTCGTGGCGGGGAGCCGATTTTCACAACATCCTCGAATTCCCCAAGCGCCATGCAGGCGCGCAGATCCATAAAATCGAGACCAACTACCGGAGCACGCCGGAGATTCTCGCGGTGGCAAACGCCGCCATCGCGCATAACCTGAAACAGTTTAAAAAAGAGCTGCGCCCCACGCGCCCGATCACCGACATGCGGCCTGCATTCATCCCGCTGCCCGACAGCCGCCAGCAAGCAGAACTGGTCGCGCAACGTGTCCTGGAGCTCCACGAGGAGGGAATGCCGCTCGAGGAAATGGCCGTGCTTTACCGCGCGCATTTTCACTCCATGGAACTGCAAATGGAACTCACCCGCCGGGGCATTCCATTCGAAATCACGAGCGGTCTCCGCTTCTTCGAGCAAGCGCACATCAAGGACGTGAGCGCGTTTCTCAAATGGACCGTCAATCCTCGCGACGAGGTCGCATTCAAGCGCATGGCCCGCCTCCTCGCCGGCATCGGCGCGCGCTCTGCCGACGTGCTATGGCTGCAAGTGAGTGAGCGATTTCGCAGTAAATCCGCCGAGCCCGACCTCGGCTCACCAGCCATTCCACCCGCGCCCGCCATCCCGCAAAGCGAAGAACCCGATTGGAGTGTGGACGAGCCGACTTCCGCGCTCGCGCCCGCCGATCGGCCCACGCGCGAGCTTCCCGAGACCGTCGCAAATCCGTGGGAGGGAATGCCCGCGATCAAAGACCTGCTCTTCGGACTGAAAGTGCCCGCGAAGACCGCAAAGGCATGGGAGCAGCTCGCCTACACGCTCGACGAACTCGCGCCCGGTGGAAAACTCGCGCCGCCCGCGCAGATGATCAGCAGCGTTCTGGAGGCCGTCTATGACGACTACATGCTCGCCAATTTCCCCAACTACGAAGCACGCCGCGAAGACCTCAGCACCCTTGCAAACTTCGCCAAGCAATACGACACGCCGGCACCGTTTCTCGACCAGCTTGCGCTGATGACGAGTCTCGATAGCGATGCCGCTCAGCGCAAAGACGATCCCGAGCGCGTCACCCTCTCAAGCGTGCATCAAGCGAAAGGATTGGAGTGGCGCGCGGTGTTCGTCATCTGGCTCGCAGAGGGCAAGTTTCCAACAGCGCGCTCACTTGAGAACGACGCAGCAATCGAGGAAGAGCGGCGGCTCTTCTACGTCTCCGTCACACGCGCGAAAGACGAACTCTACCTCGCGTATCCTTGCGTGAGCTACTCCGGCTACGGCGATCCGCTGCAACGCCCGTCCCGCTTTCTCGCCGAGATCCCGCGCGAACTGCTCGAAGAATGGAACGTCGGCGGAGTGTTCTAATGCAGCCCCAAAAAAAGCGCGCCCGCCGCGGCTCGAACGCGGAACCTGCGGTTTAGAAGACCGCTGCTCTATCCAGTTGAGCTACGGGCGCTTTTTGGAATCTGGAGGGTAATACATCATAGTCCCGCGATGTAGCAAGGAGACATCAGGATCATTGCCGACGAAGGGTGTGAATCGGTGGAGATTGAACCGCTTTTCAGAAAGCTCGTCCCGCTCTGCGGCTTCTCGCGCCGCGCGATGACCCGCGGCCCGACGCGAGAATCCGCAAATCCAGCGCTCCCGGTACGGAAAATAGGACCCATCGCGCAAGTCGCGCTGGCAATTTCCTGCACACTCGATTACCTCCGCAGCATGAGCAAACAGGTCATTCCGGTCACCGTCCGCGCAATCATGCCGTATAACAGCGGGCGTGCGGTGTTTATCGGCACCGAACAGAAAGTCTTCATCATCTACGTGGATGAAGGCGTCGGTGCGGCGATTGCCATGTTCATTAACAAGACCCCCAAGGAGCGACCGCTGACGCATGATCTGATGGGTCACTTGATGACGGCCTTGGGCGCGAAAGTGGAGCGGGTGATCATCAACGACATGAAGAGCGAGACGTATTTCGCGCGTCTTATCATCAGCGCAGAGAACGAACTGCACGCACGGAAGATCATCGAGTTGGACGGACGCCCGAGCGATAGCATCGCCCTGGCAATCCAGCAAGGTGCGCCGATTTATGTCTCGAGTGAGGTGTGGGATGAAGTGGAGGATCGCACGGACATTCTGCGCAAAATGGAAGAGCAGGGCGGCGCGGAAACGTAGCAGTCTGGGGGCCGTCACTTCACGGCAAGCCGCCGTGTTTATGGGCTGTGATTGCAATGCGACCCATCACAAATCACCCAACGCCATGATCCCGTCAGCCCGCAACTGGCAGACCGCTAGCTCGCGTAGAACTTCTTCCCAACCCACGCACTGAGCGGGACCATCGCGAGCAGCGCGAACGCGCATAGGAGGCTGTCCAGCGTCTTGGGAAGGCCTCCGCGAATGTTATCGGGCATCACGCAAAGCGCGGCCTGCATCACGAGCATCAGGCGAATAAAACCGCCAATGGCTGGTGGAATCGGACGCGGTGGGATCTTGAGCAAGTCGCCCGTCTGGATGACACAAAGCACGACGGCGACCAGCCAGAGTGTCGGCGAGGGGTCCATGAGAATTCGTCCCGTAAACTGCTTGAGGATGATGTATCCGCAAAAGATCGCGGCGATCGGGAGCATCTTCGCGAGTTTCGGCACGACGGCCTTCGTCTCATGTCGTGCGAGATTCGTCACCGCCGCGATGTAGAGCGTGATGCCTATAGCGACAGCCGTGGCACCGAGAAGCCCCCAACTCGTCCGCTGGGACTCCAATACAAAAAACGGCATGATCAGCCCAAACGATGTTGGCAATGCATCCGCCCACACAACCGTGGAGGAATCGAGACCTTGTCCCGCGATTGCGCCGAGGATGACGCTCAATCCACGGCACGTTCCCATCGTCACCGCGCCGATGACCGGGATCCGCTTCGTCGTGGAATTGTAGAACCACACTGCAAGCAGCAGTGCCATGCCCATCACCGCTGACCGCGGGCCGAGTCCGGCGTGGAGCGCACCGATCCCGACAACGCAGAGAAGCAAAATCGCCGAGATTGCCGAGCTTCGTGAAATCGCCCCGCTGGGAATGGGACGCTTCGGGCGTTCGGCGAGATCCTCCTTGAGGTCGATAACATCGTTCATCGCCAGCCCTGCCGCATAAATACAGAGGCTTGCGATGATCGGGGGCAAGACGCGATGGTCGAGGAATCCGCCGGTGGCGATCAAAAATCCAGCAAGCGGATCGCCGGGCACCGTGAAGAGATTCGGTGCGCGGAAGAGCTGGAGCCAGGCGCGAATCTTCATGCTTCGTCGAGCATCCGGCGAAGGTTCGCGATACAAATGCGGCTCGCCGGTTCTGCATTCGCCGAAAAGGCGTGTCCGGCGGGCAGATGTTGCGATTCGTGGTCGAGCGGGACCACGCGCCAGTGAGTCTCCAGCGTCACCCATCCATGATAGCCGTTCGTTTTGAGCGTGCGAAAATGGTTCACGAAATCGAGTTGTCCCTTGCCGACTTCCAGGCACGTCGGCGCGGCTTTCGAGCCGTTGCGACGGGCGTCTTTGATGTGAACATGGCCGACCAAACCAGCCACCGCGTCGAATGATTCACCGACCGGATCTTCGTCGCCGTCCAGATAGAGACAATTGCACGGGTCCCATACGAGAGTCGCTTCGTTATTCGGCGGGAGATGCCGCCAGAACTCCGCCGTCTCGGCTGCATTTCCGACGATACAGCTCGCCTCGTTTTCAATCCCAACACGAATGCCTGTCCCTCTCACGATGTCGAAAAGCGCGCCAAAGTGCGAAGCGGCACGGGCAAGGTCCGCCGAAGTCGCAGGATGTGAGCGCCGCAGAAACGCAAAAACCCGGACGAGATCGGTGCCGAGAATTTGTGCGGCTTCGACAGAGCGTTTGAACAGTTCCACATGCTCCGCGATTTCTGCGGGTGAATCGAGGTTGCACTTAAACACCGGCGAAGCTGCGCCGGCAATCGCCAGCCCGGCATCCCCTGCCCTCGCCGCAATCAATCGCAAATCCTCGCGGGACAAATCGCGGAACGCCTTTCCGAAAAGACTCCGGACTTCGATTCCATCGAGCTTCTCCTCCGTTGCAAAACGGATCACGTCATCGAGATCCTGCGAGACCTCATCGGTCAAAATGGCGAGACGGTACCAGCTCATCCTAGCTCCTCCGGATATCCCAGAGCTGCCGTGCCTGGGTGATGATCTTCTTGAGCACTTCCGGAGTCACAGCCTGCTTCGGGTCATCGCCGATTCCCTTGCTCGGCGACACATTGGCTTCGATGCACAGACCGTCGGCCCCATAGGCGATCGCTGCGAGCGCGGCAGCCGGAACGTAGGCCGCCTTACCCACGGAATGCGATGGATCCACGACGACGGGCGCCCAAGTCCGCTCTTTCAACAGCGGGACGATGCTTTCATCGGGATGATTGCGATAGCCGTCGAGCGTTGGAGTCGTTCCGCGAGGACAAAGAATGACGTTCGGATTGCCGAGTTGGACGATGTATTCCGCCGCAGCGATGAACTCCTGAATCGGCCCCATGTGGATGCTGCGCTTCAGCAATACGGCAGTATCGCGGTTCGCGATGGCCTGGCCGATCTGGCGGAGGAGCGAATAGTTCAGCGCATTGCGTGCGCCAACTTGCAAACAATGAACGCCGGCATCTAGCGCGAGCCGCAGGTGCTCTTCGTCCATGACTTCCGTGTCCACCGGCAGGCCCGTTGCACGCCCGGCTTCCATGAGAATATCGAGCGCCTTTGCATCGCCCTGGTAGCTGTAGGGATTCGTCCTCGGCTTCCACACACCGCCGCGCAGCGCGTTGGCGCCGGCTTCTTTGATCGCGTGAGCCGTCTCGATGGTGAGATTCGGATTCTTCGGATCAATCGTACACGGCCCTGCGCAGACAAATAGCGATTGACCCAGCGTGACACCGCCGATTTTCACGCGATGCGTCGAAAGGCTGGAACGGATGTCCATCAGCTTGTGCGGACTTTGGATGCGGTCCACGCGATTCACGTACGAAAGCCCTTCGAGCTTTGTGATCATGTCGTCGTTCCGCTCATCGCCGATGATGGCGTAAATGCACTGCACCTCGCCATAGATGACCTGAATTTTGCAGCCGAATCCGCCTACGATGTCGGTGACTTCCTTGAGCTGCTCGTCCGAGAATTTGCTGACGCTGGGTATAATCATAATCGTTTTTCTACTCGACCATCCGCTCCACAAATTCGCGGCTGTCGAAAAATGCAAAATCCTCCGGCTTTTCTCCGGTGCCGATGAAGCGGGTCGGCAACTTCAATTCATCCTGAATCGCGACAATGACTCCGCCCTTCCCGCTTCCATCGAGCTTCGTGCAGACGATCCCCGTGAGTTCGGCTGAGTTCTTGAATTCGCGGGCTTGCGAGAGCGCATTTGCGCCGGTGGTCGCATCCACGACGAGCAGGCTTTCATGCGGGGCAGCGGGGTCGGCGCGTTGCAGCACTCGCTTCACTTTATTGAGCTCGTTCATCAGATTGTGCTTAGTGTGCAGGCGGCCCGCCGTATCGCAGAGGATGAATTCGATGTTCTGCTTCTCGGCTTTTTGATACGCGTCATGACACAGCGCCGCGGGGTCTCCGTTGTATTGGCCCTTCACGATTTCCACACCGATCCGATCCGCCCAGATGCCGAGCTGCTCAATTGCCGCCGCGCGGAATGTGTCCGCTGCGACCAGCAAAACACTGTGGCCCCGTTTTTTCAAAAGGGCCGCCATCTTCGCGGTCGAGGTTGTCTTGCCGGTACCGTTCACGCCGACCACCAGAATGACCTTCGGCTTGTTGGCCAGCGGTCGCAGCATCCATTGCTCCACGGGAAATATTTTGATGATTTCCTCGCGCGCCACTTTGACGACGGACTCCGCCGACAGCTTCTCGCCGCTTTCCTGAAGCGTCTTTAGGATGCGCGTCGTCATCGGGAGACCGAGATCCGCGCGAATGAGACTCTCCTCCAATTCCTCCCAATCCACCGGCTTGCCAGTGAATTTCTGCCAGATGTTTTTGAGGAAACCGAATGCCATGGTTAAATTTGTGGAGTCGGCGGTTTGATCTTCTTCGCGTAAGGCGTCACCGCGTCGCGCAGCGGGCGTGTCAGCTCGCGCTTCACCTGGTCCAGCACTCCGTTCACGAATTTGCCCGAATCCTCGCCGCCGAATTTCTTCGCGAGGTCGATGGCTTCATTGATCGCCACAATCGGCGGTGTCTCCAGACGATGGAACATTTCGTAAATCGCCAGCCGCAAAATATTGCGATCGACCGTGTTCAAACGCCCGACTTCGAAGTTCCGCAAGTGGCGCTTCAGCACCACATCGACTTCGACCCGCTTCGTCAGAAAGCCCGCAATCAGGCTCTCCATGAAATCCTTCACGCCCGTCGTGGCTTCGCGCACGAGCCAGAAATCCTGCCGCAGGTCCGCACCCGGATCGCCGTGAATGTCGAGCTGATAGAGATATTGTACCGCAGCTTCGCGGCCCTCGCGTCGTTTACTCATTTAAAATGGGACTTCGCTCGACGGCAGGCTGTCCATCGTACGGCACATGCGCACCGCAGCGCGGGCCGCCTCGGTGCCGCGGTTGATCTTCGTGCCGATGCAGCGTTCGCGCGCCTGCTCCGCCGTCTTCACTACTAATACCTCATGCAAAACGGGCGTGTCGTAGTTCAGCGAAACATCCATCAACGCATTCGTCACCGCCGTGGCAATCAGCCCCGCGTGCATCGTCTCGCCGTCCCACAAAAGACCGAGCGCGATCACGGCATCCACATCTTCCATCGAGTCCAGATATGCTTTCACGCCCAGCGGAATCTCGTATGAGCCCGGCACCTGCACCACATCGATTTCGGCCTTCGGAGCGAGAGCTTTCAGCTCCGTCCGGGCCGCCTCCACGAGGGCATCGACGTATTCAGAATTATAAAGGCTCGCGACGATCCCAAAGCGGCGTTTGCCGGTAAGTTTCGACGGTCTGCTTGGCAGGTTTTTGGACATGTGAGGCGCGGAGAGTAGCGGCACTACGCGTGAGCGCAAGCGCCCTCGGCGATTTTTCCGTCTTCGCCGCGAGACGCGTTGCATCGAAGCCGCACTACTTCATTGCTCGCAGGAGATTGGGCCGATTGTGTATCCGGGCTTGGGACTGCGGCGAACATCGCTCGGAGCTTTCTGTTTTTAACCCGAACGCCACCCTTCACCGGACGCCGACACAAAAAAGCCGCCGGAATCGCTTCCGGCGGCTTTTGTGATTGGTCTGCGGGCCTGTGCTTAGAACGGGATGTCGTCCGGCGCGGCGTCGAGGTCCGGGTCTGCCGGCGGCCTCGGTGCTTGCGCGGGTGCGGCGCGACGTGCAGGCGGCGGCGAGGCCACCTGGCTGTCGGCGTAATCCGCATCGATCTGCGGGCCGCCGCCTCCTCCGCCGGGGCCACCTTCGCGGCCTCCGAGCAGTTGGATGTTCTCCACGATGACTTTCAACTTGGAGCGCTTTTGACCACTCGCCTTGTCATCCCACGAGTCGAGCTTCAGGCGACCCTCTGCGTAGAGAGGCTTCCCCTTTTTGCAATACTCGCCGATGATTTCCGCGACACGCCCGAACGCTTCGAGGTCGATGAATGTGACTTCCTCGCGCTTCTCTCCGGTTTCGGTGGTGTAGTTGCGGTTCACCGCGAGCCCGAAGGCTGCGATGGCCGTGCCTTTCGGCGTGTACTTGATCTCGGGGTCTCGTGTGAGATTCCCGATGAGCATGACCTTGTTGAGATTCGCCATAGTGCGTGGTGGTTAAAGTGACCGGCCCGCGAGGGCTTTAGGCTGCCTTCTTCTTGTCGGAGAGACGGCCGTATTGCTGACGGTAAACGTCGTCATCCAGCGCGAACTTCGCCTTCATCTTGTCGAGGGACGCAGGTGCGGCCTTGAAGACGAAGTTGACGAAGAAGCCGCTGTCGAGATCGCCCTTGGCGTAGCTGAAATGGCGCGTATCCATCTTCTGGATGCTCTCCACGTCGCAGCCTTCGGCCTTGAGGTCTTTTTCGATGCGGTCGATGATTTTTTGGGCTCCGTCTTCTTTACCTTTCACATTGAGGACGAGGAGTCCTTCGTAGCGGTGTTTGCTCATGATATTAGTTGTTCTGTTTCGATTGTTGATTGTAGCGATTCATTGCGGCGGCAAATGTCTGGCTTTGCACAAACTGCACGGCCTCCACGGCATTGGCGAGAGCTTCCTCCAGCACAGGCCGCTCGGCGAGGTCAAACTTCCCAAGCACATGGCTT
>JAYUSJ010000387.1:0-10172 GCA_043755735.1 Verrucomicrobiaceae bacterium | reverse complement strand
GCTGCGTTCAAGCTCAACATCGCCGTGCTCGAAATACTCGGGCGCCGGCTTCGAGAATCGAACGGACGCTACATGGAGTCACTCGCCATCATTTCCGCGCTTTCGGAAGAGGGCACGATCATGAGGACGGATTCCGTGCCGTCTGAGGAAATGGTCTCCGCGTAGAAATAGAATCCCCTTCATTTCCCCCCGTGTGTCGACGCCGCCCGAGGTATTCGGCACAAGTGCGCAGCCCCTCGGAATCACGGCTGGAGCACAGCAAGGATTTCTGTGGTGAAGAGGTTCGCGACCTTTTTCCAGCCTCATAGCCTCCTGAGTTTGAGATCCGGACATGGGCGCGGATCGATAGAATGAGCGGTCGCGGCATAGTGATTTGTCATATACGGAGACCGGAAATAGTTATTGACTGGGCAAATATTCTGTGTAGGTGTCCCGCCCGCTACGTTCCAAAAAGCAATCTTAAACCCGAGATGAATCCTCAACCCACAGCCTTTGCTTTCAATGCGGTTCCTTCGCGTACGGGTAAGCCGGGATGCGACTCCGGTTTCCCAGCACGGTTGAGCTTTTCGGCGGGTGGCAAACGCACCAGTCCACTTCGGGTGGACTTTACTCCAGACTGGACGGGCACGTTTTTGGACCGGTTGGCATTGTCTCCACGCATGACGGAACTTTCTCCCGCTTCACAAAAATGAACTCCCGCCCCCATCGCCTTTTCTCCAGACGGAAAGCAGTTTACTCCTGCTTGGACGGCCTTCACTCGGCTGGTGACGGACTTTTATCCACGCGGGAGGCAACTCACTCCACGTCGGACAAGGTCTTTTCAACCGGGGGAAACCTCTCTCCGGCCCGGACAAAGGTTTGTGCCGATGGGGCAAAAGCCACTGCTATCCAGACCAATGCCGCTCCAGCCCGGATAATCCGCCAACCTAACGGGAAAAAGCCCGCCCGGCTTGGCGAAACCTTTGTCCAAGCCGGAAACAGTTCAATCGGAGCCGGACAAAGTTCATTGGGAGCCGGACGAATGCCCGTCCGAGCCGCAAACGATGCGAGCCAGGGCGTTTCTACTCTGATGAGCCCCGGATCGCAGGGCAAACGCCCCGATTTCCAGACCGCCGCCAGCCGCAAGCCCGCCTCTTTGGCCCACGCGAATCGCAGCCGAGATCCCGACACGTCGGGATGCCACTTTTCCCCCATCAACCAACAAACACCGAAAACCAACAGTAACCATGTCGAATCAACCGGCTACTTGGGATGGGACGGACACTCAGGGCAATCCATTGACCTGGGATATGCCCGGCCTTTTCTGGGATGGCCCCGTTCCTGAACCTATAATCAAACCAAAACACATGAACCATCTCCGCGTCCTACTCGGCTTCACCAACGCTCCAGACCACACTCTCGAAGAGACCACCCTCGCCGTCCTCGAAAACCTCTACGACAATCCCACTTACCCGGACCCACCCGTCACTAAGATTGCACTGCAAGCAGCGCTGACTGCCTTCACCGCAGCAATCGCCGTTCAGGCCCAAGGCGGCACCGCAGCCACGGCGGATAAGGAAAACAAACGCGAAATCCTCGTCGATCTCCTCCGCCAGCTCGCTGCGTATGTGCAGGATAAATGCGACAACGACCTCGCCAAACTCCTTTCCAGCGGCTTCGAGGCCGTGAGCACAAACCGCGCAAGCATCCCGCTGGAAAAGCCGATCATCCGCGAAGTCAAAAACGGCATTAGCGGCCAGCTCCTTACCCGCCTCGGCCCGGTGAAAAACGCCAAATGCTACGAACTGCGCTTCGCCGAAGTCGCCCCCGGCGGCGCACTCGGCCCGTGGCAAAGTGGTGGCCTGCACACCAATAGCCGCTCGATGCCGCTGAATAGTCTCACGCCCGGAGCGATGTACCAAATCGAAGCCCGCGCCATCGGAGGCAGCACCGGCTACAGCGATTGGAGCGCTCCGACCAACCACAGGAGCCTGTAGGCTTCAAAATCAAAACAACCGACAAGCCCAAATCGCAAGACGGCTTTAAGCCGATTTGCGCGCCGTGACGCTACGCATCCAATAACCATGAAAGCAGTCCATTTCTAAAAGCCCAGCGTTTCCCGCTGGCTTCGTTCCATCCTCGCGACCACCGCCCTTGGCTGTTCTGCCCTTGCGCAATGGCCGACCATTACCCTCGAAGTCCCCGTTCAGGCAGCCGGACACTCGTTCGGGTTGATCGAGGGCTCCTCCTACTACAGCATGGGTGCGGTTTTCTCAGGGATGCCGACGTACGGCGCACTGACGCAGAAATTCCTCATCACCGCCGGAGCGAATGGCTCCAGCTGGGCGTATCCATATTTATGGAATGATACGCTCGGGACGGGAACGACCGTGGACCTCGGGCAGTATGACTACTACAATCCACCGCCGTCCATTCCTGTGAACCCGATTGGCAGCGGCTCATTTGCTTACGCAGTAGCAGAGGGACTGGAGAGTCATACCTTTGCGCTCGTAGTGCCAGCTTACAATTGGTCGTTTCCCGTCAGCAAACTGCCCGTGCTTGGGTGCTCGGGCGTGGATGGCAGCGGCAATCCGGCATTCGTGAGCCTCGGCTTCTTTAATGCGTTTTCAATCACGCAAATGAGCTGGCTTAACGCCAATGATGCGGTGCTGGTCGATCTCACGGCCCAGACCCAATCCGCGCCGAACGCAACGGACCTTCGCGATCCCGCTTCATGGGTGCCGAAGACCGTATCGGTCCCGACTCGGGAGGTGACGTTCGATTTTGGTCCCGTGGATTGGCAATATTCACCTCCTCAGGGGGCCCACTATTTCCTGCAATCTTCGTCCGGTGCCGCGCAGTCCCTCGTCCCGATGAAGAATTGGGTAGATACCGTCTCCCACCTCACTGTGACTGGGCAGGTCGGAGTCGGGGACAATTATTGGCTTTCTACTCCGACCGGGACAGTATCCACCCCGATTTTCCAAATGGACGGAGGAAACACTACTGTATGGAAGAGTGCTGCGCCCATACCGGTTCCAACGACGAATTTCCAGTCGATGATCTTTCGGATTGGGGAGAATCATCTCAACCAGCAACTGTTCGTCGTCCAACAAGGAGAGTTTGGGCCAAACTTTATCCCGCTGAGCTACAGCCCCGGCTCCGGCGCGCTTGTGACATGGAACGAAGCGGGGAATACGGTCAATTACCCGTTTGTAAACTATGAAGTCATGGTGGACATGAATCTTCCGTGGACTCTGATGAATTACTCATTGGGGACCGATTATGGCGCGGTTACTCAGTTGTTCGATGGATTTGTTCCCTACAATCCGGTTCCGCCCGGCTACGTGCCGATGAGCATACCCGAGGCAAGGCGCTCCAGTCTTACCAGCGGCAACCTCAAACTCCATGTGGATGACGGGACGGAATGGCTCGTCTCGCCTATCGATGGCTTCGAATTGCCGGACTATTATCTGACGTTCTGGATGCTCACGAATGTCGGCACGCCGTTGGAGCGATCCACGGAATTCCATTATATTCCATCCATGGCGCCGACCACTTCGATGGATCCGGCGCAGCTTACCCTGCACGACGCCGGCGAAGATGATGAGATCGCGTTCAGCGCAGGCGGTCTGGGAAATAATTTCGGCCTCTGGCTTCCTGAAGTGCCATTGAATCTGAACCTCCCGGAATCTCGATGGACTCAGGAACTCCACGTCATCACTGCCGCTGGCGGAATGTTTCCGGTGGTTAAAGGGAGCATTCAGGGAGTATGGAGCAACGACGGCACGAGTACGGTTTTCACGAGCTACCATTTCTTCGACGCAACGAGCAAAATGCATCGTGGCACGGATTGGTGGGTGTATGCGCCTTATGGTAACTGGGGGCAGCCCGCTTACTCGGACAAAAACGGTCTGGACATCGGCGGAAACCCGAGCCTGCTCAACTGGACTCCGGAATCGGATATGACCGACTCCGACAACGATGGACTGCCCAATGGCTGGGAGGGTCGCTGGTTTGGCAATCTCAGCTCCACCGGAACGCAAAACCCGGATGGCGACGATTGGGATAACGCAACCGAGCTGGCTAACGGGACAAACCCGATCGACGCCGCTCCGGTAATTACACTTACCTCCCCAGCCGGGGCGATGCTCGTGAATTGAAGCGATGTAGATTTAGTAGCCTCACAACCGATGCATTCTACTTTTTCGACCCATCGGGGTCACGGACCGCGAAACCTTAAATTTATACCCATGTTCAAATCCCACTCACGATCCACCCTATCAGCAGTTCATGTTTTCATGAATCTCCTCCTGTTTTGTATTTTCATCCGGATCCAGAGTCCGGCACCGGCGGCTACATCCGTCGCGGCGCCGAAGGTGGTGACTTATTATTCCTATTGGCACGACCATACGGTCGCTGGCGGTGGAGTGGTTCGTGACGTTCTCAATCAAGCATACGATCGGATCCGTTTTGATGGCCCATATTACCACTTTGAAGGATTTCCGGCAGGTCTTTCCAAGATCGGTAATGCCGACGACAATATCTGGATCAACCACATCAAAGTGTTCCTCGGGCAGATCGAATTTCACGCAAACGGGGGGTATCGCAACCCTGGCTCTACTGTGGTCAACCCGCCGCTGACAAATTGGATATACACTTTAGGAAGGGACATTACTGTCGATAAGAATGGAACTGCACAGATTCAGGAGCGTGATACGATTACTTCGTGCGATGTGCAGGCCGGTGGTTCTGCGAATACTTGCCGCGGCATGGCGCAGTATAGCGCCCACGCCAGTCTCGCGAGTCTTACGGTTTGGGATTCTCCACTGACTTACGAGCCTGCTTTTGGTCCCGGCCTCGGTATCACATTTCGGTATCTGGAGAATGCAACGGATCTCACGGCTTCAACTTCAGAGACGCATCTCGGTCCCAACTGGAATTTCAATTGGAAAGCGTGGGTCGAGGATTCTCCGACAGATGCACTGCCGACAGTGGATGTGCATGTGCGGGGAGGTGGCGTGGAGCAATATGGGGGATACAATCCTGCCACCGGAGTGTATGACAACGGCGACCGCTGGGGGGCATCGACGCTGACTCGGGTAACTGCAAATTCTTATGAGCGAGTTTTTCGGGATGGCTCAAAGGAAGTTTATGCGACTTCAAACGGGGCGACGGTTGCGCCCCGCAAGATTTTCCTCACAGAAGTCCGCGATCCGGTTGGCAATGCGCTCACGCTTTCGTATACGGGTTCGCGTCTCGACACGATTACCGATGCGACGGGAAAAATCACGACGCTCAACTATGTGACTCCGCCGAGACTTTCCGGAATCACCGATCCGTTCGGACGAACGGCCCTCATTGGCTACGACGGGAGCGGGCGCGTTTCGAGCATCACAGATCCCGTGGGGATTGTTTCCAGTTTTGGCTACAGCGGGACTTCAACCGTGATGATTTCGATGACGACGCCGTATGGGACGAGCACCTTTAATCGGGGCACTAATGTCTTCGATCGCTGGCTGGAGATGACGGACACTCGCGGTGCCAAGGAGCGGGTCGAAAAACGAATCCTTACGGGGTCGGGAATCGCGAATCAAGTTCTCCGGCTGGTGAAGCCGGATGTCCGTTTTTCCACGGTGGATTCCCAAGGATTTACCGCACTTTCCCCAGCGCTTGTGGACGGGATGATTCCATCACCGGCTCCGGGGGCGCGGGTTTATGATTGGAGTCTGGCGTTGCAATTTTCGTTGACTCCCGTGGCAAACGTCACAAACAGCGTCGGCGGTTTGTTTACTACGATGTTTTGGGATAAAAAGGCGATGCTTGGCGTGACTGGGACTCCTTCGGACGGCACAGCGCATAAGACGGAATGGATGCGCGATGCCACGGGGCTGTCTTCCACCGGCCAAGTCGCGGCGAAGACCGCGCCACTCGAAGGACGTGTGGTTTACAGCTATGGCACGCAATCTCTGCCGGATGTCATCGGCACATCGAAGCAATCGACGGGAATGACTCGAACGCTGGACGACGGGACGACGCAGGCGGTTTCTGCCACCTCGACTCTGGGATTCAACATGCCGATGACGCAGAGCGACCCGCTCGGTCGAACAATAGAAAACGTCTACGACGAAACGAACGGAATCGACGTGTTGGAGGTTCGCAACATCAAACCCAATTCTCCGAATATCGTTCTCGCAAAGTTCGGCTATGAACAGCTTCCGAACCAACCGGTTCTGCCGCCGCATCGTCCTTCCACGATTACCGACGTTGCCGGACAGCAGACGACGGTTGCTTATAATGCGCGCGGGCAGGTAACACAGACGACCAATCCGAAGCTGGAAGTCACGAAAATTGAATACTTCGAGCCCGGCGGCAGCGGCACGACCCCCGCGAACCTCGGGAAAGTGAAAACCGTCACACAGGCGTTCAATACTCCGCTGGTACGTTCCGTGAATTACACTTACGATTCCGCTGGCCGGCCAAAAACGGTGACAGACTATGAGGGCTACACCGTCACGCTGGATTACGACGCGATTGGCGGTATCGCTACCAAAACCCTGGACCGCGTTACAAAGGTCACCTTCCCGGACGGCACCACCGAACAGTCCGTTTATGACGACCTTGGCTTGCAGGAGGGACAACTCACGGATGCGCCACTGGACGTTGTGAAAAGAATCGACCGGCGCGGGCGCGAAACGCGCTACGTTTACGATGCGATGCGCAATGTGACAAAAATCACGGACCCGGAATTGAGGGAGACCTATTTTACGCACTGCACTTGCGGCGCGCTGGAGGGGATCACGCAAGTATTGGCGAATGGCGAACAGCATGTGACGGAGTGGGAACGGGATATTCAAAAGCGGCCTACGGTCAAGAAGGTCAATTTGAAGACTGGCAACGTGATTACGGCGATCCCGGTGTTCAAATACTTCTACGGGCCGAACACGGGGCGATTGGTGGGCATTGAAGACGGCAAGGGACAGCGGACGAATTATGAGTATTTCGCGGATGACCGCTTGAAGCGTGTGTTTTACACGGATGCGTCGGGCGGTGCTCTGCCGGTGGCGACGCTGGAGGTGAGCTACACTTACGATGCGCGGTTCGGGCGGCTGGAGACGATGACGGATGGAACGGGAACGACGACTTCGACCTACGTTCCCATCGATCCGCTTGACGCAGTGTATGGCGATGGGCAGCTCGCTTCGGTCGGCGGTCGGGTGGCGGGGGATTCGATGACTTACGCTTACGACCAGCTCGGGCGGCTCGCGACTCGGACGTTTGCAGGTGAGACGACGACGGTGAGCGGGTATGATGCGCTGGGGCGTGTGACGGGGACGGTGAATCCACTGGGGCAGTTTGTGCCGACGTATGAGGGGCTGAGCGGGCGGGTGGATTTTGTGCAGCACTCGGTGGGCTCGGTGCCGGGGCTGAAGGTGGATTTTGGCTGGGAAGCCAGTGGGGAGCAGCGGCTCACGGGCATCGCGAGTACTTGGGGCTCGGGCAATGCGGCAGTGTCGGGGTTTGGGTATGGGTATTTGATCAATCCAACGACGAACGACCCGACGGGCCAAATCCGGCAGTGGACGCAAAATCACAGCGGTCTGCCAGCGCCGCGGACGATGTCGCTGGGCTACGATGAAGTGGACCAGCTCAAAGAAGCTGTGCGCAAGGAGCAAGACGGGACGGTGCTCAATACGTGGGCTTACAGCTACGACCGTGCGGGAAATCGGACGGGGGCGCTGGAAAACGGGACGGTGGTGAACTACGAGGTGAATACGCTCAATCAACTGACGGGGACGGCGGCGAGCCCGACGTTTGCGGTGAAGTTTGCGGGGACGGTGAACGAGCCGTCGAACGTGACGGTGAATGGGGCGGTGGCGGGGACCAATTCGCTGAATTGGGAAAAAGAAGTGGTGCTCGGAGTGGGTGCAAACAGTGTGGAAATCCGGGCGACAGAAACCACGAGCATCGCTCCCGGCACAGTGGCGCAAACGCGGACGCGTCACGCAAACCTGACGCTGACCGCCGCGCCTGCAAGGACGTTTGCCTACGACCTCAACGGGAGCACGGAGAGCGACGGTCTGCGGACTTATGAATGGGACGCGGCAAATCGCCTTCGCGTAGTGGTGACTGCCGGAACACCGGTGAAACGCACAGAGTTCACGTACGACGGCGGCAACCGCTGGGTGAAGCTCGTGGAAAAGGAAGCGGGCGCAGTGGTGGGCAGTCGGGAAGTGATTTGGGAAGGCGCAAGCATCGCGCAACTGCGGCTGAAAAACGCAGCAGGCGCAGAGACGGAGCGGCGGACATTCTACGGCGGCGGCGAAGTGCGCACCGTCGGGACGACAACCACCGCGCTGCTGGAAACAAGCGACCACCTCGGCAACGTGCGCGAACTCCTCGACACCACCGGCACCGTCCGCGCCCGCTACGACTACGACGTGTACGGCAAACGGACAAAAGTCAGCGGCGACCTTAGCTCAGATTTTGGGTTCACCGGCCACTACGAGCATGGAGTGAGCTCGCTAACGCTGGCACCATTTCGGGCGTATGATGCGGTGATGGGAAGGTGGATTTCGCGCGATCCGATCGAGGAATCGGGCGGGCTGAATTTGTACGGGTATGTTGGTGGGAATGTCGCGGGAGCTGTGGATCCTTTGGGGCATATCCCTGACTGGTTCCGGAATTTTGCGAACTCCACAACGAAGAATCCAACCGTCAATAATTGTGTCAACTTTGTGAGGGCGGTGGTCGCCGCGAAAGCGATGGATGGACTAGCAATGAAAGAGCCGGTGGTGAGACCGCCACCGCGTCTTCCACCCGTCGGTGAAGCGACCCAAAAAGGTAATGATGCGGCAAAGATGGTTCGTCTAACAAAGAACTTCCAAAACATTAAAGGTGCTGGTAGCTCGGGTGGTGGTAGTGTGGGTGCAACTGCACGAACAACGTCGTCCAGGGCGATAGTATCGACAGGAGCCGGTTCGATTGTTGCCAAAACGCTTATGATGGATGTCACTGCCGCTGCTGCAACTTCCGCAGTGGGAACGGGTGCTGCAATCACTGGCTCAGCATGTCTAGGATGGAACGCTGGAAGAGAGTTTATGGATCTGCCGCTTGCCGGGGGCGGACAACCTCTCGATTCTGCGTGGGAAAACATTTGGACGGACTACGTGTGGAATCCTTGGTATGGAAATTGACGGCGACAACCAGTCATGCTGCGAAATATATTAGACCTAATTAACTATTATGCGATGAGGTGTCGCGCATTTCTCATTGGGCACATTAAGAGCTCCTTTGGAACGGCGGCTTTTTATGTCCCTCGGTCCTGCACCGAGCACATCGGTGATATTGTGTTGATTATACAGATAATGGACAAAGAATTATACCGTGCCTTGACGTCCGGTTCATCGCGATGTTATTTCTACCGAGCGAACCGCAATGTGCAGTATTCTACATCGAACGCATACTGTCTCAGTTCTCATGAGGTAAAAGACGACGGTACCACTATCATGTTTATCGTCACAACTCTATTTGCGGAGAAATTGATGAAGGATGGAATTCCAACCAACGAGTTCGAAAGAGCGGATCTACTTTGTCGTTCGACCGAGATGGCTATCGAATGGGTTGAAAAGCAATATGATCACATAGTCGTAAAGGAAGCGGAACCGGGTCAGGCGACATGAAAGCATATAAACACAGCGTCTCCGAGCTGACAGAGTGAGGGAAACGAGGGAAACGGGGTCAGGCGACAAAACGAAGGAAACGGGGTCAGGCGACAAAAAAGAAATGAGGAGGGGCGGGCGTGACGGAAATGGAGAAGCTCACGGGAGGCGACGCAAGAAAGGCAGCGATGGCCGAACTGTTGTGGAAAAAGACGACAGTGTCGCGGGCTTCAGAGGGACAGATAAATAGTTTTCGCCATGTATCTCATCGCAGAGGGAAGTGCCGATGTGATCCTGCATGCCGTGGGTAGCGCGGACGTCCGCCTTTGCACGCTTCATGCAGGCGAGTTCTTTGGCGAACTTGTCCTCATCGATCACGATCCGCGAAGTGCAGACGTGACAGCGGCGGAAGATTGCACAGTCCTGAAGATTTCGGTCGGCCTCATGCAGAGGTTTTCCGCGGAGTCCCATGTCGCTGCGTTCAAGCTCAACATCGCCGTGCTCGAAATACTCGGGCGCCGGCTTCGAGAA
>JAYUSJ010000386.1:0-32525 GCA_043755735.1 Verrucomicrobiaceae bacterium | reverse complement strand
GCCACGTTTGAAGACAAACGCCCCGTGAAAACCCCCGGCACCGCCGAATGGCGCGAATACCGCGCAAAGTTCTGGGACGGCACGGAGGTCAGCGGGGCTTGGAGCGAGGTGGTCCGGGTGACGGTGGAGGGGTAGAAATATCCCGCTCGCCATCGCTCCACATTCCGATACCAAGCGTCCATGCGCCCGACATTTTGCCAATTCAACCACGCCGACAGGGAGACGGCGCTGGAGGTGGATTTCGGCTGCGGCGTGGTGCGGGTGTAGCGGTCAGTCTTTCTCGCCCGCTTTCGTGACGAATGGCGCAGAGCGAACCTCAAACTTCACTGGGTTCTTTCCGGTTTTCCGGTCCTCGGACGAGCGAAAAGCATATCCCGTCAAAATCACCTGCACGGTGTATTTCGCGCCGGGCGTAAGGTTGACGTAGTCGTCGAGAGTAAACCCAACTACCCGATCTGAATCGCCTGGGAGGAGATTTAGCCATATTGTTGGACCACTGAAGATATTGTAGTCTTTGGGTTTCGGCGGAGCCATCCTGGCGATGCCGCGTTCATTGAGTGCGAGTATTTGTCCTTTGCTGTCGGTCACCTCAGTCTTGAACGACGGTCGGCGGTCGTGATAAAACCACGGCTCTTTCCCCGCGTTTGTCATTTCAATCCGGAGGTGCATAGGGAGCGGCGTTCCTCGATTGCCCTCAGTCTCGAATAAGTGCGCCAATCGTATTTTGAGGTCGTCGGAGGGGTTGGCGGTTGAGCCGTCACTTTGTTCGGCTTTCACAATTCGGAACGAAGTCGAGGCTTCCAGAAAGTTCGTCCCCAGCTTTGGTGGTGCGTCTGGAATCTTCGCGGGGACCTTAAAGAACTGGCGTAGCTTCACCTCATAAGCGCCGGGGGGGAGATCGCCAGAATTAAACGGGCGCACTCCCCATTCGAAGGATTTCTCGAAGTCGAGGATCTGCAACTCTCGATCAAACCAAAAGGTCCGATGATTCGGTGCACCATCCTTTATGGTGAAAGGATGGCCATCGCGGGTGATGACAAAGTCTTCGTGGGCGAAAATGACGAGGGCGTCCACCCAGACGTCGTTGCGCAATGTCGGCGTGAGGTAAAAACTAGAACCCTGAGCGTATGCGGCCATTTCGGATTTGAGCGAGAGCTTCAAATCCGAGAGCGGGCGAACCTTGTCGTTGAGGGATTGGGAATGGCACTCGGACCCGAGGAGCACGGCGAGCGCGATGATGGAGGTAATCTTGCGGCGGTTGAAATGCGGCTCAGTGTGCATGGTTGGGATTGTGCGTTCGATCGCTGCGATGATGCAAGACTCACGATGGGCAAGCGAAGACGCGCACCTACGGCCTCCCGCTGTCGTATATCGTGCGCACTTCTTCTGCGGTGATGGCTCGGGAGAGGATGGCGAATTCGTCGAGGGTGGCGGCGAGCTGGCGCTTGGTGTCGCCGCGCCAGTTGGCGAGTTCGGCGGTTCCGATTTGGAGCGCGGGCGGGGTGAATGATGCGCCGCTGCCGATGGGCTGGCCGTTGGCGTAGTGGCGGATGGTGGTGCCGTCGAAAGTGGTGGCGAGGTGCAGCCATTGGCCGAGGCGGTCGGCGGTGACGAACGGTGCGCTGTTCACTGCTTCCCAATCGGAATGCGGGCGGCCGAGGTTGCGGGCGATTTCGAAGCGGAGTTCGCCGGTCTTTGTGAGATGCCAGCGGAGCGCGCCGGGCTGCTCGGAATCGGTGGAGAGGAGGACGTTTTGCCAGCGGGGCAGGGCGTCCACCCGCACCCAGGCGAGGAGCGTGATGGCGTGGATGGGCTGCGCGGCGGTGAAGCGGATGCGGTCGCTTTCGCTGCGGAATTGGAGCGCATTTTTTCCGGGCCAGCGGCCTTCCGTCCACGCGCTGCCGACGATGCTGCCGTGGGAGTCCGGCGGTGCGCCGGCGCTTTGGTTCGGGATGCTGCGTTCGGTGGATTCGTCGAACGTGTAATGGATGAGGGTGGCGGCATCGGCGCTGAGCCCGCGTGCGGCTTCGCGCCAGGCGGCGAGGCGCGCGAGGCCAAGCGCGGAGTCGCGGCGGGAGAGTTCGTCCTCGGTGACAAAGCTGGCGCGCGCCGCGGGGATCGACTGCACGGCTGTGCCGTCGAAGCGCGCTGCTTCGCCGCCGTTCAGCGCACGGGGCGCGAGGCTCGCGGAGGCGACTTCCACTTTCCCCGTAAATACGTGGACCTCGGGCGCGGTGCCGCTGCCGACGGTGATGCCGAAGTCGGTGCCGTGATCGACGACTTTCATCGTCGGCGAGTTTACGGTGAATCCCACGGCTTGCGGCGGGACGTGCGCGTTGATTTTTCCGGATTGCAGAAACGCTTCGCCCGCCGAGACGAGCCGGAGCTCCGCCGGGCCTTCGACGATGAGTCGTGCGCCGCTGTAAAATTCCACGAGCGCCGCGCCGGACTTCAGCCGCAGCGTGCCGGGCTCCAGCACTGCGCCCGATGTGCGCTCGACGCCGTCCGTCCATTCCACCCCGACTGCGCGGGAGAGCACCGCGACGCCGTTCGATTTCGGCTCGGCGATTGCGACGTTGTTCGGGGAAGTCGTGCGCGGCCACCACGCGATTGCGCCGAGCACGAGCAGCGCGGCGGCGGCGAATGGAACCAGCCAGCGCCGCGATGAAGTCGCCGGTGATTCCGCCGCCGGAAAAAACTCGCGCCGTGCCCCGCGAGTGGCGGCCCAGTCGGCCATGCCCGTCTCGATGTCGCAGTGAAGGAACCACTGGCGCCGGGCGTCCGCATTTTCGGAGAGGAGCTTTTCGAGTAGAGCATGATCATCCTTGGAAATCGTGCCGTCGCATTTCGCGGCGAAGAGCGCGGCGAGTTGGTTGCGGTCGGTATTCATCGAGCGGCCTCCGCGGCGATCCGGCGCGTCACGCAGTCGGCGAGCGAGCGGCGGATGATGTTGAGTTTGTTGTAGAGCGTCTGCTTTGCCCGGCCGAGCTGCTCCGCAAGCACGCCGATGTCGCTTCCTTCGAGATACGCCGCCTCCACGAGTCGCCGGCCGGAGTCGTCGAGCTGCTCCATGCAAAGGCTGAGCGCCTCGTGCCGCGCGTCGGTGTGGACGATGTCCTGTGCACGTTCGGCGCTGATGAGTTCCATGAGCGCATCGCCAAATTGCAGCCGCGACCGCGCGCCCATCCGCTGGAAATTACGCGCTTCGTAAAACGCCACCGTGCCCGCCCAAGCCGCGAAATTTGTGCCCCGCTCAAACACCTCGAACTTTCGCCAAAGCGTGATGCTCGTGCGCTGGAGGACATCCTCCGCATCGTGCCGGTTGCCGAGCAGCGACACCAAATAGCCGAGCAACTGCCGGTGCGAGGCATTGAGCAGGCGCACGAATTCCTCGTGCGAGTCGCCTTGGTTGGTGGAGTCGGATTCCGTCATTACACAAGGTTATGTCCCATTTCCTCCCGACTTACCGGGAAAAATGCGGATGTCGCTGCTCATCGGGCGAGATACGCTCCGCAGCTTTCGCGGATGATGAGGCTGGGCGTAAGAAGAAGGCTCCGCGGTGGAATCGTGGAAGATGCGATCCGTTCGCGCATGGCGTTGAACGCGGTGAGTGCGATATCCCGGCAGGGCTGCTGGATCGTGGTGAGCGGCACCGACAGTAGCGTCGCGAATCGCACATCGTCGAAGCCGACGACCCGCAGGTTTTGCGGGGTTTTTATTTCCAGCCGGCTGAGCGCCTGGAGGAGCTGGGCGGCGGTGTGATCGTTCACGCAGATGATTGCATCGTGCGTATTTCCGGCGCTGAGGTGGCGGGCAAATTTCATGTCACTCGGATCTCCAGCATGGAGAAACTTCTCCGGGATGCGAATTCCGTGGGCGAGCATCGCAGCGATGGCGCCGGCCTTGCGGGCTTCGGCGGTGGTCGCGGAAAACGGGCGCGCGACAAACGCGAGGCGGCGCGCGCCGAGCTTGATGAGATGTTCGGCAAGCAGGTAGCCGCCGGCAAAGTTGTCGATACCGACGAGGTCGAAGTTGCTGCGATGAGGGAACGGGCGGATGTCGCGATCGAGGAGGACGACCGGAATGCCTGCATTACTGAGGCGCTCCGTGATTCGCCGATTCGCCACTTCGTTATCCGGCGAGTGTTCAAAGGGCGCGAAGAACACGCCGCTCACGCCGTTTTCGATGTAGCGGAGGCAGAGTTCCTCAGCCTCATCGATGCTCATGCTTGCACCGGTCTGCGGGCGGGTGCTGCCGCCCCAGTGCATCCCGAGATCGTTCACGCGGGCAAGGCTTGCGAGTTCGCCGCAGATGACGTCAAAAATCTCAATCTTGCCGAGACCGGGCACGATCATCCCGAGCTGCCGGACGCCGGATGGCTTCGCACCGCGGTCTTTGCAGAGGTAAGTGCCTGAGCCCGCCTTGCGATCCAGGATGCCCTTGATTTTCAGATCCAGCAGTGCGCGGGCAACCGTGGGGCGGGAAACATTGAACCGCTTTACAAGCTGCGCCTCGCTCGGCAGGCGACGCGCGCTGTCGTGCTTCCCTGCGAGGATCTCGGTGAGCAATTCGTTTGAGATTTCCTGATGGCGAGGCTGCTTTTTCATATTGCTCGGAGCGCATTACAAGTTTGCCGTCTGTAATAACAAGCTCCTACTCGCCCAGATCACAAAGCGCATGTGCCGCATTCAGAAGCATCGTCCCCGGATGAACGCGACGCGGTTCACTGCCCGGATCGGGGAGCGGCCTTCCTGCGCTGCTCGTGCAGCGCGCGTAACTCGGCGGACGGGATTGGCTGCGGGCCGGTCACATCGTCCTGGCGGACGCCGCTGAGCAATTCGGCCTCGGCGATGAGGTCTTCGGGCGTGCGGTTTTCATCCGTGAGCGGCCAGCGCATGAAGGTGTCGCCTGCGCTGATGAGCGCGGTGCCGTCTTCGGTGAACTGGCAGAACCACGATCCTTTGCTCACGCGCATCGGTGGCGTGAGTGCGACCGCGCTCGCAGTCTCCCACACGCGCATCGCGGGCGACGCACCCCCGATGAGCGTGACAAAGCGGAGGCCGTCGCGACTGAATCCGATGAATTCGACGTGGTGCGGATGCGGGATCTCCGGGCTCGCGAGGCGAGCCTGAGCCACGTCCCACAGGCGCGCGCTGCCGTCGCTGCTGCCGGTGGCGATCAATCGGCTGTCCGGAGAAAACTCGATGTCTTTTATGTCGCCGCGATGGGCAAGGAATGGAGTGGCGGGCTGACCGTCGCTGCACCGATGCACCCGAACGGAAGCACCCATCAGGCCGGTCATACTGCCGCCCCATGCGAGCAGCTTGCTGTCGGGGCTGAACTCGATGTGCGACACTGGTTGCGGCGTTGTGAAACGCGACAACTCACGCGTGTCATCGAGCCGCCACACGATTACAATGGAACCCGCTTCCCGCTGCGGGCGCGCGCTGACGGTCGCCATCAGCATGCCGTCGGGGCTGAACGTCCACCGTGTCGCGCGTGACTCGTGTGCGAGCGCACCCACGGCACGTGCCTCGCGCTGCGACACGTCGAAGATTTGCAGGCTCAAACGGTCGGCGCTGATGACTGCGAGCCGGGCGTCGGGCGATATTTCGACTTCCCGGGTGGCCACGGGTGCCTCTTGGTAAGGAAAGGAAAATGCGGAGAGCGTCCGCGGTTTCCCATCGGGCTGGAATTCGTGCAGTTCGAACCGCGAGCCTCCCAGCCAGACGAGGGTGCGCCCGTCGTCGGCCAGTCCGCCGCAGCGGCCGGGCCCGGTGCGGCCGATCTCCCTTCCGTCACCCATCGAGTAAACCGCGATCATTCCGAGCGAGCCCTCCTTCCAATCCCGCCTCGCGAGAAAGCGACCGCTGCCGCTGGATTTCGAATTCGCAATCCCCGGCGGCGCGGCGGGCGGCAGCCGCATCTGCCACAAGCGCGCGGTGCCGTCGTAGCCGCCGGTGAAGATGAAGCGTCCATCCGGACTGTAGCGCGCGACGCACACGTAGCCGCCGTGGTGCAGCGGCGGCTCTTTTGCAGCACCGGTGAGCGGATTGAAGAATCGCGCCGTGTTGTCAAACCCTGCGGTGAGCAGCGTCGCGCCGTCCCGGCTCCATGACGCGGTGAAAATTCCGGGCGGCTGGCGGATGACGGATTCCGCCATCCCCGTGTCGGCACGAAGCACAAAGGACGATTGCTCGCCGTAGGCGGATGTCGCGACATGCGTGCCCGCGGGACTCCACGCGAGTGTGTAAGTCGCACCGGTGTGCGTGAAGGTGCGGCCAATCTGCTCCGGTGCTGCGGTGTCGAGCCGCCAGAGCTGCGTGTCATTTCCCCCGGCATGGATCGCGATGCGCGTATTATCCGGGCTGAAGCTCATCGCGCGAACATCCTTCCCTACGGCAAAATTGCGCCCGACCGGGGCCCAAGTGGCGGATTCGTGCAGCACGACTTTTCCTCCCGTGAGGCCGAGTGCGAGGAGGGATTCGTCGGGCGACAGAGCGAGCGAGCGCACGTTGCAATTCAGCCGCAGCGGGATTGAAACCGCCGTGCTCTCACCGGCGGTGACGAGGTAGGCTCCAGAGGTCAGCGAATCGCCCGGCTCGATGCGCACGATTCGCTTCGCCTCACGGTCCATCACGGGCGGGCTCAGTGACGACGGATGGGTGCCGTTGAGATCGTGCTTCAAGTCGCGGAAGACCACGGAGCGCTTCTCCACGTCCCACAGCGAAATCGTGTCGCGGCTTGTGCCTGTCAGCAGCCGGCTCCCATCGGCGGAGAACTTCACGTACACCACGGAATCTCCGGCAAACTCCGCGCCGTGGTCTTCGCCCGTCTCCACATTCCAAAAATGAATCGCCTTCGCCATCGTCGCGCATGCGAGCCATTTCCCGTCCGGGCTGAAATCCGCGGAATACACGCGGCCCGGATAGGTGAGCGCCGGGTCGCGGCGGTCGCGCCATTGCGCCAGCGACCAGTGATGCACGACACGCGGGCATTCGCGCAGGGCGGCCGCGAGGCGCGTCATGTGCGCGTCGCGCCGTCCGGAATCTCCGCGCAGCGCGGCGACGAGCGACGGAAGCGAGCCGATGAAATCCCCATCGGCCTGCCGGCGGTTTGCTTCCGCGACGTGCAAATCGACGGTTCGCCGCCGCGCCTCGGCGGCCTGGAGTTTCTCGGATTCCGCCGACGCAAGCGCGCGGTTGCGTGCTTCGCCGATGCGCTGTGCGGAGATTGTCGAAACCGCCGCCGTCGCGATGAGGGCGAGCACCGCAAGCGTGAGCGCGCCGGCGAGCGCAGGGCGGCGGGCGGCCCAGCGCAGTGTTTTCGCAAGCGGGCCGGCGGGGCGGGCGAGGACGGGTTCGTTCGCGAGGAAGCGGCCCAGATCCTCCGCGAGTGCAAGCGCGCCGGGATAGCGCCGCTGCGGATTCTTTTCGAGGCAGCGCAGACAAATCGTTTCGAGGTCGCGCGGGACGCCGGGATTCAGCCTGCGCGGCTGGAGGGGCTCGTCGCGCTCGACCTGTGCAAGCACCGCGGCCACGCTCTCGCCCTGAAACGGAGCACGGCCCGTGAGCGCGGAGTAGAGCACCGCGCCAAGGCTGTAAACATCGCTGAGCGCCGTGCTCTCGCCGCGCCGCGCCTGCTCGGGCGACATGAATGCCGGCGACCCTGCCGCAGAGCCGGTGAGCGTGAGGCCGCTGTCCGTGTCCGTCATTTTCGCGAGGCCGAAGTCCGTCACGCGTGGACGCCCGCCGTCGGCGCCGCCCTCGATGATGATGTTTGAGGGCTTGATGTCGCGGTGCAGCACTCCGTGCTCGTGTGCGTGCTGCACGGCGAGCGCGGCGTCGCGCAGCCAGCGCGCGGCGAGGCGTGCGTTTGCGGGCCTCCCGGCGAGCGTCTCGCTGAGCGTGCGACCGCGCACCAGCTCCATCACGAAATAAGGCATCCCATCCGCCTCGCCGACATCATGGATCGCGACGATCCCCGGATGCTTCAGCCGCGCCGCAGCCTGGGCCTCGATGCGGAACCGCGCGCGCGCATCCGCTCCGGCGAGGTCGCCGCCCGGCAGCGTCTTCACCGCCACCTCGCGATCCAGCCCGCGCTGCCGCCCGCGCCAAACGACGCCCATTCCACCGCGCCCGATTTCCTCGAACAATTCGCAATCCCCAAGCACGCGTCCGCTTTCCGGCGCAGGCTCATCCGGCACGCAAAACGGGCAGAGCTCGTCGGGCGTACCCGCAGGGAGTCGGGCGCTGCATTGTCGGCAGATTGTCATGGTACGGTGGGCACCGTAGGGTAAATGCGCGCGTCTGTCGAAGTAGAGAAGTGGTCTCACTCCGAAGCGTCGCGCATTACTCGATTTTCACTCGGTATAGCCGCTGCGGGTCCACGGCATTTGTGTCATACGAATGGGCTTCGTCGCCCGCCTCGGGCGTGATGAATGCGCCGGGGAGCGGCTGCCACGGAGTCGCGAAGTCGGGCGTCCATTCCCATGTGTAGGTGCGCTCGGCGCGCCACGGGTGCAGGATGAGCAGACGGTGTGTGGGGCGTCCCGGCACTGGCTCGATGCGCGTGGTGATGCGGCTCGCGGGGTCGAGCGGGCTGGTGATGGCGAGGAATTCGGTGAGGTTGCTCTGCCCGTCGCCATCGGGGTCGAGGCCGGGCGCGGCGAGGGCGGGGTTTTCGCTGAACCAAAACTGCTGCCACGCATCATCAAGCGCGTCGCCGGCGAAGGGGCCGTAGTTGTCGGGGATGGTGTCGTAGATGGTGAGGGAAACGTTTCCCGCGAGGCCGGCGGCGGCGACTTGCAGCGGCAGCGTGAGTGTCTCGGGGACGGCGTTCGCCGTGACGAGGCCGCTTGCGTCCACGGTAAAAAACGGACTGCCGAGATTGCTCCACGTGGCGCCGGTCGCATCGAGCGTGGTGTCGTCGTCGCCCATGACGAACGCGCTCACGAGTAAGGTGCCGAGTTCCGCGACGACCGGCGGTCCGGGCTCCACGTCAATGTACACGGCGTCGTAGAGTTGCCCGGCGAAACCGGGGCGCGAGATGACCTGCGTGTCGTCGAACATTTCCCCGCCGATGCCGCCGAGCGTGGCGTCGTTGGTGATATTACCGCCGGTGCTGCGACCGCCGGCGGGATCGAGGCTGGAGTGGGTAAGTTCCTGCGACATTGCAGGAAGTGCGAGGAGCGCCAGGAGCGCGGTGATTCGTGTGGTGATGAAGGTCATGGCGTGGGCGGGTTGAAGTTTGCGGTGGTTCCGTTGTTGCCGCTTGCCGCGCGGCTGGTGGTGGAGTCGCCGCGCAGGCCGCCAAGGGCACCGCTGCCGGGCGATCCGAAGGCGAAGGTGTTGACGCCATTCAATGTGGCTGCCGGCGTGATGACCGCGACGCCGCCGCCATTTACGACCAGCTGCGTCGAGTAGATCCCGTAGCAGCTTCCGCCACTTCCGCCGCCACCGCCACCGCCACTACCGCCCGCAGTGCCATTTCCGCCGCTGCCGCCACTACCGGCTGTGACGGTATTGCCGTTCACTACCTGCGGGGTGCGGAGCACACCGGCCCCGCCGCTTCCGCCGGCGCCGCTGCCACCTCCATTGCCCCCGGAGCCGCCACTGCCGCCGTTGCGGGGGCGTAGTTCGTTATCGGTGAAGATTGGTGCATTCCATGCCGAGTTGCTGACGTGAGTGATGCGCACGGCTATGGACCATCCGCCGCCGGAGCCCGCAGCCCCGCCTTTGCCACCCATGCCCCCGCCTCCGCCTTCCCCGCCAGCTCCGCCGGCAAAGTAGGAAAAGAATCCGTTGAACCGCCCCCCTCCGCCACCGCCGCCGCCGGGTTTACCAGCGCCGCCGTCGCCTCCAGCCGCGCCAGCCACGCCATGCGCGCCGGCTGCTCCCGACGTGATGCTATTCCCACCCGCCCCGCCGCTGGTGGCATTATTGGACTGGGAGGAATTGCCCCCGGCCACGCCGCCGACGCCGCCACCCACCACGCTGGAGCCGGCCTGGGGAGTGTGATCGATATCGCTAGTGATGTACCCGGCATTCCCACCGCGCACGGCGGAGATGGGTCCTGTGGAGACGCCCTGCCCAAGCCCGCCACCGCCAAACCACTCTTGCGCGATGCCCGCCACGACGTCGCCACCGTCGCGTCCATCCGCTCCCGCACTGCCGCTGGCGCCATTGACGCCCGCGCCGCCGCCCGCACCATTCCCCGGCGTGATACGGCAGCCAGTGATTTTTTGCCCGGCGCCGATGGTCATGTCCACACCTACGCAGGCATGTCCGGAGCCGCTCGCATTATCCGTGGTGATGTCCAGATACTCCAGCGTGGTGCCTGCGCTGGCCTGTAGCGCCACGATGCTGGCCACGCCCGCCGATGCGCCCGCCGCGCGGTGCAGCGGGGTGCGATTCCCCGGAGTGCGCGTCCACCCGGCCCCTGGCGTGCGCCCGCCGGAGATCGTCATGCCCGCGGGAATGATGACGGTGGAGCTGAACGTCTGACTGCTGGTGGAGAGCACCACATTCCGCTGCGGCACCGTGCCCGCCGCCAGCGCCAGACCGTGGGTGAACGTTTTCACCGGCAGCGCGGCAGTGCCTGCATTCACATCATTGCCCGTGGTAAAATCCACATACACCGGGCCGACGATTTGCACGTTCACCACCTTCGGCGCGGACGCTCCCGCCGTGTTGGAAGCCGTGACGGAGAAAGTGTGATTGCCCGCCGGGAGTAAGCCACTCACCACGGCTCCTGTGCGCGTGAGGCCCGCAGGCAGACCCGTCGCACCAAACACGATCGGCGATCCCGAAGCCGTGATTGTATAGCTGAAAAATGAGCCTTCCACGCCGACGACACTGCCCGCGCTCGTCACCACCGGCAGCGCGGCCTCCTGCTGAATGTTGAGCGCCGTCAGCGTCTGCTGAAGCGCGGGGGAAAGCTGCGACAATTCGATACTGCTCGGGGCGATCTTCGCGCCGGTGATGCTGCCATCGGCAATCTTCGCCGTAGTGATGGCCCCGTCATTGATGTCGCCTGCCATGAGCGCATAGCCGACCGCGGCGATGCGTTGGTCGGGCGTGAGCAGCGTAAAGGCGCTGCGGTCTGCGGAGAACCAAACGCGCAGCCGCAGGTCCGCATTTTTGGCAAAGATGCCCGCATCCATCTTCCCCATGCCCGGCACTGCTGAATCGCCAAGTAGTATCGAGTAAAGACCCCGGTTCACCGGCAGCTCCACCCAGCCGTCAGGCTCTCGATTATCCAGACCCAGATGCGTGCCGTCATTCGTCCAAAGCGTGCTCACCTGCACATTCGCCGGCGGCGGAGCGATGACCACAACCGGCGGGGGAACCGCCGCGTAGCCGCCGCCCGCTGGCTCCACATTGATAGCCGTCACCGCGCCGCCGCTCACCGTCGCCGTCGGTACCGCGCCCGTGCCCGTGCCCACGATGCTCACCGCAGGCGGTGTCACGTAGCCGCTGCCGCCATCGGTGATCGTGACACCAGAGATGCGATTGCTGGCGCTGACAGTCGCCGTCGCCGTGGCCGTGCGATTTTGATCCGAGCCGCCGTCCACGAGCGCGAATTTGAAATAGCCCGTGCCCGTGAAGTTCTGCCCATCCACCGCGACGCGACCCTGGTAGTTCAGCAAATGCGGCACGCCCTGCGCCCAAGCGCTCGGCACTGCGGCGAAGGTGAGCGCGAAGCACAGCAGCAGCGCGACCGGGAGTCGGATGGCGTGGAGGATTCGGAGAAAAAGCGGGCGTGTTTTCATGGTGTGTCACTCCTTTCCTCGGCAAACGCGGCGCGGTGTTGCGGGAAATTTTACAACTCCTCCCACACGCGAAAAAACTGCTTCGTTTCACCAATCGCAGGAACGTGCAGGTGGCTGGTCGTATTTCCGCCAGTGCCGATGGGGAACGGCGTCCAGTTGAAAAGGTCCGGGCTTTTATCGAGCTGGTAGGTTCCGCAGCCGGAGGACTTCCAGGTGAGCAGGAAATTCGGCCCGGCGGCGCTGATGGTGAGCGGCATGCGGACGAGCACGGGCGGCAGCGGCGCGGAGTAGGGGAGCATCGAGGAAGTCTGCACGATGGCGCCGGGAATCGGCGTGCCAGCGGCGTTCACGAGGCCGCCGATGCCCGCCCATTTCACGCTCGCACACACGCTCGCGGACGAGGTGTTCGTGTTGCCGGAAATCACCGCGCGCAGCCCGGCGCGTGCGAGGCCGTAGCACTCGATGCGGATGCGCTGGCCGATGACGACCGGGATCGAATACGTGATCGTCTCGGCGACATTCTTTTCCAGCGGGTCGGGGCCGTAGTTCGCGTGCGCCCATTGCAGGCGGTTCGTGGCGTCGCCCGTCGCGGTTCCGAAGTTCGCGCCCGGCTCCGTGCCGGTGAAGACCGCGCCATCCGTGCTCACCTTGAATTGCAGCGCGGCGCTGCCCGCGTCCGGGTGCGCAATGAGCTTCGTCTGCACGGCGAAGCTGCACAGCAAATACGCGGTCTGCCCGCCCATGCCCGGCACGTTCACGAGGAAAGTATCCTCCCATCCCGCGCTCGCGATGCCCTCGTAAAAGCCGGAGTTGTTCGGTGCGGTATTCGCCGCGCGGAGCGCCAGTTTGCCCTGCGTCACGATGCCGCGTGCGGAGTTTGCGATGGTGGGAGAAATGATGACATCGCTCTCGCCGGTGGCGCCGCCAGTGGTGGTGTATGACCCGAACTGCGACACGAAATTCGTGTGGTTGTTCGGCACGTAGTTCTTGCCCGGGCTCGATCCCTCGCCTTGGGTGAAGCTGCCCGCGTAAGCCGTCGTTTTTCCAAAGGCGGGCGCGCTGTCGAACATGATCGGCGCGACCGGTGGACGCACGACGCGGAAGCCCGTGGTGCCTGTTTTCTCCGTGGAGATTCTATCCTCGAAGGAACCCGCCGCGAGCTGCGTGGCTGGCGTGGTGCTGAACCACGATCCGCCGCGGCTAAAGCGACGGTCGCCCGTGTCGCCCTCGGTCCATTCCCACACACTGCCGGTCTGATCAAATGTGCCGTACGCACTCGGCGCGCTGGAGTAATGGCCGACGGGCAGGAGGCAGTTGTAAAAGGCGAGCGAGTACTGCGTGGCCGCGTAATCCACGTCGAAATAATTTGCGCTCACGCTGTTGTTCACGAGCGCGTCGGCGCGCGTGGCAAAGGCCCAGTAGTGGTCCCCACCGGTGGTGATCGTCTTGTCGTGATACGCGGCTTTGAACCACTCGTCCGGGGACGGCAGCGCGTAGAAAGCGCCCGCTGCCCGGGTCTGCGCGAGCGTGATGTGGTCGGGCTGCGTGAGGTCGTACACGCCTGTCTCCGTCGTTGCGGAACCCTGGCCGTTTTGCAGCCAGTTCACAAAGCGCGCGGCATCCTGCCAGCTCACAAACGCGATGGGCCGCCGCCCGTCGCCCATGACGTGGTATTCGTAGCTCCCGCCCACACCATCACGGTAAATGCCGACGACGTTCGGATTCGTCGCGAGGCTTGTGGTGTAGAGGCTGTGCGGGTCGCTCGCAGCGACGCCGTTCAGGAATTTGCAATACTGCGCGATGGTGGTCTCGTGCGCGGAAATATCGAACGTGTAGCCGACCCCGCCGAGGCCGGATGCGTGCGGCGCGTTACCGGGATTCCCGACTGTCACCCACGGGAAATTCACCGCCGTCGTCTCGCGGTCATATTCCGGCACCACCGTGATGTCGAAGATCGCGATGAACGGCTGCGCGTTGCCTCCCTGCGTGCCCATGAACCGGATGCCGTTGATGCCCGTGGCTGACGTGAGCAGCGTGAACGTGGCTTCCGGCGTGCGCGTGGGGATGTTATCCGAGCCTGCGATGAGGTGGCCGGTGAGCGCCGCCGTGTAGTTTGAAACGACCGGCACTTCCTGCCACGTCGCGCCGCCGTCGTGGGTGGTCTGCACGACCGGCTGTGTGAGGTGCGCCGCCGTGAGCGCACCGCCTGCCGCGGGGCCGACGCCCGGCGGGCCAAACCAGCCGCCGTTCACAAACGCGGCGAACTGCACTTTCACCGCCTCGACACGGACGCGCGACGCCCATCGCACTCCGGCGAAATTGTACACGGTAGCCTCGTTGCCGTTATAGGTATCCACGCGCGTATTCACGTCGCCGTCCACGATGTTGCCGACGGTGCCCGCAGACACCACTGTGGTGCCGGTATTGGGCGGCGCGATGTTCGGAGCGCCGATTGTCGCGATGCCGAGGATGCCGCCGCCGACGAGGCTGATGTTGCCGGGGTTCGACGCGTCGAGCAGCGGGTTCGTTCCGCGTGCCGCTTCGAGACCGTCGGGAAAATAGTCGTCGTCCGTGTCTGCGAGCAGCGGATTGGTGAGCAGCGTGTTTACTTCGGTGCCGTCGAGCGCCGCATCGCCGTCGGTGTCCTGATGCGCGGCGTCCGTGCCCGCGAGAGTTTCGGCTGCATTTGAGAGTCCGTCGCCGTCCGTGTCCGCCGCCGTCGTGCTGTCGCAAACGGTGATTTCGTGGACGCCGAGAAAAACGCGTGCGCCGCCGTGGACACGGATGCCGCGCAGACCGGAAACGGGCGTGTTCAAAGTGAACACCGCCGAGCGCCGCGTGGCTTCAGGCTGACCGCCGCCGCCGATGTTGTGGCCGATCAATCGCGTGACATAGTCGGTCGTGAAATCCCCCGCCGGAACAGCCGTCCAATTCACGCCGTCCGTTGTCGTTTGCAGCGCAGGAGCGCCGGTGATGTGCGACGCCGTGAGCACATCGCCGGGCAGCGGACCCGAGCCCATGCTGCTGAACCAACCCCCGATTCCGAGCGCCGCCAGCTCAATCTCCAGCCGCGCCACCGGCTGCGGCCACGCAGCGTCCCACACGATGCCCGCGTAGGAATCGGTGGGGGAGACGAGACTGGTCGTGGTCGTCCTCGCACGAGTGAGCAGACTTCCGTCGTTGAGATTCGCCATTGCGCCGAGCGCGTTCGGCGCGTTTGCAAACGAGCCCAACACCGCTGTGCCGCCGCGTGCGATGTTCGCGATGCGACTCGCCGCGCTGAGTGGATTTGTCGCGAGCGAAATCTCCGCGCCGTCGCTAAAGCCATCGCCGTCCGTGTCGCGATTCAGCGGCAGCGTGAGGTGCGTATTGAGTTCCGCTGAGTCCGAAAGCCCATCGCCGTCCGTGTCCGCAAGCTTTGCATTCGTGAGGTGCGTGTTGATCTCCGCGCTGTCGCTCAGCCCATCGCCGTCCGTGTCCGCGGTGTTTGGAAAGGTGCCGTGCGTATTCACCTCCACGCCGTCTGTGATGCTGTCGCCGTCGCTGTTTGCGAGCTGCGGATTCGTCCCCCATCGAAACTCCAGCGCGTTGCTCAGCCCATCGGTGTCCGCATCGAGCGCGGCGTCATTCGTGCCGACGATGAGGCCGTTCGCCGTCTCCCACGGGTCGTGCATTCCATCGCCGTCGGTGTCCGTGAGCACGTCCGCTTCGACGCCCATTTCAAACACGCCGATGAACCCATTTCCATCGCCCCAGCCGCCGCTCTGCCCGATGACTCGGATGCCGCGAATCGCCGTCTGCGCGAGTGGCAGTGTGATGATAAACGTGAAGCTCGTCGGCCCAGTGCTCGACCCGATCAAGTGCCCGTTTGCCACCGTCGCGTAATTCATCGTCGCGGGCACCGCCGTCCAAGTCACGAGGTCCGCCGACACCTGCACCACCGGCGCAACCAGCATCGCAGCCGTAAGCGCCTGACCAGACAGCGGAGAATCCTGAGCCCCAAACCACCCGCCGTCCTGAAAAGTCGCCATCGTGAGCGAGAGAGACTTGATGACCTCGGTGCGGGCCGTGGGCCAAAAGATGCCGACGTATCCATTCACGCGCGCCGCCTGCCCGGACTGAAAATTGTCCACCCGCGTCGTGAGATTTCCGTCGCGGATACTCGCCAGTACGCCCGCATTAAAATGCGCAAACCCCGTGTCGCTAATGGTCGTATCATTGCTGCCCATCATCCCCGAGCCAGTGCCCGCGATATTGACCGCGAGGGATTGAGTGATGAGTGTCGCGAGCGCCGCGATGGATGAGAGAAAAAATGTTTTCACCCTCGTTTCTTCGGCAAACCCGGCGCGGTGTTGCAGGAAAAATGCAGTGATTGGTGATTGGTCGCGGGGTGAGTTTCAGTAAAAATGGTCCCACGCCCTGCGCCCCATCACCAATCACCAACCAAATCTCGCACCTCCCTACCCCAGCGCCGCTCGCAGTGCGGCCATCTCCTCGTCCAGCGCCTCGCGCGTGCTCACCGTCTGCGTCAGCTCGGCGCGGATGAGATCGCGCCATCGATGCCGCAGCCGCATCGCCAGCGTGCGAAAGCCCGACTCCGCGAGCCCGAGTCTCGCCCCCGCTGCTGCTCCTTCAGCCATATCGCCCACACCATTTTCCGGAAAGAGCCCCGCGAAAACCTCTCCCTTACCCGAGGCTACGCACTCATCCTTTAGCTTTCCCCGCGCCCGCGCCATCACCTCCATCGCCCAGGCCCGCTCAAACGCCTTCTCCGGCGAATCCGTCTCCACGGCCAACTCAGCGTAGCCTTGCTCGTCCGCGTCCAGATTCAGCGAATAGTGCATCGCCCCGCCGCCCCGCTTTTCCGCGTGAGCCGCCGAGTGGACATCACTCATATGATTCCGCATTCCCGAGAGCAAAAACGTGCGAAACCTCCCGCGCCCGCGCTCCATTTTCTCCAGCGACTTCCGCGAAAGCAGCGACGCGATAAAGCCCTGCACCGCATCCTCCGCATCCTCCTTTGTGCAGCCCCACCTCCGTGCAAACGCATACAACGGACGCCACGCATCGCGCAGCAACTGGTCCAGTGCCGCATCCGCGGCCGAGTCGTCCCCGGCAGCGGCAACGACCATGCTCCAGCGCGTGGTGAGAAATTCGTCAGCCATCGCCAATACCTCCCTCAAACCCGCCCCGAATGGCAAGCCCGGATGAGCCCGACCTACCAGCCGCATCGGGCAAATCCCTGCTAGGGCGCGCCGAGCAGTTTCCGCCGGTAGAATCGCTGCGGTGCATCGATGAGGACCGTATTTTCCAGCAACGTGCCGTTGATGGTCGCGCCGGGATACACTTGCAGGAAGGGCACGGTGAGGTCGTCCGTGGTTTCGAGATTGGTGCCGAGGCTGCGGAGGGCGTTTGCGCTGATGAGCATTGTGCCCGCGCCGGGTGAGACGGTGAGCGGTGGCGGTGTGCCGTCCCACGCGAGGTAGTTGTCAAACGTGACGTCGATCGGCACTTGTGAGTCTGCGGCATTCAGGATGCCGGCTGTGCCGGAGGAGTAGGTCGTGTCGGTCGTGTTGACTTCAATCATTGGGTTCGCGAGGTCTGTGAGATCGTAGATGCGGCCGGTAAGATTACTGCCGGCGCACACAAGCACGATTCGGTATGAATGCCCCGGCGTCACCGTGATATAATGGACCGCCGATATCAGCGTCGGGATTTCTCCTGTCACACGATGGATCGCGACCTCCCCCGAAGAAGGAATCACTCCGAACGAATATCCACGCGTCGTACCAAGGCCGATGCTTCCAGCGCGCGCGATAACACCGGGGACATTGCGAGTCGGCCCCCATGTGACCAAATCAACGGACACAACTGTCTGCGTGAAAGTGGTCGGACCAAACAGAGCAAGCCGAGCAGGACCGAATAATTGATACGTGGCCAAAGGCGGTGCCGCGCTGGCGAGCCGGGCGTTCGCGCCGGTAAAATTGAAAGTGGCGATGTTGAGTGGATTGAACCGGGGCCAAGAGCCGGGAGGCGCGGCAGCAAAGTTTGTTTCATCGTCGGCAAATGCTGCGAAGGAGAAGAGCAAAGTTGCGAGATGGGCGAAAAAAGTTTCCATTTTCAACGTGTTGGCGGGACCTGACTGCCCGCACTTATCGCAGACGGCTGTGTATATTTCAAGTTCGGTCCAGACTTTTTCCTGCAAGTGATTCACCCGGTGTTGGTGTTGTGCGGATTTTCGCCGAAAACCTCCACGACTCCAGCTCCCCGACCAACCCCGGCCAAAAATCACCGCCCTCAAGTCGCCCAAGTGGCCGTCGAAATGTGCGCTTCTGTAGTGCAGACATTTTGCCAATTTTCAGGAGCGGTCAGAGAGGGGCCTTCCGATTCATCCCCGAATCCGCGAAGTCGGGTTAGCAACGCCACTACCACGCAGTTTTCCCGAAGCGACGACGGCACATTGGAAACGCTCATCATCCGCGACAACATCCAGCGCAACGCAGCGACGAGCCGCTTCTTCCGGCTGAAAGTCAGCAACCCGTAGTGCGTCGCTGCCGGGCGAGCAGTGCGAGGCCGCCGAGTAGCAGCGCGGCGCTCGTCGGCTCGGGGACGATGGCGGTCACGGCGATGTCGTTGCCCACGCTGCCGGAGTCGCCGTTTGCCACGTAGCTGATTTGGAAAATGTTCACGCCGATGGTGATGCTCGCGCCTTCTGCGAGCCCGGCGAATGTGCCGCTCACGGGATCGGTGCCGCCATTCAAAAACAGGAAGAATGTGTCGCCGCCATTCGGTGAACCTCCATTCAAAGAAAGGCTCAGCGTGCCCGCGACGGTGAGTGCGCCGCCGACGGTGACCTTCGATTGGGCGATGTTCGGGTTCGGCGTGTTGAAGTCAAAGAAAGTCTCCGTATTTGCGTGCAGCGTAAGTGCGCCGTCAATCGCCAGCGTGCCGGTCGTGTATGGGGAAAAGAAAGTCGGCGCTGCGCTGGTAAATGCGACGTTGCCGGTGATGTGTCCGTCGCCGTCGAACTCTTCATTCACGGTCACGGAGCCGCTGAGTGTGCCGGTGATTTCGACGAAGCCGGTGGGCGCGAGGGGCGCGCCGACGGCGCTGGCGTCGAGAGTAGCGTCGCTGATGTAGAGGCCGTTGCTCGCAGCGAGCGTGATGCCGGGGCCGAGCACCAGCGTGCCGCCAAGCTCCACGAACGTGTCGCCCGTGTAGGCGGTTGCGGCGTTGGAAAAAGTCGTCGTCCCACTGCCGAAAACGTCCACATCAATATTGCCAGTAATTGCGCCAGCAACCTCGATACTGCCGGGGCCGTCGAAGCTCAGAAACGTCGTGCCCGTGCCGGTTGCGGTGATGTTGCCAGCGAGAATTGCTTCTTTTGCCGCAGGCCCATTGTGCGTGAAAATCGTGCGCGAGCGGAAGCTCGTGGTGCTGTTGAGTTCGAGCGGGTTTTGGAGGGTGAGCGGGTGCGTCGCGGTCGCGCTGCCGAGGATGAAATCCGTGGAGCTGCTGTTGCTGAGGAACCCGTTCGCGCCCCACTCGATCTGTGCGCCGGCTCCGCCGAAGTTCACCGTGCGATTTGCGCCAAAACCCGCGAAGCCTGCGCCGAAGCTGAGTGCCGGGAGCTGCACTTCGCCCGCGCCGGTACCGAGAGCGCGGGTCAGGTTGCCGTTACCGAGTTCGAGCACGCCGCCGTTCACGATGGAAATGTTCCCCGTCGGCAACGCCGACGTTCCCCGGTAGGAAACGACTGTGCCGTTCGTGCCGGACAATCCGGAGCCGTTTGCGAATCCGCTGACGACAAGCCCGCCGGTCGGTGCGCCGGTGCCGGAGAAAACAATCGTGCCGCTGCCCGTCGCGCCCGCATTCCCTGCGCCGCTGAGCACGCCGGTGAACTCCGCAGTGACGCCGGTGCCAACGCGGATATTTCCCGCGCCAGTGAAAGTCACATCGCGTGCCGCTACAAACGATGTGGTTGTGTGCAGCGCACCGCCCACGCCGATGCCGTCGAAAGTAACGCCGCCCGTGTCGCCAAGCGCACTTTCAGCAGCGACTTTTAACGTGCCCTCGGTGATCGTTGTGCCGCCCGAATACGTGTTGCCTGCGGCGAGGTGCACGATTCCGCCGCCTTTTTTCGCGATGCCGAAGGTGCCCGCCCCATCGGTGATGAGGCCCGTGTAGTCGAGCGTCGCGGAGATCGCGCCGTTCACGTTGCCGATCGTCGTCGAGAGCGTGAGCGCGGAAGCCAGCATCGCAGTTCCTGTGAAGGTGCCCGTCGTGTCCCCGCTGCCGGTGAACTGAATCGTGCCCGCGCCTGTGCCAGAGCCGTTCACGGCGACGGCGGAAGGAATCGTCTGGCCACCCGCGCTAAGCGTGAGTGTGGCGTTGTCGGTGCCGGAATTTGCCAGTGTGACGGTGCCCGCCGCGCCGAGTGCGCCCGCGACGGGCACGCTCACTTCGCCATTCTGAATGGTGACGCCGCCCGCAAATCTGTTCGCCGGGTTCGTGAGGAAAAGCGTGCCTGCGCCGGTCTTCACGATGCCGCCGTTGACGATGACCGTCTCGATGGTTCCGCCTGCATTGAGCAAGTTCGTCATGTTGGTGCTCGCGACGGAAATCGTCCGCGCCACGCCGCCGAGATCGAGCGTGCCGTCAAATGCAGGAGTCCCGCCGGTGCCGGTGCCGGTGATGAGAACTTCACGCGGAGACACGTTTGAAGCGTCGCGATTGTTGTTCAAAGTGAGGTCGCCACCGAGCACGAGCGTGCCAGCCGCGCCGGTCTTCACGCTTACACCAAACGAGCCGCTGCTCGTGAGCGTTGTTGCGCCAATCGTTTCGCTAAATCCGTTCAAATCCAGCGTCGCACCGAGATTCGTCGTATGCAGCGTGACGGCCGCGGAATCATTTATCTGCGCCGATTGCAGCAAAGTCGCGGAGGCGCTCGCAGCGGTTCCGCCGACGAGCAAGCCGCCGCTGCCAATCGCGTTTCCGCTCGTCTTACTCATCTGGAATTCGCCGCCGGAAATCGTGGTGAGGCCGCTGTAGGTGTTGCCGGGACCGCTCATGCGGAACATGCCGAACGAGCCCGCTTTCGTCAGCCCGCCGGAGCCGGAGATGATGCCGTCCACGGTGAGGTCCACCGCGCCGGAAGCGCCTTCCACCGTGAATGTGCGCGTCGCGCCGCCGAGGTCGAGGTTGCCGGAGATGATGCCGGAAACGGTGGAAAGTCCCGCATCGAAAAGCACATTACCGCCGAGAGTGACGACGCCCGCGCCGGTGTGAAGTTCCGCCGTGCCGATGCCGCCGCCGATGGTGAGCGCCGGGGTGGAAAGCGACACTCCATTCAGATCGAGCACGCCAGCGTCCACTTCCGTCGTGCCCGTCCAGCCTGCGCCAGTGCCGAGTGTCACGGTGTTCGATCCGGTCTTGGTGAGCGAATATGCGCCCACGCCGCCCTGCGTGATTGCGCCGACGAGATTCACGCCACCGCCCGTACCGCCGATGGTAAACGCCCGTGCGACGCCAGCCGTCAGTGCGAGCGAATCAATCGTGAGCGTGCCGGGCGCGTTGTTCAAAATACTCGCGCTTCCCGTCGCCGTGCCTGCGCCGAGCGTGAGGCCGTAGCCGTTGTCGCCGGTGACGCTGAGCGTCTGGTTCGTCATCGTGAATGCACCGAGCGTGTGCGTGCCGTTGGTGCCGATGCCGGTGAGTGCGCGGTTCACGTGAATCGCCGTCGAGTTTCCCACGATGGTGAGCGGGTGATTATACGCGGTGCTGGCGTCGTTCCGCAGTTCGAGAATCGGCGAAGTGAGCGTGCTGCCAAGCGTGAGCGGCCCTGCGGCGCTGAGGCTCGTCGCGCCGGAAAGCTGCAGCGTCGCAGCGAGCGCGGTGGATGCCGCAGTGCCGCGTACGGAGTTGTCCGCGCCATCGAGCACGACCGTGCCAGCGCTACTAAACACGAGCGCACCGGCTCCTGCAAATGGCGCGGAGAGCGTGAGCGTATTGCCGGTCGTAGTCTCGATGGTCTGCGAAGCCCCGCCGAGCGTGATCGTGCGGGCCGAGGAGAATGTGCCGTCCGCGATCAGCGTGGTGTTGTTTGCGAGCGTCACGCCGTTCGCCGCGTTGCCGAGTGCGCCATTGTTGGTGACGATGAGTTCGCCCACCGCCACGCTCACGCCCGCTGCACCGCCGCTGCCAAAATCGTTCGTCTCATTCGTCAGCCGCACGAACTCGGGGCCGTCTTTCGTGACGTTAAATGCCCCGGTGATTTTGCCGGAAACGATGAGATCGTCAGTCGTGATGGAGTCGTGAAAAATCGTGACGTTGTCTTGCAGCGTGACGGTGCCCGCGATGGTCGAATCACCCGCAGTGATCGTGTTCTCGCGGCTGATGCGCTTCACCCCGGTGCTGCCCGAGCGAACGGTAATGTCGTTTGAAAAAGTGACGCCCGCCGCCAGTTCCAGCCGTGCGAGCGCAGTGCCAGCGGTATCGCCGACGAACACAGCGCCTGTGCCCGCGCCCGCTGCGTGGCTGATGAGCGCGATGCCTTCGCGGACTTCGAGGCCGCCGGTGTGCGTGGACGGCGTCGCGAGGTTCAGCACGAAGCTCGTGGATGCGCCCGTTTTGATGATCTTGCGCGGTGTCGCGTCCTCGCCGAACCCCGCCGTCATGACGACATCCGCGCTGGTCGTGGTGATGGTGAAATCGCTGTTCAGTGTCGTCGCGGGCAGCCCGACTTTGTTGCTGTTGGCACCCGTCGCAATGAGCGTCGGGTTGCCGCTCACGGTCAGCGAATTTCCTGTCGTGAGCAGCGCGAGCCCGCCCGTCGAGCCGGGCCGCCGCACGTCGAAAGTCGTGGTGCCGCCCGTGAGCGCGATGGACGGAAAACCAAACGTCACCGGAGAGCCGGAGCGTAGATTTAGCGTGCCGCCGCTCGCAGTGAGCGGGACGCCCGTGATGGACGTCGCGTTTGAAAGCGTGAGCGCCCCGCCGCTCATCGTGATGGACGGCAGGGCGACGAGCGCACTCGCAACTCCCGTGGAAACCGTGCCGCCCGCGATGTTCAGCGCACCGCTGCCGAGTGCGCCCGCGACGTTCACATTCACCGTGCCGCCGAGCACGGATGTGCCGCCTGTATAATTACCCGCGCTGTTCAGATTCACTGTGGCCGTGCCCGCCGCGCCAAATGTAAGCGAGCTTCCCGGCGCACTCTGGGCGATGGTGGAGAGGTCGAGCGTCGTGGTTCTTCCCGCAGTGCCATTGATGCCGACAGCGCCGGTGATTGTGGTGGTTCCAGCGACAGCGAGTTTGAATGTGTTGTTCGCGGAAACATTCAGAGAGCCGCCGGTGGAGCCGTTGATGGCGAGCGACGGGAGCTGAAAAGTTTTGTTCCCGCCGACCGTCCGGCGGTCCACTTCCAGCGTCACATCGCCGACGATATTCAGGAGCGTGCCGACGACGAATGTCTGCGCGGTTGTTGAGTTCTCGCCGTCCGCAGCGAAGCGCAACGTGCCGTCGTCCATCTCGATTACTGCTTCACCAAATGGATTTTGCGCCGCCGTCACAATGACGCTCGCGCCCGCGCCGATCGTCGGGAAAAGCCCTTCCGTTATTCCGCCGCTGGCGCTGAATTGCGAGCCTGCTACGAGGTCCGTCGCGCCGCCGGTGATGCTCCAATCGCCCGTCCCGCTTTTCAAAAGCGTCCGCGCCACGCCACCGCCGATGAGCGAGCCGGTGGACAATTTCGCGCCTGCCGTCACGCCGTCATTCACGGCAAATATCGCGTTACCGGTGAGCGTCACATTTCCCGTGGTGATAGTGCCCGTGCCGCTCGTGGCGTTTGCGCCTGTGGTGACGGAGAGTGTGTTTGCGCCGATGCTTAGCGCGCCAAACGTGTAGTTCAGCCCCGCGCCAGCGCTGCTGCGATCCGAGACGAGCGTGGAGTTTGCAGTCACCGCGACGTTGTTGCCAGCGGAGCCCGTGAAACTCGACGAGGAAGCCAGTCGCCCGGCGACCGTGCCGCCGTTGAGCGTGAGCGACTGTGCGCTTTGATTACCGAGCGCCGTAAGCGAGCCGAGTTGCAGCGTGCCGCTGTCCACCCGCCAGTTCCCCGCGAAATCACTCGCCTGCCCGAGCCTCACCGCGCCTGTGCCTCCGACGACTACGAGCGAGCCCGCGCCGCCGCTCACATCGTTCGCGCCGTTGCCGTAAGTGAACACATCAGTCGCGCTCACGCCACCTTCGAGTTGCACCATCGCACCCGCAGCGATGGTCATTTTTCCGCTGTTCTGCGACGCCGCGCCGAGTCCGCGAATCGTCGCGCCGTTGTTCGCGGTCACGAGCCGGTCCAGCGTGATGCTGCTGATTTCAAACGCCGCTGCATTCACCGTGACGACGTTGCTCGTCGAGCCGCCGACAGCACCGATATTGGTGATACGCAGCGTGCCCGCGTTCACCGTCGTCCCGCCCGTGACGGTGTTACTGCCCGTGAGAATCAAAAGCCCGTCGCCAATTTTCACGAGCCCGGATGCGGCGTTCATACTGGTGCCCACGCTCGCTGTCACGCCCGTGCCCGTCGTGATTCCGCCCGCGCCGAGCTGAAGCGTCCCGCCGGAAAGCGTATAGTTGTCCTGAAACGTGAGCGACAGCGCCGTCTCCGCCGGAGTCAGTGCGAGCGTGAGCGTGGCGAGCCCGCCGGGTATCGGCGTCCCGAAAATCACATCATCCGCCGCCGTCGGCTCCGCGCCGCCGGACCAATTCGCCGTGTTGTCCCAAAGCGAATCGAGCGAATCATTATCCCAAGTGACCGTCGCGGCGGTGATAGGGCCAGTGAGGATTGCGAGCACGCCCGGCAAAGCGCGGCGGAGAAGAGGACGAGTTTTCATAGTGCTTGGATTGGTATCCGCAACTCGGGTGAAACCTTCCACGTCGAATGCGGAAATGTTATGTTGTTGTTCAGGAGTCTGAACAGATGCTCAACCTAGCCTCCAAGCCGGTCAAGCGCCGAAATCGGCGGACGGTAAAGGCACTGCCGTCGTAGTGACGCTGCCGTTTTTCAAGTAGGGCCGATGGAGGGTGAACGTCCCGTTTTCTCGCGATGAGGGGCGCACCTTCGGCGCACAGGGGAACGGGACTTCCGCCCCCTTTGGCGCGGATAACAACGCGGAACGTGTAAGTACGCGCATGCCGGTGCGTCATTATGAGTGTGATCACATCTCGAATTCTCGCCGCCTTTCTCCTCATGTTCGCTCCGCGTGTGTTCGCGGTGCCAAATGTTATCGTCATCGTGGTGGACGATCTCTCGCAGCATGACGCTTACGAAGCGCCGGATTTGCTCAGGCCCAGTATCGACTCGCTCTCCGCGAACGGCGTCCGTTTTACCAACGGCTACGCGACTGCGCCGGTGTGCAGTCCGTCGCGTGCAGGGCTGATGACGGGGCGCTATCAGCAGCGGTTTGGGCACGAGACAAATCCGGGCATCGCTCTCGAACACAACCGCCGCTTCGGACTACCCGCGACGGAGACGACGATGGGCGAGCGATTCAAAAAGCTTAACTATGCGACGGGCTGGATCGGGAAGTCGCACCTCGGTAGTCAGCCGCCATTCGTGGGCGATCCGCCGACGGCTACCGGTCTCGGCCCGTATCATCCAAACGCGCGTGGCTTCGATCACTTCTACGGCTTTCTCGAAAGCCACCACTTTTACGTCGAGGCGAACAACCCGGCGAAATTCACGCCGGAGATGCCGTACGAGCGCATCCAGCGAAATGGCGTGTTCATTCCCGAAATGCCCGGCGCACCCGCGCTCGAATACCTCACGTTTTCGTTCGCACGCGACGCGGTGGATTTCATCGACACACGCAACGCGACGCCGTTCTTCCTCTACCTGCCGTTCAACGCCGTCCACTTCACGCTGGAGCACACGAACGACAAGATGAACCCCACTGACGCATCGCTCCAGACGCGCACCTTTACCGCGGGTCGGGACCCGGACTCGCAGCGGCAGCTCATGGCAGAGACGCTGCTCGGCCTCGATGACGCTATCGGTGCCATCCTCGCGAAATTGCGCTCCTACCCGGACCCCGAGCATCCCAGCGACCCCACGCGCACGCTCGAAAACAACACGATCATTTTCCTTACCAGCGACAACGGCGGCGATGAATTGTTCGGAGCAGACAACGGCCTTCTCGCTGGGCGCAAGACGACGCTTTACGAGGGCGGAATCCGCGTGCCGTTCGTCGTGCAGTGGAAAGGACACATCGCTCCCGCCGAGCGCGCCGCGCCCGTGAGCACGCTCGACATCCTGCCCACGGCGATGGCGGCGGCGGGCGTGACGCCCCCGGCAGCGTGGCAGCTCGATGGCGTGAATCTTCTCCCCTACATGCAGAACGCGGCATCGGTCCCGGCGCGGACGGATCTTTTCTGGCGCGTGGAGGCGGACGGCATCGCGGCTGTCGGCAACGGCGTGGATGACGGCCTGCGTGCGATGCGGCGGGGAAATTGGAAGCTCGTAAAGCCGGGCACGATGAAGACGTGGGAACTTTACGATCTCGGCACGAATGAGATTGAGGACGAGAACGTGGCGGACGCGAATCCCGCCGTGCTCGCGGAGATGCTCGCCGCCTACGAAGCATGGAACGCCCAGCTCGCCACGCCGCGATGGGCGGGTGACGATCTCGAATATCCGCGCCCGGGTTTTGTGCTCGAAGATGTGCGCGTCGGCTCGCTGGCGACCTCGTATCTCGCGCCGGAGTTTTCGCCGGTGGCTGCGGAGTTTGCGTTTCAGGACGGCACGACGCTGCTGCGCGATGGGTTTGATTTGAGCACGGGATTTCCCGCGCTCGCGCCGGTGACGGTGGACGCGGGACTCGCGCCACTCGGGAGCGCGATGGTCGGGCCGCAGTGGGGCGTCTCGGCGGCGGGCGCGTCGCTTTTTTACACGAAGCCAGTGGGCGTTTCGCTGAACCAAATTTGGCGTGCGCTGCCCGGCGCGGCGGTGTCGCTCACGACGAATCCCGCTGGCAGTTTCGGCGCACGCGTGAGCCAGGACGCGGCGGATGCGGCGGTGAAAATGGCGTTCACTGCGGGCACGACGGCATCGTGGGCGATGGACGCGCCGCCGGTGATGGTAAGCGCGATCCCAGATCCCGCAGGCGGCGCGAATAACGGGCGCTGGATTCCCGGCGCGAACGACCTCGCCTACATCCACACCAGCGGCCAAATCGCACGGCTCGCCACGGCGACGAACACGTCTGTTTTGATCAGCAATGACTTGGGCACGAAGTCGGATGTGTGGGCGTTTCACGCGCCGGAGTTTGACGGCGAGCTGTGCTACGCGGCGCTCGTGGACAACACGGCCATCGCGATTTATCGCGACCTGCACGACGGCGCGACGTTCACGCGTGTCGCCACGCTCGCGCTGCCCGTGGAGGCTCCGCCGCGCTTTCTGCGCTCGATGCGGCCCGTCGAAGGGCTGCGCGGATTTAATGGCACGAGCTGGTTCACCTGCGTCGCGAACGACGTTCTGCAAAATCCCACCGCGTCTGAAATCCTGCTGTTCGGAGCCGGGCCGGACTCCGCACATCGCATCGTCCGAAAGCTCGATGATGGGGCTGGCTCGGACCGCACATCGCCGCGCACGGTCATCGGAGAACGGGAGGTCTTTTGCTACTACACGCGCAACGATGGCGTGAACCCCGCGCAGCTTCGCCTCGCCGCGACCGGCCTCATCCTGCCGGACTTCGCGGGCGTGAGCGGGTTTGCTGCGTTGAAATTTGCGACCGAGCCGACGGCGGGGACCAACTCCCCGCTGGGCACCGCGATGCACGGCACGGAGACAACGCACTTCGTCACGCACAACGGCAAACTTTTCGCCGCGCAAGGCAGCAAGGGGAATCCCGCGATTCCGCTTTCCGCGAATTGGAGTGGCGCGCAAATTCTCGTGAAAGAATCCGCAGGCGCGGAGTGGGAGGTGGACGAACCGTTTCCCGGTCACGAGCGCGTCGAGGCGATGGACGAATTCACGTTCACACGCTCGGGCCTCGCGCCGCTCACCGTGTCGCCACGAACCGTGCTCGTCTCGGCGATGAGCGACTTCAGCGGCATCGGCTCGAACATCGCGAGCGTGCGGCTGCGCAAGCCCGGCGAATGGGCGGATTCGCATCCGAACAACGGAAGCCCCGCTTTCGTGGGCGCGCTCGGTTTTCACGCGGACGACGGCGTGACTCCGAGCGGCGACAATCTTTTCGCCGGGCTCTCGAACGGCGAAATCCATCGCGCCAATTTCACCGAGGGCGCGGGCGGGAACTTCGACTGGACGGTGAATCCCGAGCACTCCGGCAGCGGCCCAGTCACGGGATTCGCCGAGGCAAACGGCGTGCTCTACGCCGCGTGCGGTCTGCGGCAGGATGTCGTGGGTGGCCCCGTGACCGGCGGGCTGTATCGCCGAGTGGACGGCGCGGACGCGTGGTCGCTCGTCTGGCGCTGGGCCGGCCCTGCGCCGCTGCACACCGCGCCGGAGTCGCAGCGCGTGATGACGGGACTCACCGCCGCGCCCGACCCGCGCGGGACGGAAAACCAAGTGCTCATCGGCGCACGCTCGTGGCCGGGCGTGATCGAAAGGATCGATCCCACAAACGACCACGCCGTCACCGTCGAGCTGGACGTGCGCGATTTCTTCGCGCGGCGCTGGGCGGATAACAGCGTGCGCTCGCAGGATGTGCGCGTCGGCTACACGCGATTCACGCGGGCAAACGATCCCGTGACTGGTGAGGAAGTTCATCTCATCGGCGTCTGGATCGAACATCCGGGCAGCGCCGCGTCGCCGCACAACGGCTCGCATTTCCTCATCCGCCACCGCGACGCGACGTATGAAGCTGCCGATATTCCAAACTACGCGCAGCTTCCCGCCGGGCAGACGCTTCGCGGCACACGCGCCATCGCCGTCTCGCCCTTCGCGGCGGATGGCGGCGCGGCGCTTTTCTTCGGCGGCTTCGATGCGGCGGAAGACGAGGTGCAAGACACCGCATGGATTCAGCGCGGAGAATGGACGGCGTGGCCCGCGCTCACGATCACGCGCCCGAACGCGCCGCAGTTTCAACTCACTTGGCCCGCGACGAATCTCGACTGGATTCTCGAAGCCACTTCCTCGCTCGCGCTCGCAAACTGGCAGCCCGTCCCCGCGAAACCAGTGCGCTCGCTGCAATCCACCACACTCGACGTCACCGCACCGCTGCCGTCCGCGTTTTTCCGTCTGCGCCGCCAATAGAAAACTTCCCATGCACCGCACGCACCGCGAACATCGGCGACACTCCACATGCCCGACGGAAATGACGACATCGCCGACCTCATCGCCCGCGTTCAGCAGCGCGACGAAGCTGCCGCACGCGCCCTCGTCCAGCGTCTCGGCCCGCTCGTCGCGAAAATCACCGGTGCCCACGCCGCGCTCCGCGACGAAGCCGACGACCTCGCGCAGGACATCTTTTTCAAACTCTTCCGCTCGCTTCACACATGGCGCGGCGACGGCGCATTGGAGCATTGGGTCGCACGCATCGCACGGTGCGCGTGCATCGACCGGCTGCGCCGGAAAAAGGCGCGTCCCGAGCATCACATCGCCGACCTCACACCCGGCGAACTTGCGCTGTTGGAAGCATCGCAAGCCGTCGAACCGCCTCCCGATTCCCGCGCCGCAGATGCGTCCAGCCTGCTGGAAAAACTCCTCGTCACGCTCCCTCCACTCGACGCCTGGCTGCTGCGGCAGGTCGAGCTTGCCGAGCGCACCGTCGCCGATGTCGCCGCCGAGGCTGGCTGGAGCGCCGGGGCCACACACGTCCGCCTTTTTCGCGCCCGTGCGCGGCTGAAACGCGCAGTTCAAAAAACACCATGAAACCTGATCCGATCAAACGCCTGTGGCAGCTCGCCCGCCGCCACGCAACTCCGCCACCGGGAGATTCGCCGCTGCCAAACGCCACGCGCATCGCCGCGCGATGGGCCGCCACGCGTGCGCCCGGTGCCGCCGTGCTTTGGGAGCGCGTGTGCGCCGTGTCGTGCGTCGTCGCGCTCGGCGTGTGCGGCACCGCCGCGCTGCTGCGCCCCGCACCACAGCCCGCGCACGAGCCGGATTTGATGATGCAGCTTTTCATCGCCCAACCCGCGCCCGCCGCCGCCGCACAACTCCCATTTTAGAAAGAACCACGACATGGAACCATTCCGCATTTTCCGCATCGCCCTGCTCATCACGCTCATCTTCGCCGCCGGCATCGCCACAGGCCGCTTCACCGTCCCGCCCGCCGCCGCCGCCGCGCCCGTGATACTCGAAACGACAAACCGCCACGGCCAAATCGTCAACGCCCGCACCATCCTCAACAACCTCGACACCGCCCTCCGCCTCACCCCCGAGCAAGAACAACGCATCCTCCCCGACATCGAGGCCATGCTCGACGAACTCGCCCGCGCACCCATCGCGAGCAGCGAGCGATTTGAAATCGTGCGAAAATGGCGACCGAAACTCCGCGCCGCGTTGCGCCCCGAACAACTCCCCGCCTACGGAAAACTCATCGAGCGACAAGAGCAGCGGATCAAGGAAATCCTAGCCGCGCCGACGACGAAATGAAGCAACCCGCCGGAACGATAAAGTGGGGCTGCTGCCGTTTTTTGGGCGCTTCATCATCCTTGCGGTGAAACCTACGGCTCCCGGAAGACTGAAGGAGTCCCGAAGGGATGGAAGATGAGAAACAACGACCCACCGAAGAGTGAGGATGAATGTGGCATCCGGAGCAATTGTTCCTCCACCGAGTTCCGGCCCAGTTCATCCAGCCGGAAGCACTTTCGAATACTGGTTTCCGCTCCAGAACGCAAAGTCTCCCTCAGGGCTCACGCATCTTAAAAAGACGCGGCATCATGGTTTTTATAAATGTAATTTTGGAGCTTCTTTGTGAGACACTCGGAATGCACAAAAGCACAGCCGGAAACGCCGTGCCCGAATCACTACACAGCATCATCGCCGGACTGCCCGATCCTCGGGTCGAACAAGCGCGCTTTTACCGCTCGGAGGACATCCTCATCATATCGATTTGCGCTATGCTTTGCGGTGCGGAGAGCGGCAATGCTTGGGCAAACCAAGGAGCCATGGCTGCGTACCTTTCTCGAACTGCCCCACGGAATCCCGAGCCAAGACACGTTTAAATGCCTGCTCAGCGCCCTTGCGCCGGAGAGCTTTCTGGAGGCATTCATGCGCTGGACTCAGAGCTTGCGGAGAGCAGTGGCGGATGAACTCGTCGCAATCGACGGCAAGGCGCTCCGCCGAGCCATTGACGCCGGACAGCCAACGAATCCTCCACGGTTGGAAACGAAGCCGAGAATTCGCCCGCCGCGTCTGCCCCGAAATTTGCCATCGCATTTATCCCAGCGCGAACTGCCAAAAGGAGCGCACGGCAATTTCACTATAAAAAACATCAATCGACCCAACAACCCCAACAACCTCTTCATGGGTATCCAAGACTTTGCCATCAAATGGCTCCGCGCTGTGCAGGAGAAATACGGTGCCGTCGCGCCGGTTCGGGAGGGTGTGATCACCAACATTCGCGTGGTTTCGGCGGAGGGATAAATCGCGAGCTGAAAGCCCCGAAAAAACCGGGAAGAATCCACGCCTGAGGAAAAGTGTTACAGTGGAAGTGTTACAGTGGCCGAATTTCCCGAAACCGAATCCGGCGTAAATCTCTCCATTCCAGAGGTTTGAAATGGTGCGCGATACAGGTTTCGAACTGTGTGTCGGTCAGAGAGTATGGTTTTGAACGCACGTCTGACACACGCTTCTCTACGGCTTCTAGTTACGCACTCGACTCGAAAAATAATCAACCGCTGCGCAGTGCTCGCAGGCGTGTTTGTAGGACGGTTCCCAGCGGGTGCCTTCGTCGTCGGTGCAGACGTAGAACCAGCGGTGCTGGCAGAGTATGGTTGGCTTATTTGGGGCGGGTTTTGTGGTTTGAATCTCGGTTGTTTTCATGCGTTCCACTCGTAGGCGGCTTCCATCTCGATGGCGGTTTGGAGGTCCACTACGGCGAAGTCATCGTCTGGGCCGTCGATAACCGTTAGCGGCTCGGCGTTTGGATGGCGGCGGTTGAGCTGGTGCATCCGGTCGAGGGCTTGGTTTTTGGTCGGGAAAAACTCAGTGTGCGGTTGTTTTTTCATTGGCGCGAATTTAGCGAAATCCGGGCGTTGAGTCTATTTTATAAGCGCGTTTTTGGGTAATACGAATCGTGCCACGATGCTGTAGAATAGAGGCTTCGCTGGCAAATACGAAGCGTGCCAGCTCGCGCGAATCGGCGGAACTAAAGGCAGATAGATGACTACCCTTTTTTTGACGGAAGAGCGAACACACACGCCTTATGAAAAACGACTCTGCTCTCGCAAATCTCACCGAAACTCTTCAAACCCTCGACTTGAATGCGCTGCTTTTGGCGGTGACGGGCGAAGTCAATTTGGCGCTGCTTTTCAAGGCCGAGCTTGCGAATCGCGGGTTGGGGTATTCGGGTGAATGGCTGGGTTTCGATAAGGTGCATGAGGAGATTTTTTCGGAGGGCGAACTCTCCGAGCTGGAGATTTGCGCGGAGGAGGAGTTGTTCCGCGACGGGCGGGCGCGGAACAGCGGGGCTCGGCTGGGCAGCATTCGGAAGGCGCTGCTCAAAAAGCAGTCAGCTCGCAAGTTGGCGGCGGTGACGGCTCGCAAGGCTCGGCAGGCTCGGGAAGC
>JAYUSJ010000385.1:0-32565 GCA_043755735.1 Verrucomicrobiaceae bacterium | reverse complement strand
CACAAGCAGCGCCGTCTTCGTTTCCGGATCGAGCCAGAGTTTTTGCCAGCCACATCTTGCACGCATTTCCTCCACGAGAGCAGGGGAGGGGAGTTCGTTCTTCCGGCGGGCGCGTCGCCACGCAGCGGTTAGGGGGCCGCACGTGGGGTCGAATGCGCCGCCGGTCTGCTCCGCCATTTGGAGGGCGCGACTGAGGACGTGCCAAAGTTCGGGAGAAACGGGAACCTTCCTGCCGGAGCCGGACGTGCGGGAGAGGAGGCTGAGTTCGCTGTCGTCTTCATAGTCGCTGAAGATGTGGTTGAGTTCCGCGATGCGGGCAAAAGCTCCGTCGGCTGCCGCCTTGGCGGTGCCTTCGCTCTCGGCAAAAAGCGTGATGGTAAAGCGAATGCCCATCTCGGCTTTTTCGAAAGCGAACTTTTGCGGTGCCGCGTGAAGCGTCACGGCGAACAGCAGGGTGAAGATGAGTGCAAACGGGCGTGCGACGGCGAAAATGCTCATTTCAGCGCCTCTTCCATGCGCCTCTGTTTTTCCCGTTCGGCGGCGTAAAGACGCACGCATTTCGGCGAAGGGCGGACGCCGTGGACGAGCTTCGAGATCGGGATCGGGTAGCCAAGTTTTTCGAGCGCGTAGATCGCAGCGCCGCGGAGCGATGCTTCCGGTTCGTCGTTCGGATAAAGGGTCTGTCCGAGGACGTTTGAGAGGCGTTGCAGAGCTGCGGGCGATTTCTGAATGCCGCCGCTGACGATGAGTTTCGGCGGAGTTTTCTCGCCGGCCAAAAGGAGGTCGGAGATGCGGGCGATGCGGTGATAGGTCGCCTCGGTGACGGCTTGCAGGAGGTCCAGCGCGGTGGTGCTCTGGCGGATGCCGTGGATGGCACCAGTGGCGTCTTCATTCCATGTCGGTGCGCGCTCGGCGGTCCAGAACGGGAGGACGACGAGACCGTGTGCGGGCTCCGGGCGGGCAGCCATGGCTGTTTCGATTTCGGGTCCGTCGGTGAGCCTCAGCTCACGCATGCACCATGCTCGAAGGTTGCCGGCGTTACTCACGGCGCCGCCTACGAGGGTGCGGCTGGCATCGACGCGGTAGCAAAAAAGCCCAAACGGCGCGCGCGCTTCCTTGCCTTCACGCATGACGCGAATTGCCGCGCTCGTTCCCACGTTGATTGCGGCGAGTCCAGGCCTGGTCGCCCCGCTGCCGAGATTGCTCGCGGCCCCGTCGCCGATGCCCGGGAACCAAGGCACGCCCTTCAGTTCCGGTTGCTCCTGGGCGAGTGCCCCGGTGACGATTGTAGGTGCGTCACTAAGCGGGCGCAGGTGCTTTTCCGAAATCCCCGATGTCTTGAGCAACGGTGCGTCCCATGTGAGTGTGGTGGGATTGAAAAGCCCGGTTCCGGTCGCCATACCGATGGCGCAATTTGCACCGCCGGCGAGCTGGAGTTGCAGCCATTCCGCGGGAGACATCCACTGGGCGACCCGGTTGTTCAGACGTTCTTCCACGCGTTTGAACCACCGCAGCTTTGCCGGCCAGAAGCTCGCCCGCATCATGCACCCGGTCCGCGCATGTGTCTCTTTTTCGTCGAACTGTTTTCGTAACGCGGCGGCGTCCTCGCGGCAGCGGGAGTCGGCCCATGTGATGACGCGCGTGATGGCTTCACCCTTCGCCGAGCAGCCGATCATGCTGTGCCAGAAACAAGAGACTCCGATTCCCGCAATCGTCAGGCCTTTTAGGGCAGCGTCCGAGCGGCGGAGGCGCAGAGACTCGGCGATACACATCTTCACCGCTCCCAGCAGTGCGCCCGGTTCCAGCTCGGCCATTCCGTCGGCCGAAGTGAGCAATGGGTAGGTCTGTTGCGCAGTCGTGTGGAGGAGACGCTGCCCCTCGGAATCGAAAAACGCAGTGCGAGTCGATGAAGTGCCAAGATCGATAGCGAGGACGAGTGGCATGGACATATCACCACCCATACATAAACCGGCGGGGAAAAGACGAGCGGGATTTTCCTGGAAGAAATCGCATTGCTATTCCCTGAACTGCGGACACGCTTTGGACTGCTATGAAAAAGCTCATACTTACTACAACAGTCCTCCTCACCGCTTTCGCAGTGCGTGCGGACATCATCATCACCCAGAAAATGGAAAGCGCCATGATGAACGGCGAAATGACCATGAAGATCAAAGGCGAGAAAGGTCGCGTGGACATGCCCGCCGGCCCGGCTGGCGCGATGTCGATGATCATCGACGGCGTCACCGGCGACGTCTCCACCGTCATGCATGGCCAGAAAATGGTGATGAAAATGGGCGGTGCACAGCTCAAGTCAGCCGTCGAGCAAGCCAAGAAGGCCGGCGGCGATGTGGCCGTGGAAAAACCAAAGGCCACCGGAACCAAGGAGAAAATCGGCCAGTGGGATACCGAGATTTTCGAGACAAAGTCGGGTGGACAAAGTGGGAAGATATGGATCGCGAAAGACTTTCCAAATGCCGCAAAGATTAAGGCTGAAATGATGAAGATGTCCAAAGCCATGGGCCAGAGTGCGATGGACGCCGCGACTATGGACCTGCCCGGAATGCCCGTGAAGACCGAAGTTGAAACTCCGGTCGGCAAGATGACGATGACGATTACCAAGGCCGTCGAGCAGCCCGTCGATGCCGCAGAATTTGAAGTGCCGAAGGACTACAAGGAAATGGCGATGCCAGCGCTTCCGAAGTAGAAAGTGGCGGAACAAGATAATCACAGCGAGGCCGGGCCTGGAGCCCGGCCTCTGCTTGTACTGGCCTCCACGTCGCCGCGCCGTCGGTCGCTACTTGCAGAGTACGGCTATCGATTTGAAGTTGTCGCACCGCAGGGCGTCGAGGAAATCGCTCCGCCCGACCTCTCGCCGGGTGATACCGTTCTCGCAAACGCACGGGCCAAAGCCCGTGCGGTAATTCGGCCTGATGCCGTCGTGCTCGGTGTGGATACGGAGGTGTTTTTTGAGGGCCGGGTGCTGGGCAAGCCGCGCGACATGGACGATGCGTTTGCTATGCTTTCGCGCCTCAATGGTCGCACGCACGAAGTGTATTCCGGGTGCTGGCTCGTGGAGGCCTGCAGGGAGCGCGGTTTCGTCGAAATTACCCGCGTCCATTTCCATCATCGGACCGACGATGAAATGCGGGCCTACCTCGCGCGAATCGGGCCTCTCGATAAAGCCGGAGCCTACGCTGCACAAGACGACAACGGCGGAATGATTGCCCGCGTGGAAGGCAGCTGCACCAACGTCATCGGCCTGCCGATGGAGGCTCTCGCCCGGGAATGGGCGTGATGCCGGATGGGTTTGGAAACGGGCAGACATCAGCCTTTGAGCCTTGGGCGTTGACGTCGTGCGCCGGCCTGCGCAAGTGTGTGGGAAATGATTCTGCCCGCTGTAACTCAACTCCTCGTCATCCAAGACCGCGATCGCAAGCTCCGCCAGCTCAAGATCGAACTCAAAAACGCTCCGCTCGAAAAGAAGGCGATGGACACCCGTCTGGCTACGGCATCCGCGACGCTTGACGCTTCGAAGTTGAAAGCCAAGGAGATCGAGGTGAAGCGCAAGGAATTGGAAAACGAAGTGCGTGCCCGCGAAGATCGCATCGGCAAATACGAGCAGCAGAAATTGGCGACCAAGAAGAACGACGAATACCAGGCCTACGACCACGCAATCGAGAGCCTGCGCAAGGAAATCGCCGGAATCGAAGACAAGGAGATGGAGCTGATGGAGGCTGCCGAGGCGCAAAAGCCCGTCATCGCTGCCGCGGAAAAGGAAGCAGCCGACACGCGCGCTCTCGTGCAGCGGCAGGTTGCCGATATCGAGGCCAAGGTCATCGCGATCGAAGCGCAGGTCGCCGAGATTCAGGCCGACCGTGACAAGCTTGCCTCGGCCGTCGATGAGGAACTGCTCGATGACTATCAGCGGCTCTTTGATCGCAAAGACGCGCTGGCCGTGGCCGCGCTCGTCAACGAAGTTTGTCAGGGCTGCCACGTGAAATCGCAGACCCACATCGTGAACTCGGTCAAAGCCGCGAAAGTTGTCACGACCTGCTTGAACTGCGCGCGGATTCTTTACCTCGAAGCGTAGTCACCACCCGGCGAGTTGCTCGGGAAAAAGACAACGCTGGCAATCGCTCGCGTCGCGCTGGCAAAAGTCCTCGTAAACCTGCAGCAGACCTTGCTGGAAGGCTGCCTTTTTGAGCAGTTCCTGTCCCAGCGGGTTGTCGCCGAAGAGGCGCAGCGCTGCGATTTCCACGCGAGAGTTGCTCAGCGGCGCGGGCAGTTGGCTGAACTCCGCCCAACGCTCCGGATGGTTCACCAGCGCAAGCGGAAAGAAGACATTCGAAAGCATCTCCGTCACACGGGTTTCGCCGATGAGCGCCATGCGTTTTGCCGACGGCTTGGATGTCACCGTGTAGTGAACGTCCCAGTATTCATCGGACAATTCCGCGCAGAAATCGTAGATCGCATCCGGCAGGCACGCGACCCGCAGAGCGCGAACCCGCGGCCATTGCGCGACGAGTTGTGCGAGGGCGGCGAGGCGGCGTTGAGGATGATTCATCGGGCGCTGGCCGCTCATTTTCCACAGCGGACGAGGGACGGTGAGCCGCTCAAACTCAGCGCGGCGCGGCCACCACTGTTCCCACAAGCCGCGAAGATACACGCGCGTCGGCGAGTCGAACGGGGCGAGGTCTTTTTGGTCCAGAAAACCCGCCACGCCGAAGATCAGCGCAGGCGCCTGTTCCTTCGCGGCGCGGAGCATCTTGAGCGGGAGTCGCTGCGCGAGGAGCGTGAACGGCAGCTTGTTCGACTTATAGCCGAGGGTGCCGGCGAGCGCCTGAAAGAGCATCTCATCTGGGCCGTGAATCTCCTCCACACGCACGAGCGCAGCTCCTTTCCGACGCATCCGGAAAAGCGCCGCATCGCGCAGCACATCGCGCACTTTCGCCTCGGGCAGATTTCGCAGCGGGCCGACGCAGCGCCCCGGCTTGGCCTCGGGTTGCTGTACCGGCTGCTCGTCGATCATCGACAGGCTGAGTCTGACTTGCGGCACGAGGCGATGCTGGCTGGTGCGGATGAAGGACTCGGCCTCGCCGCGCTGAAAAAAAACATGCAGCACAACACCGTCGTATGCGGGATTTGTCGCATGGCCGTGGCGTTCCCAATCGCGGACATCCGGGTCCAGTTCGATATGCCCGCGCTCTACCGGGCCGCCGGCGATGGAGACCGCAGCTTCGGCGAAATCGGGGCCGGATTCGCGATTCCAAATCCCAAACTGCACCACACGCACGCTGCGTCCATCCGTCGCGAGAAACTCCCGCCCAAACGCACCGGAAAACCAAAGCGACTGCAACTCATGCTCCGGCAGCGTGCGGGCAAAGTCCGATGCCTCGCGGGCGACAAGCCGCGAGCGGAGTAATTCATATCGGGAGCCTGAAATCATGCGCCGAAAGGGCCGCCTACTTCCCCTTCGTCGGAACCTTTTGTGTGAACGGTTCTTTCGATTTTGCGTCCAGCGACTCTGCGGTCGTCTTGAACGTCGCCGCGATCGCCTCCGCGGTTTTTTTCAGCTCGGCGTTCCGAATCTGCGGCAAGAAAGACTGCACATACGCCAGCGCCTTTAGCGCTTCCGGCTTCGTCAATTTGAAAAACTCCGCGCGAAACTCCGCGCCCTTCAGCTTGCTCATCTTCGCGATCGCCTCGGCGGAATTCTTACTCACATCGATCGCGATCTGATTGAACTTGTGCGCCTGACACACATTCACAAATGGCGTCCATTGGTTCACGAGGCCGCGATTTAGTTTCGTGCTGTAGGCCACGAGGTCCGGGTCCGTCGCCTTTGCCCGACGCCCGGCATGAGTGGTCTGCATCAGGGTCTGCAAATACGCGGAAGTCGTCCGCGCAAACGCCTGCTCTTGTGGCGAAAAAGGAACCATCACCGCAGGAGCCGCCGGTGCCGGAAGAGTCGTGGGAGCTGTGGTTGTTTGAGCGCAGAGTGTTCCGAGCCCGAGAGTTAAAACGAACAACGTAGATGAGAGTATGCGCATGGTGTCGGACTTCTCGCAGAATCCACTTATCCCCGCAAGCGTGCCTTCGTCACAGCGCCGCGGACCTCGGAACAAGCACGTATGCGAGGAGCAGTAGGCGGTAAAGGACCCATGTGAGCGTCAGATGCAGTGGCAATCTCGCCCTCACGATAAAAGCGTGATGGACAAGGAAGATGACGCCTACGACGCCGAAAAACCAAGTTGTTGCAAAGAATGGCGAGACTGCGGACGCGCTGTGAATCGCGATGAGCGGAAGCAACAACACCGAGCCGATCATGGAAACGCTCAGCGCGAGAATCGCGTAAGTCCGCCGCGCAGCCCACGTCGAATGCCACATGAATAGCCACTGAAACCCCACTTGCCCCACGACCATCAGCAACTCTGTGCGGTAGTCATACCGGATGGCGAGGTAGGCTTGGATGATCTTCGCGAACGAACCGAGCGCAAACGCTGAAAGCCCTGCGCAGAAGGCGAGGTAGACGACGAGGAGCGGCGGTTTCAGCGTCCGCATTTAGACTCCGCGTTTACGGCGCTCGCACAGGTTTCGCGCTGCGTCGGTCCAGTTCGCGTATTGGAAACGAAAACCTGCATCCAAAAGCATCGAGGGAACGACGCGACGGCTTTTCAAAACGAGTTCACTTTCGGTGCGGAGAAATATCGCGCCGAGTTCGATCATCCATTCGCTCGCAGGCAGACCGAAGCGTTGCCCCCATATATTGCGCAGGGCTTGCATGAATTCAGAATTCGGCAGCGGATTCGGAGAAGCCAGATTCACGGCACCGGAAAGGCTTTCGTTCTCGATGATGAAGTCTATCGCGTTGATGAAGTCCACGTCGTGAATCCACGAGATGTATTGTTTTCCCGAGCCCGCAGCGCCGCCCAGTCCAAGACGCACGAGCCAAAGTAGATAGTCGAAAACGCCGCCGCGGTCCGGGCTCATCGTCATCGCCGAGCGCAGCATCACCTTCCGCGTCTTCGGTGCGCTGACGAGTTCAAACTCGCCTTCCCACGCCCGCGCGACATCGATGCTAAAGCGCCACGTGTCCGGAGAGTTGTCCTCGGTGCCGCCGATGATTCCCGTGTATTCATCGTTCGGCGCATCGAACCGGTGCGCGTAAATCGTCGCCGTTCCTGCCTGTAACCAAACCCGTGGCGGAATGGAAAGCTGTTCAAGCGCGCGGCCGAGAATGCGCACCGACCGTGCGCGCGATGCCCAGATTTCGCAGCGATTCTTGTACGTGTAGCGGCAGTTCACGATGCGCCCCGCGAGATTGATCAGGACATCCGCGCCGTTCAACTCGCCCACCCATGACCCGAGTGATTGAGCGTCCCATTGTACGACCTTCCATGGCGCAGAGTACAATCTCCGCCCGAGCACGACGACCTCATGTCCCGCCTCATGATAATGCCGGGCGAGCACAGTCCCGACCTGCCCCGAACCTCCTGGAATGATGATTTTCATGCGTTCGGGGACCGTAGAGGGCAACACCCGCAGGTGCAACATGCCTCAAAAAGCCCGCAGCGCGGAGATTTGCGTTTAGATCTTGGGTGGTTCACCTGGATCAGTTGAGATGGGGCTGATGACTGAAGAATTGCAAACGCTGCGCGATATCACGAGCCGACTCGATGTTGCAGGCGTGGAGTATATGCTCACTGGTTCGATCGCGCTGAATTGCTATGCCCAGCCTCGGATGACGCGCGATATCGATCTCGTTGTCGCTTTTTTTCTAAAAGACGCCGCGCGAATTGAGGAGGTTCTCGGCGCGGAATACTATGTTTCGAACGATGCCGCCCGCGATGCGGTGCTTCACCAGAGCAGCTTCAACGCGATTCATCAGCGTACGCTTCTCAAAGTCGATTTCATGGTCCGCAAAGACGATGTATACCGGCGGCATGAATTTGCGCGCCGTGTGAGGATGCGCGTGGAGGATATGGAAGTGTGGGTGGTCAGTAAGGAGGATCTCATCCTCTCTAAGCTCGACTGGGCGAAGGACTCGCTCTCGCAGCGCCAGTTGTCCGATGTGCAGAACCTTATTGCGAGCGGCTGCGATATGGCCTATCTGCGGGAATGGTCAGTAAAATTGAACCTGACAGATATGCTGACACGGGTTTCTCCGTGAAAGACACGCCGCCGGAGATCAACGCGATGCTTTTTCACGCGATGATGGCGAGGACGCCCGGCGAACGCTGCGTTATGGGCTTTGACATGATGGCTACGGCGCGCTCTCTCGTGTGGTCCTCGATCCCGGAAGAGTGGGACGACGACCGCCGCCGCCGCGCATTTTGTGAACGGTTTTACGGTTCGGATGTGATTGGCGAAATCGACCGCGCCCGGCGTGGAGGATCGTCCGCAAAGGTTTAAGATGGCAGACGGTTTTCCTCAGCATGTTCAATTTCATTTCATCGCCGGTCGTCCGTTTCCTGGGGCTGGCTGTTGTTTTTTCGGCGCGGGGTTTTGCGGCGGAGGATGCGGCGGGCTTTGCGAAGGTGGTGCAGCCTTTTATTAAGGAACACTGCACGTCGTGTCATGGGCCGGAGAAGCAGAAGGGGAAGCTGCGGCTGGATACGCTGGCGAATAATTTTGCGGACCCGGCGATCGCGGGGAAGTGGAAGGAGGTGGTGAATTCCGTAGGTGGTCACGAGATGCCGCCGGAGGATGAAAAGCAGCCGGCACCCGAGGCTGCCGCCCGGTTTGTGGAATGGCTGGAGCAGGAACTGGCGAAGGCCGAGATTGCAAAGCGCTCCACCCGTGTAGTGCTCCGGCGAATGAATCGCGCGGAGTACGACAATACGATCCGCGACCTTGTGGGCGTGGATTTCAAGCCGTCGGAAAAATTCCCCGAAGACCCACCGGCGGGGGGCTTTGACAATATCGGGCAGGCGCTTTCGATTTCGCCGATGCAGGTGGAGCTTTACTACACGGCGGCGCGTCAAATCCTGGACCGTGCGCTGGTGGAGGGCGCCCAGCCTGAGGCGATCCAGTGGCGCTTTGAGCCGGAGGAAAATACACTCGGCGGCGACCGCTATCGCGTGAAGCGGGGCACGAATAATATCATCCTGAACGACGGGAAGAACTCGACGGAGAGCGGATTCACCGTGGTGCATCACGAGTCGTGGGACAAAGGCGTGGGGTTCCGCGATTTCAAGGTGCCGACGGATGGAGAGTATGTCGTGCGGTTTCGCGCTGCGGGGCGTGTGCCAAATCGGGCGGCTGTGGTGGAGTCGGCAAAGGCGATCCTCGGCAAGCGGCGCGATGATGAGCTGGCGAAGAATCCGAAAGGTGCGAAATACGCGGATGATGCGTTCGCTCGCGGGGTGGAGCATTTTTCCACGCATCGGATGTATGACTACGGTCCGCCGCGCGTGACAATAACGCAGCATCTCGGCGGGACGCCGCGCGAGCTCGCGGAGCTGGATATCGATGCGCCGGAGTCCGCGCCGAAGACTTACGAAGTGCGCGCATTCTTTACGACGGCGAAAGCGGGACTGGAGTTCGACTACGCATACGACATCCCAAAGGTGCTCGAGAATTTCTGGATGCAGGGGAAGGATGAGTTCGCGCGGCCGGAGCTGATGATCGACTGGATCGAGCTGGAGGGGCCGATGCATCCGGTGTGGCCGCCGGCGAGTCACACGCGGCTGTTGTTTGATTCGCCAAGCAAGGACAAGGACGAGAAGGCGTACGCGCGGGAGGTGGTGGCGCGGTTCATGGCGCGGGCGTATCGGCGCGCCGTGCAGCCGGCGGAGGTGGATGCGAAGATGGCGCTCTTCCACAAAGTGCGCGCGGAGAAACCGTCGTTTGTGGAGGCGATCAAAGTGCCGCTGGCCGCGGTGCTGGCGTCGCCGCATTTCCTCTACCTCGTGGAGCCGGAGCCGCCGCAGGCCGTTCCGCGAAAGCTCAACGGGCACGAATTGGCGTCGCGGCTCTCGTATTTTTTGTGGTCGTCGATGCCCGACGAAACTCTCTCGAAACTCGCGGCGAGCGGCGAACTCGCAAAGCCCGCCGTGCTTCGTGCGCAAATGGATCGGATGCTCGCCGATGCACGCAGCGAGTCGTTTGTGAAGAACTTCGCCGGGCAATGGCTCGGGCTTCGCAAGGTGGGCTCGAACCCGCCTTCGAAAACGCTCTACCCGGAATACGACCGGCATTTGGAAATCTCGATCGTCCGCGAGACGGAGGGGTTTTTCGCGGAGATTTTGCGCTCGGGTTTGGACGCGCGTAGTTTGATCAAGAGCGACTTCGTGACCATCAATGAACGGCTCGCGCGCTTCTACGGAATCCCCGGCGTGAAGGGCGACGCCATCCGCAAAGTGCCTGCGCCGCCACAGTCGCATCGCGGCGGATTGGTCACGCAGGCGTCGGTTCACAGCATCACATCCAACGGCACGCGTACATCGCCCGTCGTCCGCGGGACATGGATAATGAAAACGCTGCTCGGCACCGACCCCGGCCTGCCCGTGGCAAACGTCGGCGAGATCCAATCGAAAGTCCCCGGCATCGATAAAGCCACCGTGCGCCAGCGCCTCTCCATCCACCGCGAAATCGCGTCCTGCGCGCGCTGCCACGACAAGATCGATCCGCTCGGTCTAGCGATGGAAAACTTCAACGCCGCCGGCGAATGGCGCGAACAGGAAGGCCACGGCTACAACGGTCACATCGAGAAGAACGATCCGAAAATCGACGCCAGCGCGAAGATGCCCGACGGCACGGAGTTCGTCGGCGTCGAGGGATTGCAGGCGCAGCTTTTGAAAAAAGAGGACCTGTTTCTCACATCGCTCGCCAACCAACTCACCACGTATGCACTCGGACGGGAACTGGGCTTTTCCGACCGTCCCGCGGTGCGCGGTTTCGTGGAGCAGATGAAGCGGGAGAAATACACGCTGAAGGGGCTGATCGCGGCGATTGTGAGCTCGGAGGCTTTTACGACTAAGTGATGGAGCAATTGAAAATTGAGAAATGAAAATTGAAAATTTGAAATTGATTGGAGGCCACGCGTGAATTCGGAGGAACTATCGGAGCGTCTCTGGAGATTTGCGGCGCGAGTCGGGAAGGTTGTTGATGCATTGCCTGACACTCGTTTGGGGCGCCATGTTGCGGGGCAGCTTGTGCGTTGCGGGACATCTGCACCGCCAAATTACGATGAAGGCTGCGCCGCGGAGAGCCGTGCGGACTTTGCGCACAAAGTGAATGTCGCACTAAAGGAGCTCGTTGAGACGCGTGGATGGTTACGATTCATCCCAATGGCCGATTTGCTCCCAGTCAACCGCATCGGCGAGATATTGGATGAATGCGAACAGCTTTCGCGTATCCTCGGAAAATCAATCGCCACCGTGCGCGGAAAAGCGCGTCCGGGTTCTGGCAACTCTTCACCCGCGCAAATTTAAAATCTCAAATTTTCAATTTTCAATTTTCAATCTCACCCGATCTCATGAATCCACTCTTCCACACACCCATCTCCCGCCGCACCGCACTTCGCGGATTCGGTGTAACGCTCGCGCTTCCTTTGCTGGAGGCGATGATGCCGCGTTCCGTTCACGCTGCACCTTCGACTTACAAGCCGCTTGCAAAGTCCGGCACGAAGCCGACACCTCGGGCGATTTTCTGCTACGTGTCGAATGGCGTGAACATTCTCGAGTGGGTGCCTCAGGCGAAGGGCAAGGGCTACAAATTGTCGCCGACACTGGAGACACTGAAGGATCATCAGGATCAGTTTTCCGTGCTCACCGGGCTAGGGCATCCGCGCTGCACGGGCGGCCACAGCGGCGGTGATACGTGGCTCACGGGCGCGGATTTGAAGGCGGTGCCGGGCAAGGATTACACGAATACGGTTTCCGTGGATCAGGTCATCGCGGAGAAGATTGGCGCGAAGACTCGGTTTCCTTCCATCGAGATTGGCGACCAATCGGGAACGGGCGCAGCGCTGCACAGTCACACGCTCGCATTTGATCGCAACGGCACACCGCTGCCCACGGAAAACAGCCCGCAGCGTTTGTTCGAGCGTCTCTTTGTGCCCGACGATGCGGCCTCGAGAGATGCGACGCTGAAGCGGTACGCGGAGAAGCGCAGTATCCTTGACGACGTCCTCGGCGAGGCGAAGTCGCTTGAGAAAAAGCTCGGACGCGCGGACCAGAACAAGCTCGGCGAGTATCTGAATTCGGTGCGCGAGACGGAGCTACGCGTGCAGCGTCAGGTCGAGTGGGTGGATGTGCCGAAGCCCAAGGTCGATTCCGCAGGACTTCAACTCAACAGCAAGCCAGGTGACGGCCACGACCGCCCGATGTGGCTCGATGTGATGCTGGAGCTGAGCTACCTCGCATTTGTCACCGACACGACGCGCGTCATCACCTTTGAATGGGCGCGCGAAGCAGGTGGGCTGGGAGTCGGCGGGGAGAATCATCACGAGCTTTCGCATCACGGTGGCGATGCCGGGATGCTCAAAAAACTCGCCGCCGTGGACCGCGGATACCTTGAGCGGCTCTCGCGATTCATGACGTTCCTGAAGTCCACGGACGAAGGCGGACGCCCGATGCTCGACCACACGATGATCGTGTACGGCTCCGGAATGAACAGCGGTCCGCGCGGCGAACACTCGCCGAAAAATCTCCCGCTCATCGTCGCGGGCGGTGGCGCGTACGGATTCAAGCACGGTCATCACATCGCGCACGATCCGGACAAACATCCACCGCTCGCAAACGTCCTGCTCACCGTCGCGCAAAAGATGGGAGCCGAGACGGAGAAATTCTCCGACGCGACGGGCGCGATGTCGGAGCTGGTTTAGACGCTTGCGCAGTGACTCAGTTTCGGGGCTCTACCTTCGTTCCGATCGTCCGACGTTCCACGATGGGTGTGTGGGGAAGCCTTTTCCGTAGAGAGTCAACCTATTCGATGCGGACTACGGCGCAGGCGTCACGACTTTATAAAACCTTGCGCCGCTTCCGGGCGTCGGGTCGGTGAATGTCTGCGTGCCGTTTGCCACGGGCGCGATGATTGCGCCGAGCGGCGACCACGTCACGAGGTCGGGTGAGGTGAAGACGCGGTAGGTCTTTCCGGCCGCTCCGGGGAATGTGCCGATGATGCTTTCATCGCCGTTTTTCACGGTGCTGGAAATCACGAAACGGCTCGCGGAGTTTCCGGAATCGGTGCCTGCGATCCACTCGCGTAGGTTGCTCTGGCCATCGCCGTCCGCGTCGTTCGGGACGCCGCCGGGATTCGGCGCGAGGGCAAACCAGCGGACTGCTTCTGGCACTCCAGGTGCATCGGTGCTGCCGATGATGAAGTGCAACGAAGCGCCGGAGCCGTCGGAGGTGACGGGCCACGGCGCGGTGTCGTTGTAAGTGACTTCCTGAATCGTGCTGTTGTTCGCATCGTCGAGCGCGACGCGTTCGCCGCCGTCGCTGAGGTTGGTGTCGTTCGCAAACTCGCCCGCGATGCGGAATCCTGAGCCAAACGCTGCGGTAAATGCAGCGGTGTTGCGGACGATGAAGATGCGCTCGCCGGGCGCGAGTATGGATGCAGTGAATGCGAACTCCACGCCATCGCTGAAGTGAATGCCATTGAGGTCGAGCGTCACGGTCGTGCTTGTGTTTTGCAGTTCGATGAACTCCGCGAGCCCGTCGCCGGGCGGATGATAGTGCAGCTCGGTGATGCGCAAATGCTGCTGTGCCGGACTCGGCGTGGCGGGAAGTGTGATGCTCGCAATCGTGGTTCCTGCGACGTTTTTGAGCGTGAGCGTTTCGCCGAGATTGCTCAGGTGACCGGACGCGTCGCCGGTGACGAGTCGTCGTTCCGCGCCGCGCGGGCCAGTCGTGCGCTGGCGAAATGCGTAGCGGTCCGGGGTGACGTAAATACTCTCGCCGGGGAGCACGACGGTTCCGCCTTTGAATGTGAAACTCACGCCGTCGCTGAGCGTCCAGCCGCTCATGTCTACAGACGCGACGCCGGTGTTTCGAAGCTCAATGAACTCCTGATCTTGCACGCCGCTCGCGGGATTCGCCTCGATGTCGCCAAACGTGATGACTGGCGCTGCGGGCTGGCTGGCTGGGATTCCCGCGCTGCCGAGTCCGGTGGAAAAATTCAGCGTCTCCGGCGCAGCGTGCGTCGTCATGAGATAGCCGACGCGCGGCGCGAGGTATTCGTTTTTGATGCGATCCATCGCCTGCGTGAGCGTGACGATTCCGCCGCCGCTCCAATTGAAATGCGAGCTCGCGCCCCACTTCGCGCGGTCGGCGTCCACGTCCGCTTGGAGCGTGGGTTTCAAAACATCCATGCGATTTTGAAACCAGTTCGTCGCGAGAAACTGATCGTTCATTGCGCGAATGCGCCGCACGAGCATCGCGCGGGTTCGCGGGTTGGCGACGATTGCTTCCTGCAAGCGATTGAATTTATTCGACTGAAGCTGCCAGGGCCGCACGCCGAGGAACGGATGGCTCGTGCAGGCGGGCGTGGACGGCGAGTTTTGCGAAAATACGATCGTGTCGGTATTCAGCGCGTTGGGCCCGAGGCTGAGGTCGAGATCCCACGGAATGAACATCCATTCGCGCGCGCCGTCGCTTTCGCGATACATGAAGTAGTTTTTGTTCGAAGCGTCGATGTTCTGCGTGATGGCGACTCCGGCCATGAAGTTCACGACTTGCGGCACGTCGAGATTGTCGAAGAGCCATGTCTCCAACGCCGTGCCGGTGAGGCCCATTGCGGTGACGAGCGCTTCGAGATCCGCATACCCTTCATCGAGCCGCGTTTTTTTATCGAATGCGGACGCCGTGGTGAAATCGCACGCGCCGTGGTCGCCGACGGCTTTGTAGTAGGAGCCATCCGGGTCGAGTCCGTTCCGCCCGAGGAAGTCGCCGTCGGGCTGCTCGACGTAAAGCGCCACGGAATAGAACGTCCCATTTTGCCGGACATGCACGGGGAAAATCTCCGGCGTCGCGAGACCGGTGGCGCTATACATCTCGCTAACGATTTGCGCGCGGACGTAGCTCTTGTCGGTGAATGTTGTGTTGAGGTCGAACTCATCCACGCGGCTCTGCGTGGCGCGCAGGCGGAATTTGTCGCCTTTGTTGAACTCGACTTTGTAGCTCTTTTTCGGCCAGCCGATGGACGTGTTGCCGCGGATGCGCGTAAAGCAGTTGTCGTAAAACTCGCCGTTGTAAAACATCTCGCAGCGCGTGCCGGTGATGAGTTCCGCTGCCGCTGCGTTTTCTACAAAGCGGTGAATGACCGGAAGCGGCGAAGTGATGCCGGGGTCGGCGATCACGGTGCCTTCGTACTCCGGCGATTCGGTGATTAGGCGACGCGGTGCGCGGGTGGTTCGCCCCTCGGAAGTCACGGCGGTAACGTTCCAACGGACCATCTGTCCCGCAGTTGCGCCGAGCGACGCGGGGATGGTGCCGGTGAAAAACCCATCGCCAGCGAGCGTGTCGTCATTCAGCCCGTCGTCGTGCATCGCGACCGTTTGCTCCGCGCCGTACATCAGCCGGTAGCGCAGCGTCGCGCTCGTGATCGTATTTGCTGTAGCGCTGGTCTGGTCCGGACGAATGCGCGCCGTGACATTGATGGACTGTCCCGCCGTCGGTGCGAGCGGGAGGTGCGAGAGCTGGCTGATCAACGCACCGCGCGGATCGACTTGCGCGACGTTCGGTTGACCCGGCGTCGGCACCGGGAAGAACGCTGTTTGCGTCCCAGCGTTTTGCAGACCGAAGCTGACATTGGTCTCGGCGGGGTAGTGCGGAAAAGTCTGCCCCGCTGTGAACGTGAGTGGCGTGTTAAAGCGGTGCACGATCGTCGTTCCGTTTGGAGCCACGAGTGCGAGTTCCTCGCCATCCACATCGATCTGGAAATTCGTATGCAGCGGCTGCCCCGCGATGCGGCGGTTCTTGCCGCTCGCCCACACGAGCAGATATTGCCCGCTGTTGATCGTCATTGCCGGGAAGCTCCATTTCACGAGGTTCGTGGAGACGTCGGTGAGGTAGTAGCCGTTCAGATTCACCGCCGCGCCAGTGCCATTATACAGCTCGATCCAGTCCGACGAATCGCGGTCTTCGTCCTCGATTCCACCGACGTTGTCCGCCATGTATTCGTTGATCACGAGCGCGCTTGCCGGTGTGGGAGGCGCGGCGTTTGTGATGTCCAGTCCCGCCGAGCCCGCAGCGAAAAGATTGTAAATCTCGCCTGCGGAAAGCGCACGATTCCACAGTGCCACATCGTCGATGAGCCCCTGCCAGTGACTATCCGTCGAAGCTCCCACAATCTTCGCTCCGATGCTCAGTGCCTGCGGCGGAGTGAAAAGTGTGCCGCTATAGGCTGTGGACGCCACTTGCAGCCCGTTGCGATACACGCGGAGATTTGCGCCATCCGCTGTGCAGGCGACATGCTGCCACGAGCCGGTCGGGAAAACGCTCGCCTCCTTCGCGCTAGGATTGCCACTTGCCAGCCCGATGTAATTGCTCAGTTCCCCGGTTCCGGGATCCAGGCCAAAATGAAACTCGCCATACCAGTTCTTCACGATGCTCGCCCACACCGGATGCGAATCCGCCCACACCCACGCCGAAATGGAATACGCCGAAGTAGTCTTCGGGAAGTTCGGCACGATCACGTGCTCGTTCGTGGAGCCCGCCGCAAACCGCAGCGCGCCGCCCACTTTCCCCGCCGTCCAATACGTATTCGTCGCCGCCGAGTAGTTCGTCAGCGTTCCGCTATTGTGCTGTCCCGAAGTATCCGCCGCTGTGCCGCCCATCGCTTCATCAAAGCGCCAATAGCCCGCAAGATTTTGCAAAATCCCGCTGCCCGCCGGAGCCAGCGGCACCACCGTCGCCAGCGTCGCCGCGCTGCTCGTCACCGAGCCCTGCGCATTGGTCACCACCACGTCGAAGTTCGCCCCATCGCCCGCCGTGACCGGCGAAATCGTGAGCGTCGCCGCCGTCGCACCGCCAATCGGCACCGTGCCTTTCCGCCATTGATACGTCAGCGGCGAGCCGCCCGCCACGACCGAAAACATCGCCGTCCCGCCAATCGGCTGAGTCTGCGAGCGCGGAGCCGTTCCGATGACCGGGGGCGACGCAACTTCTTCCGTGAGCGCCACCGCCGAAATCGCGGGATTCCCCGACAAGTCCGCCAAGCCTCGGTCCAGGCGCAGGTCGATGCCATCCGCATCCGCCACCGTGCGCAGCCGAAGCACCCGATTATATGGACTCCCCACCGGGATAAGCCAATCGTTCTTCGCCATCACCCCATCCACGAGCACATCCATCGCGCGTCCACCCGACGGCGCAAACGCATCCAGCGCAAGAATATCGATGACGTAAGTCTTCCCCGCGGTCGCCGCGAGTTTCATCACAAAAAATCCCGAGCCCCCATGCAGCCCGCCCTTGCTGATCGAATCCCGCGCCGCCTGCTCCGGCGCGCCCGTCCACGTAAACCCGCCGATCGCATAAGTCAGTGGAGCCGTTGTAAAACTGATGCCCGTCGGCGCATCGCTTACGCCGAGATTGCCCGTCAGCGTAGTGCCCAGCAGAGTCACCGTCGGAGCATTCGCCGCGCTGTTCCCGAAGTTCCACCCCTTGCTCGTCGCATTGCGATAGCTCAAAAAGTCCGTGGCAAACCCCCACACTGCCGTATCCGAGACCACCTCAACAGCGCGGGACGAGGCAGAGCTACAAAACAAAAGTGCTGCGAGGAAAAGAAGACGTTTCATGGTCAGATGCAGCGACGACTTACGCTTTCCGCCCTGTAGAGCAAGCGGCAAAGAAGGGCAGCATAGCGAACTGCCGTTCACCATCGCTTCCGAAGTCGCCGTTCGATTTTGAACGGCGCGGTTTTGATACGGAGCAAACCTGTCCTTCTCGTCGCCTACGCCAGCAACTCCTTCACCACCCGCGCGGGCTCGACGCCGGTGAGGCGGAGGTCGAGGCGGAGGTCGAGGCGGAGGTCGAGGCCTTGGACGGGGACGGAGAAGCGTGTGTGGTCGATGCCCATGCAGTGCAGGATCGTGGCGTTTAGCTCGTTGAGGGGGACGGGTGCCTCGACGATGTTGTAGGAAAAATCGTCGGTCTCGCCGAAACTGATGCCAAGCTTGATTCCGCCGTCGGCCATCCACATGCAGAAGGTGCGCGGGTGGTGGTCGCGTCCGTAGTTGTCCTTTGTCAGCGTGCCTTGCGAATAGACAGTGTGGCCGAATTCGCCGTTCCACACCACTGCCACATTCTTAGGCAAGCGTGCTGGAACTACAATGCCGGCCGCATGGGCGGATGCCGAGCGATCCCTAGGACCCGTCAAAAATGGGCAAATTCGTGAACACGGCGCGCCCGTAGTTTCCTTGGCGGTTCGATTCTCTCAAGGGAGCGGGCAATTGACGACAGCTCCGCAATCGCTATCAATGCACTGAATTCAATGCTCCAGCGGAATTTCGCCCAGAACGCCGTGGGAGCACTGATGGACAGGAAAGCCGGAACTTCGTCCGACCTGGAACACTCAGCATACCGATTCATATGAACATCCGAACACTCATGGCGGCAATTATCTCCGCCTTCGCCCTGCTCACTGCCGCGCTTCACGCGCAGGTGCCGCAGATCATCAACTACCAGGGGCGTGTCGCCGTCGGCACGGTGAACTTCGACGGCTCCGGCTCGTTCAAGTTCGCCCTCGTCAATGCCGCCGGCACCACCGCGTATTGGACAAACGACGGCACGCACCTCGATGGCACCGAGCCTGCCGCCGCCGTCGCCCTCACCGTCACCAAGGGCCTCTACTCCGTCCTGCTTGGCGACACCACGCTGGCGAATATGACGGCCATTCCCAACTCCGTCTTCGCCAACTCCGACGTGCGCCTGCGCGTGTGGTTCAATGACGGCACCAATGGCTCCCAGCTCCTCACGCCCGACCAGCGCCTCGCGGCGGTGGGCTATGCGATGGTGGCGGGCGGTGTGGCCGATGGAGCAATCACCGCGGACAAAATCGCCGATGCGAGCGTCCTCGGCAGCAAGCTGGCGGACACGACCATCACCTTCGACAAGCTCGTCGCCGATGTCGCCCAGGCACTGGTTCCAACAGGTTCGGTGATGCCCTTTGCTGGCACGGTGGCCCCGGCCGGCTGGGTCTTTTGCGACGGCAGTTCGCAGCTGCGCGCGGACCCGGCATACTCACGCCTGTTTGGAGTGATCGGCACCGCCCACGGGACGGCTGACGGCACGCATTTCAACCTCCCAGATTATCGGGGCCGGTTTTTGCGTGGTGTTGATGGCACGGCGGGCAGGGATCCGGACAAGACCGCCAGAACAGCCATGGCGGCAGGCGGTGTGTCCGGCAACAATGTTGGCAGCACGCAGGGTGATGAGCTTCGATCACACGCCCATGTTCTGCCGATACGCGTCATCAGTGGCATTGCGAACAATGTTGGTGGCGGAATGGGGATAGATACAGGAAACCCCAAGGGCACCACCAATGCGACGGGCGGCAACGAGACCCGGCCTGTCAACGCCTACGTGAATTACATCATCAAGCTCTGAACGCGCCCCACTTTCATGACACGTCCCACCGCCAGTTGGATCGCCGTGGCTTCGAATGGCGCGGGCGACGAACTGGCCGGGCAGGACGATAGGCGCAGTGTAAATGCCCGCGCCTGGTGCGACGGTGCCGCCCCACTCGCGCTCCACGGTGTTGAAGAAGCCTTTGTAAACGCCGTTGATGTAGAGCGTGTTGATGTTGCCCTGCACGCTGAGGCGGCCCATGTCGCGGAACATACGACGCACGAGTTCGTCCTTGATGAACGGATTGCTGATGTCGTTTTTGCCGGCGCGCGGGCGGAGTTCATCGAACGTATTGACCGGATAATCCTGCCCGAGGAACGGATAGCTCAGCTCGGCGTTTCCGTAGTCTTCGCGGAAGAAAAGATTGAAACTCGGCTTCTCGGTCGCATTCGCCGGCCACGGCGATGCGGCGGTCTGCGTGAGCCGGAGCCGCGGGCGCGAGAACGGGCTGCTGGCGATGCGAATGCCCGCGTCTTCAGAAAAGCCGGGCTGTCCGTCGTTGCGCAGCCACTCGAGGAAAAGCGGACGCTCAAATGCGCGGCCGTGCATGATGCCGAAACTGTAGTCGGTGATTGCGTTTGGCTCGGACCACACGCCGCTGCCGTCATACACGCCCCCATTAATCGCCATGATTCCGTAGTCCTTGTAGAAGGTTCGCGCACCGTCGCCGGTGAAGACCATTGCGGGCACGCCATCCAGCGTCGTCTTGAGGTTCGTGCCCAGCCCCGTGTTGCCCGCATTAAAGCCCAGCGGCCCCGCACCCGTGAGCCACGACGAAGCGTCATAAGCCGAATCAAACCAAGCCGGTCCCGAGCCGAGCCGGGGCTGCCCGGTCGCATCATAGCGGAGCGCGCGTTCATTCGGCGCAGCGGAGAGTTCATTGATCGTCACCTGCGCCGAAAGCGGCGTGATGGCGGCGAGTGCTATGGCGAGAAGGCGGAAGAGTGTCGGGTGCATGGAGTGCAGGGTAAGGTGTTCAGTGTAGGGGAAAATTCAAGGGCGGCATTTATGGTGCGGTGCTGGGATCGTCCAATGCAAAGTGCGTCATGCTCCGCGCAGCGAAAGTAAGACGGCTTTCCAAGCCGTCCCAGCGAGCCACTGAAAAGCGGGCATCTGATTGGGTTGCGGGCGTCGGAGACCGGTTGGAAACCTGTCTTACTTTGAGCGCCCACTTTCCATTGCTACCGCCGCGCGGCTACGCGCTAAACTTCTCCCCGTCCTGATGCGCGCGGCTCATGGAGACTAGTGTTTCGAGGATTTCGGCGAGGTCTTCGGGTTTGGCGCGGAGGAAGCGCTTTGCCAGTTCGGCGGGGGTTACGGCGGTGGCGGCTTCGCGCAGGGCTTGTTCGGTTGCCTTCACACGCTCGGCCAGCGGTTTTGGCGTTGGCGCGTTCGGAGGCTTCGGCTTTTGCCCAGCGGGAGATGAAGTTTTCGACTTCCTGTGGGATTTGTGCGGCTGGGCTCCGTTGCTGCGACGCCCTCGGCGCAGAAAGTGCATGCGACGCCCCGTCGCACTCGGCGCGCAAGCGGCGAGGCGCCGCAGCAACGACCCGAAGCCACGTTATCCGCAAAGAAAGGGCGGTGCGAATTGGTTTACCCTGTCCATCATCTATGCATCGGATTTTTTGCCATTCACTGCTCGCCATCCTTGCAGCTTCGTCCGCATACGCGGCTCCGGAAAATCTCCTGCGCAATGGTTCGTTTGAGGGCGGGTTGCTTTACTGGCATCAGATCGATCCGAAACATCATACGCTCGTCCACGATGCGCCTGCGGGGGAGTTTGCGCTGCGGATCGCGAAGGGGAATGTGATGAGCGCTCCGTTCGTGGCGGAGCGCGGACAGTTGATGACGGTGTCGTTCTTCGTGAAAGGCGAGAAGCCGGGGCGCGTGGGTGTGCAGATGCCGCCGAGCGCGCGAGAAGTGGGTACGAAGGCGAAGCGTCTGTGGATGCGCGAATCGGAGCAGAGCGCGAATATCGGCACGGAATGGAAGCGCGTGTCGTTCTCGTGGCCGGCTGATGTGCCAGCGGATGGATTCTGGCCAAACCCTCATTATCTCGTGCAAATCGGCGGATACAATCAGCCGATTCTCATCGATGGCGTGACGGTGAATTTGGGCAAGGAAGGCTCTCCGGTCTACGTGCCCCGCCGCGAAGTCGAGGTGGTGGCGGACTGCACAAATCTGACCGGCTGGGAAGGCGCTGCCGGCAATGCGTTCGAAAAAGGCGCGACGGCGCAGATGGCGGCGCATGTCTCGAATCCCGGCACGCAGCCGCGCGACGTGACGGTGCGCTGGCAGCTCGTGGACTATGAAGGCGAGACACCGGTCGCCGCGCCGATCGACAAGAAGGTGACTCTCGCTCCGGGCAAGACGTATTCAGCGACGACGCCGATTCCGCTGACGCGCGTCGGCTTTGTGTATGCGCGGCTCTCGGTGCTCGATGCCAAAGGCGCGGTGATCGACAAGTCGGACTTTCCGCTGACTTCGCTCCCGTATCCGAAGGCGGCGACGAAGCCGGATCCCCGCGAGCGCTTCGGCGGTTCGTTCGCGGGACGCGAGCAGATGTTGCAGAAGTATCAGCGCATCGGCTTTGGCTGGACGCGGTGGTTCCCGGAGACGAAGTGGCATTTTTTCCAACCGACGAAAGACGCCCCGTTTAACTGGCACGAGGCGGACTTCGAACTCGCGGCTCGCTACGGCGTTTCGCAGCACGTCGTGCTCTACGGCTGGCCGGTGGGGCTGATGGATAAGGAGCACAGCGGTCAGCCGCTGCCGCTAGATATGAAGTGGCCCGCCGATGACCCGCGCTGGGAAGACCTCATCATCGAGACCGCGTGGGACAAGTATGTGAAGGCGGCGGCGGTGCATTTCAAAGGGAAGTCGATCATTTTCGAAATCTCGAATGAGCCCGAGTTCGACAAGTGGGAGAAATTTTACCCCGAGTACGCGAAGTTCAATATCCGCACGGCAAAGCTCATCCGCGCGACCGATCCGGCGGCGAAAATCATGGTCAACAATGTCTATGGAATCCCGAGTCCGGTGAATGCGGCGTTTTTCGAAGCGGGCGGGCTGAAGTATATCGATGTCGTCTCGTGGCACGATTACCACGCCGGCTGGTTGAGCGATGCGCAGGGCATCAAACGCATGAAACAAAATATGGACGAAGCTGGCGGGAAGCATGTCGAGCTGTGGTTCAACGAAGGCTGGGCCTACACCAATACGGCGGTGGATGAACCCATCGCCTGCACGCATCTCACTGCCGCACAAAGCACGAATGCGCACGCTGCAAGCGTCGCCGAGATGACCGTCGCAGGTCAGGAAAAGACGATTCTTTTTCACACCGGCTACGAGACGCACGGGCAGAGCTTTTGGGACTACAGCGGGCCGGGCACGCTGCTGTGGGATTGGTACAATTATCCGCTCCCGCTCGTCGCAATGTGGAACGTGCTGAACCATCACATCGGCATCAGCGATGAAGTCGGCTTCGTGCGCCCGTCTGGCGCGAACTTCTGTGTTTTTCAGGATCTGCGGAACGGTCGCGGCGTGATGATCGCGTATGCCGACCGCGAGTCGAAGGCCGACGTGATCGTGGACCTTCCGGACTTCGGCGCACCGCTCACCGCTGAAGACATCATGGGAAACAACGGCCCTGCGCCGAAGAAACTCACGCTTTCAAAAACCGGACGAGCCGTCGTGCTCTACACATCGGCAAAAACTCCGGGAAAAACATTCCTCGCCGCGCTCACTCCGCTCGACCGCAAGAACGCGAGCTTTGTCACCACCGCGCCCGGCGCATCATCTGTCTGGAAACTCCCGCCTGTCTGGGAGAGCAAAACGAAAGGCGACAGCGAAGGCAGCGTCGCGCTCGCGAACGGCAAACCGATTTGGAAGCTCGAGCAGCTCTGGCCTGCTGACTGGAAGAGCCGCGATAACTTCAAACCCATGGTCTGGACCGGCACGGACTGGAACGTGAAGGAAGGCGGATTCGGCGGACAACCCGGCGCGAATCTCAAAGACGGCGTGCTCGGTTTTGGCACCCGCGCACCGCACGGCGCGAAAGAAAACGAGCGTTTCCTCCGCACTGCCGGACTCACATTTGTAGCACCGCAGACCGGCACGTTCGCGCTTCATGGCACCGTCGCGTGTCGTATGTGGGACAGCAAAAACAAGACGACGCTCCACCTGCTCAAAAAGACGGCAACCGCCGTGGAAAAGATCGGCAGCGTTTCCATCGAGAACGGCGCGGAGGCTTCGCTCGACGGCAAGACCGTCCAGCTCAGCGCAGGCGAAGAACTCACGCTGCTCCCGCAGATCGACGGCGCATTTGCCGGCGGTGATTGCAAGCTCAAGGACTTCTCCATTTCCCTCGGCGACGCCAAGGCGACCGCCGCGAGTGCCGGATACCGCCTGCCCGCCTCGTGGGAAGGCACGCAGAAAAACGGAGCCGCCGGCAATCCCATCGCCGCAAACGGCCAGCCCGTCTGGCGGCTCGATCGGCTCTATCCCGCCGACGCCATCATGACCGCAAACTACTCGCCGCTCGTCTGGGGCAACGGCGCATGGATAGCGCCCGACCGTTCGCAAGGCGGACATCCCAGCGCACGCGTCGAGGACGGCAAAGTAAACTTCGGAGCGCTCGGACCGTGGGGCGGCAACGAATTCAACTTCCCGAAAATCCCCGTCCTCGCATTCATCGCGCCGAAAAGCGGCACCTACAAAATCACCGGCACCGCCAGCAGCAAACCGTGGGAAGGCGGCGCAAAAATGTTCCCGCTCTCTCTGCGCAAGAAAGACACCCAACGAGCCGCCGAGTTAATCACCGTGCAGCTCCCGCGCGACGGCACGCCCGTTCCATTCACCGCCGAAGTAGAGCTCACGCTCGGTCACGAACTTCTGTTCGTCCCCATGATGCAAGGCCTGGATAACAACGCCACGAACATGAAGATCGAAGACTTGGTCATCACAGCGAAGTAGCGGTTCGTTTTTTGGATTTCGAAGATACGGCGCGGACATCAGGCTTGCGGCGGGAGCGAGTTCGGAATACGTGCTTTACCGTGGAAAAAAAATGCGGGCAATCGCAAAAAGGCTGGAAGCACTGAGCCACCTCGACGAAAGCGAGCGGCTCCTGATCGCGCGCAGTCTCGCGGCGTCGCCGGACGAGCGCTGGCGGATGAGCCAGAATTTTCTCCGCTCGCTCGGCTTATCGAAGCTCTCCGAGCGGAAAAGATTCGGTTTCAAGTCGCCGGAATGACGGCGGCGATCCTGCAGGGCGTCCCGGCAACCACGCTGGATGCCGACCTCTGGATCGATCTTCCTGAACGTCAGTACATCCGCGTTCTCAATCTCTGCACGAAACTGGGCGCAAAAGTGATCGCGAATGCGGTCGTCGCGTTGACTGATGATACACTCGTGAACTTTCTTTATCGCGTGGACGGTGTGGCATCGTTCGAGACCGAGTCGCGACGCCGTCGTCACCGTCGCCTCACTTCGTAGCACTCTCAATACTACTCCGCCCCCAGCCCCTGCTCACGGCCGACCGTGCCGATTCACTCGTGGACGCCTTCCAGCACGGCTGCGGCACAAAGCCCCGCCGCACATTCACGCTGACCGGGTTTGCGTAGTCGCGTCCACTTGCAACGCGGGTGGCAAGAACCACTCAGAACTGCCCGAGGAAGCGCTGGTCGCTGTTTGTAAAATAGCGGATGTCCGGAGTTCCGCTCATGATCATCGCAAGGCGGTCGAGGCCGAAGCCAAATGCGAACCCGGTTTGAACGCGCGGGCGTGGTCAGCGCATCATCCCGCACATGCTCGCCGCATCCCGCTCCCGAAATTCAACTTCCCGCAGTTGACTCCGCCTCTCGCTTGACCGACAACGAAGGTGAACTTTCCAGTATATCGTATGTCCCAGCCAACCATCTCACGCCGTCATTTTCTCACCAGCAGCGCAGCCGCCACCGCCGCACTCGCGACGCCGGCCATCGCGCAGGAAGCCGCGCCGATTATTCGTCCCGCACTTTCGCGCCGCATTTTGCTCTCGTGCAAACTGGGGATGATTGCTTCGAAGTCGGGCGACAAAAAACTCACCATCGCCGAGCGCCTCAAAATGGCGGCCGATGCGGGCTTTGACGGTGTCGATTTCGATGAAGCTGGCAACTTCACACCCGAACAAGCGCGTCAGGCCGTGAAAGACTCCGGCGTTTTCGTGCACAATGCGATCAATCACACGCACTGGGGAGTGCGACTCACCGACCCGAAGCAGGAGGTCCGCGAAAAAGCGCGGGCCAACATGGACCACTGTTTGCGCGTCTCGCACGCAGCAGGCGGCAGCGGCATCCTCATTGTTGTAGGAAAAGGCGAGGACGGACCGGCCGAGGAAATCGAAGAGCGGTGCCGCCAGGAAATCCAAAAGAGCCTTCCCCTCGCTGCATCACTCGGCCAGGCCATCCTTTTCGAAAACGTGTGGAATCGCATGATGTACGACCACGACGCAAAGCCCGAGCAGAGCGCCGACCGGTTCGTCAAGTTTGTTGATAGCTTCAACAGCCCATGGGTCGGCATGTATTATGACATCGGAAACCACTGGAAATACGGCCAGCCCGGCGACTGGATCCGCAAATTCGGACGCCGCGCCGTGAAGCTCGACATCAAGGGATTCAGCCGTGCGAAAGACAAATTTGTGGACATCACCAGCCCCGACGACGACCTCCCGTGGGACAAAGTGCGCGAGGCGCTCACTGAGATTGGTTTCACCGGATGGGCCACCGCGGAAGTCGGCGGCGGCGATGTGAAGCGCCTGACCATTGTCCGCGAGCAAATGCAGAAAGCGCTCGGCGTGTAGAAGCGCCCGTTCAAGTTGCGGCCAATTCGCTTGTCATTTTTGTCACCGCCGCGCACGCAAATCACAGCCGACAGACACGGCGGCCCACGAGCGTCTGTCGATTGTCAGAACGCAGGAAGTGTCCCCGGCGGGAATCGAACCCACATCAACGGTTTAGGAAACCGCTCTACTACTCTGGAGACGCAGCGGAGTTGCCGTTTTGTTGCCATAATTTAGTAAGGATTCCATTTGATTGCTGAAGGCTGCCATCCCCCTGGTCTTATCAGCAGCGAACGCGTCCAAAGCCACAAGTTTGGCCAGCCGCACTATAAATTCAGCAGACCCAAGAAGGTTGAAAACACCACGCAACTGCGCCGCGTAACGGCTGCACGATACTACATCCCGACCGCCCTATGCTCGAGCGCTTGGAGAGCAGCGAGAACCTTTACCCACGAAAAGCGGACGGTCCGATACCCGAGCCGCACAAATGGAACTTTCCGCTTCCGCATCAATTCCTCGACCATGCGGACCGAGGGCAGGTTGAGCCGACGACGAAGCTCTTCCTTGTCGATAAGCTCGGGCTCTGTTGTTGCATCGGACACTGCGGGTTTACTCGCCGTTTTCATTTGCGACGAGCGTGGCCGAACAGCGTGCAGCGAGTGCGCTCGCCGTGGCGCAGTCAAACGGCTGCTACCCCGAGACTGCGGCCACACGCATCGAAACGACTATCTCATCGCGACCGGACGCAATCGCCGGATAGCGCTCGGGAACCTCCCGCAGCCATTTGATTGCGAAATCCTGAATGCCGAGGACGGGCTCGCGGAGGGAATGGCCTTCGATGTCGACTTCGTGCGTGGAGAGGATGAGGTGCAGCGTTTCGGTATCCGAGGAAAGCCCCGTGAGCCGTGCGGAGCCGAGGTGGTTGTATGGGAAGAGGTGGAGTTCGCCGTTTGGGAGTTCGACTCGGGGTCACGGGCAGGTTGATTCGCGCTGTCAGCAGATTGGCGTGGTTGGTTCGGTTGAATTGCGGTTTTTCATTGTGAGATGGATTCGCGACCGGCTCGCTTCGCGACGGGTGCCCAGCGGGTGGCGATGGCCATGCAGACTCGGCGGGCGAAATCACGACCGAGTTTCACTCCTCGCAGGAGTTGCTCGCGGACAAGATTGCGGGCGGGCTGTTTGAAAACATCGAGTGAAAGGGCGCGGTTTCCGGTGCGCTCACTGTTTGCGGCGAGTTGCGCTTTGTCGGTGGTGAAGATGCGGATGCTTTTGCGTCCGCGGGAAATTGTGACGTAGTACTGCGCGGCGTTGGTTGCCGCGCGGGAGGCTGCGTTGGGCAGAGGACGTGTTTTACTATTTTCCCCTGAGAGCCGTAAGATGGTACGGCGTAGCCTCGGGTGAATTGCCGGAATGTCGGCAGGATCGGGCGTCCGCGACGTGTCGCCTTGGAAAAGCGCGCCTACCATATTTCCCGTCGCGCGGTCCCGACGTTCGTTGCCCACGGCGACTTGCGTTGCTGCAAATCGCTCCAGTTCTTGCATTGCGATGCGTACCGCACCCGCGTGAGCCGTGATGATTCGCTCATCGCCGCCGACGAGTGCAGCGACGGAAACGGACTTTGGTGGCGACAGCGTGAAGCCGTAAAACACACGACGGTTCGCGACTTCGCGCCCGCCGTCGCGGCGAGTGGTTTTCTGCCGCACGGTAAGCCGCTCGCCCGTCCGCGGATTTCGGTTTTCACAAAGCGCGATGAAGTGTCGCTGCTCGACCACGCCCGAAAGCCCGAGACTCGCCGCCCCAATACCGAGCCACTCACCAAACACGCGTTCACTTTCGGTGTAATAGTCACCGACGCACAGGTGTTCCTCGAAGTAGCTCTGCGCGTTGGCGAGATTGGTTTGTGTCTTTGGCGAAAGCATCGCCTCGCATTCTCGCGGGTGTCTGGCGCGAGGGTGCGCCTTCGCGTGAGCAGCGCAGATGTGGATTAGTGCGACAACCCGACCATCATGAAAGACACATCCCATTCTCTCTGCTTCGACGAAGCCGCAGTTCCGGTCGCAAACAAAACCAGCAACAACCTGCTCCGGCGGTAAGCCCGCCGGAAAACCTTTCGCAGCCCACGGCAATGCGCCGTGGGTTTGGAAGAGGGACGCCCTACGTCTAAGCGGAGCTTAGAAAAAGTGTCCGAGCACAGAGGGTGTCATCCGGGCAACCACGAGGAAATTCTGATCGTATGAAAACGAATCCCGACATTGCCGCACAAGCGGCGCGCTTCGCGGAAGCCGTACGCGCATTCACGCCAGCCTGCAAGACCCGCTACGCTAAGCTGCTGCCTTTCCGCGACGGCATCACGCAGCTCCGCGAAAAGGGCGCGAGCTACGACCTCATCCGCGAAATGCTGACCACCGCTGGCGTGACCGTTGCCGTGGACACCACCGGCAACTTTGTACGCGAGGCAATCGAGCGGCGTTAGCGCCCACAACCGAACCCACGACGACGCCCACAGCCGAGACTATTCAGCGCCATTTCCGCGCCCGCAGTGGGCACCACGAACATGCCGTTCACAGTCACTCAGCCGTCTGGCGAAGTAGCGCACGCCGACACCACATAGCAAAAGCCGAAGTGAACGCACTGCTTCCCGCAAAAGTTCTCGTCGCTTCCATCGTAAGCGCGTGGCTGCTTGCGTTCATCATCCTGATTGTGATGCCGCCTCGCCTTCGCAAACGAGTCGTCGCGCGGCTCGGCGGCTTCGTCTGGACGCGCGAGGACTTTTGCCGCGACTTACTCATCACGGGCGACACCGGCTCGGGCAAAACACGCTCCGGCATCACGCCGTTGTTGTACCAACTGTTCACCAATTAGCCGACATGGAGCGGCCTCTGCATCGATGACAAAGGGCCGTATTGGAGACGCTGTCCGGGATGGCAAAGCGCTTCGGACGCTGGGGCGATTTGGTCTTCTTGCAAGTCCGCCCCGAGGGCGCTGGCACCGACTCGCAGTCTCACGACACCTACAACCTCATATCCGACATCACGATTACGTTGAACACGTTCGCCAAGGCCGACGTGGATACCGAGTCGTCGCTCGGACAATCCGGCGAAAAGGGCTTCTCCGAAACCAAACACAAACCCACATAGCAGCCGTGCTAGAAACGCTGCGGCTCGGCGGTGCCGACGCCGCGATCGAAGACACGTATCAGGTTCTGCTCGACGAGCGCGACCTCGTAGCCGCCCTCATCGATATCACGAACGCTGCCACTCGAATACCACGTCGAGACGTGAGTCGGCACGAGTGTTGCGAAAACGGACGCCCACAGCGTGAGTAACGCTGTCAGGCGGTGCAAAAATGTGTCGCTTCTCTTGCTCATCACGCTCGTTCCCGATACTGCGCTTCAGAACATATCCCGTGCAAGTCGCGGGTCTTGCTCGTTGTGGCGTTCACGACCGATAGCGGCGAGCCTGTGTCTCGCGAGTCCTTCGGGCTCATTCGGTGTCGCATGCTGGTTGACGAGGACATCTCATGGAGTGGGTGGACCTTGAGTTGACCTGTCCGGGCGGATCCAAAGTATGGCACTTATGTCCCAATGCTTTGGTAAGAAGCTGGCACGGTTCTTGTCCCCTCGTAGGCGGTTGGCATGGCGGCATGTCGTCGGCTTTGGTTGCCTCATACGCGGACACGAAATGGAGGTTCCGGCGTCGTTACGTTCGCCCATTTGCCAAATGCGCAAAATAATAATTGAGCACTTTTTTTGCTGAACTCGGCCCGCCGTGCTCATCGATAAATCCGTCTGGAAATCCTAGATGCGGATTCTCACTTATCCACAGGTACTTCAACCGGGGCATCGCTTGCAGTGCTACGGGAAGTGAATTAAGTCCCATGTAGCGAATATCTAATTGCTCTAGATTCTTCATCTGGGAAATCGATTCTGGAAGATGGTCGATGCGATTGCCGAGCAACCTCAGCAACCGAATCCCTTTCCATTTCAATATTTGCTCAGGAAAGGCGGTTAGCGCATTTCGTGAAATATCGAACTCCGTTAGCTTTGGACTGAAAATACAGGTATCCGGGATTCTTGGAATTTCGTTATTCGATAAGCTCAAGAATTCGAGATTCTTAAGTCGCGGCAACCAATCTGGCAGCCTGATGATTTTATTCACGGCCAAATTCAAAATTTTCAACTTTTTTAAGCGAAGGAGAGATTCACTGATCGAAGTCAGTTTACATCGAATCACCGAGAGCCTCTCCAAACAAGGGATAGACTCAATCTCAGCCGGAATTGAAGTAATTTCTAGATCGCGAATCGAAACGAGATCAGATTCACATTCAATTGAATCGCGAATTTCCGCAATCGCTAGTGCAGAATGGCCATCAGAATCCATAGATAAACAAAGGAATCAATTTTTCATTCAGCGCCTCCGCTGTTAATAGTTTTTTGAATAATACATCCGCTTTTTCTCGCTCGCCTTTGATTCTTCCGCCCTTTTGCAAGGCAATGAACGCTGCGGTGCGTGAGTATGAGTATTCGCGCGCGTATCCAGCAATAGCCTTAAACTGGTGCCGTAGGGTTCCACCCTTGGGCTTGTAAGCATTGTAGAATGTTTTTCCAGAGATTTTGAACTCTGCTATCGCCACTCCTTTTCGAGCTGTTCCGTCTTTGAATGGTGGTTCGATGCTCACGATTAAGTCCGCCCTCGATCCACCAAGCCTCGTGTTACCAGAGAATTGCGCCTCCGCGCAGCTGTAGCCATTATCGGTTGGCTCACCGACGCTGCTCAACGATGTCTGAAACCAAAATACACTTGGGGATTTGAATACACCACATATCGCGTCTCTCATCAGTGCCTCAAACTTAGTTCCCGCTTTTTTCCGGTCTCCGTCTGAGAAAATATCCGCCGGACTCCAAGGAACCAATAACTGCAATTGATTGAGAAAGAATTCCTTTAGGAACTCCGAAGCGAACTTATTCACAGCCCGCCGAGCTGCGATGTTAGACACTGCGGCTGGTGCCCGTTTGCCCGTTTGGATTCCGGTTGAAACCATGATCTCGACCAATGTAAACCGCCCCGTCGGGTCGCTGTAATACATCGGGTTATTGTTCGCGAAGGCATAGGGCATCAACGATTCCGGTTCGCGGTCAGTGTAAGGTTCGGGGTCGCGGGTGAGGAAACGGCCGGTGCGCGGGTCGTAGTCACGAGCTCGCATGTGGTAGAGGCCGGTGGCGGTTTCTTGCCAGTGGGCTTGGAAGCGGTAGTCGCCGCCGGGGATCGTGCTTGGCGCGCCGGTCATTACTGTGGGCGTGCCGAATCCGTCGTAACGGAAGGTCGCCACGGGCGCGGCGGCGGCGTTGGCCAGGCCGATGACGGAGCCCATTGCGTCGGTGAGGTAGTATTCCGGCTGGCCTCCGGCGTTGATTCGCATGTGCGGCACACTTCCGTGATACACGTAGGTCGCGAGCGGTTGTCCGGCTCCATCGGCGATGACGTGCATCGCGTCGAGTCCGGCCCCGGCCATCGGTGCGCTGACGAAGCGGCGTTCCTGTCCGCCACTCACGCCTTTGATCCGCCGTCCGAGCGCGTCGTGCGAGAACGTCTCGCTATAGCCGGTTGCACTGTTGCTCACGGTGGCGATTTGGTCGCCGTTTTTGTAGCTAAACGCGAGGCTCCCCATCGTCTGCACGCGGCCTCCTCCATCGTAGGTCAGCGCCTGCGCGCCTGCTTGCGTGAGCCGCTGGCCTGCGCCGTACGTGTAGTTTGCAGTGTTTTTCGACGTGCGTTTTCCATCCACATCGTAGGTGTAATCGATGCGCTCCAGCACCGCCCCGCCAAACGCCCGCCGTTCCTCGCTCGTGAGCCGGTGAGCGGCGTCGTAGCCGTAGAGCGTGTAGGTGCCATCTTCGCGAGTGATGCGCGATGGCTCGCCGTTGCCCTGCCGTTCATACACGGCGGATGCAAGGATGCTGAGGTCCGGTTTTCGATGGACGATCATTTCGGTCATGTCGCGACTGTCGTACGTGTATTCCGTGATGACTCCGTTTGGCAATGTCCGCAAATAGAGCCGGTTCACCGCGTCGTACTCCAGCACGGTGATTCCGCCGAGCGGGTCGGTGATTCGGTCGAGGTTCCCGACTGCATCGTACCGATACTGTGTGACCGATGCCGCAGCAGTCGCAGTGGCTTT
>JAYUSJ010000384.1:0-3343 GCA_043755735.1 Verrucomicrobiaceae bacterium | reverse complement strand
CCGTTCCATTCTGGTCCTTCACGTCCACGCAATAGCCTTTGGTGATGTCTAAGCTGCGGGCCTGGAAGTTCCGCTTGATCAATTCCAGTGCCAGCAGCATTTCCATCGAATGAACGGGCTTTCTGGGAACCAGATTATCCGTCTGCACCCCGACAATCACAGGCAGGGTTCGATACTCATGCAAAACCTGCTTCGGGCGGAACCACGCACCCTCCTTGTCCACAAGGTAGCTTTTAGGATTCACGAGGTGCTGATCCGTCTCCTTTTCCGTGATCCATGCAACCGGCTTCCGTTCCTTGATCCAAATCTCCATGCGATTCGGAAGCGAACGCTGAACCACCGGCTTGCCATCCACTTGCGGGAGCTTTCGTAATGCGTCCTCAATCTCGGGAAGGCTGTACGAAAGGATGTTTTGCCCCGGCTTCACACCCGACGCTGCGATGATTTGCTCGCGGGTCAACGACGTCCCATCGTTCCGTACGGTGATCTCCCGAAGGGCGTAGTCCGGATTGCGCCAGAACAGCGTCTCCCATCCCCGGGTGATCGCGAAATACGCTCCGCCAATCAGCGCCAGCATGATGGCAGTTCGCATGAAGAGGCCTATCCACTTGGAGAATCTCGCCCATCGCTCCCGACCACCACGAGCATTGACCTCGGCGAAGAATTGCTTCTTCCGCTTGCGGGCTGGTGTCATTCGGGTGTTGCGTGTGCTACGGCGGCTCATGGCTCGGTGTTGATTGGCTTGAAAAAACGGGCTAAAGAAAGTTCGGCGATGCGGCGGCAAAGCTCGGGATAGCTGATTCCCACGGCCGCGGCGGCCTCGGGCAACAGCGAAGACGGCGTCATTCCCGGTATGGTATTCACCTCCAGAACGAAAGGCTCGCCCGCATCGCTGAGAAGAATATCAACCCGGCTGTAAACTTCAAGATCCAGTGCACGATGCGCTGCAATTCCCACCGCCTGCACACGCGCAGTAATCTCCGGGGAGAGGTCCGCAGGGCAGAAATGATCAGCACCCGCAGCACTAGGATTGAGCCATGTGTATTTGTTCTCGAAGTTGTAGAAGTCCTTCTTGGCAACGATCTCAATTACCGGGAGAGCAAGATCCCCTACGACTCCAACCGTGAGTTCACGCCCCGCGATGTATTGCTCCACGAGCAGTTCACGCCCGAACTTCCATGCGTCCGCGAGCGATTTCTCGAGTTCCGCCTCATCCTTCACGATGAAAATCCCGACACTGCTTCCTTCCTTCGGTGCCTTCAAAACAAAGGGCAATGGGAGCGAAGGGCGCGCACCATCATGGATGATTTCAAACCTCGCCGTCGGCACGCCCCGTTCGATAAGTCGCTTCTTTGTGGCAATCTTGTCGATGGCCAGTTCGCTGCCCGCGACACCTTCGCCCGTGTAGGCGACTTTGCGTCGTTCGAGTTCACGCTGCACCTGCCCGTCTTCACCAAAAGTTCCGTGAATCACGTTGAACGCGAGTTCCGTATCCGAGGGCAGTACAAAACCCGCATCCATCACATCCACCGCTGTGACCACCGCACCGAGAGACTGCAACGCGCCGATCACACCCTCGCCGGATTTCAGCGAGACTTTACGTTCGGAGCCCGGTCCACCCATGAGGACGGCGACTTTGCGGTTGGCGAGATTGAGAGCCATTTTAGAATGATGCATAGACAGGCAATACGCGCGAAAATGGGAAATCTTTCATCCGTGTACTCCTATTTCTTCTCCAATAATCTGAACTTCGGTTTGCAAATCGAGTCCCCGCTCTGACTTCGCCTTGCTCTTGATAATGTCGATAAGTTTCAAAACCTCTGCGGCCGTCGCGCCGTGATCATTGACGATAAAGTTTCCGTGCACTTCTGAAACCTTTGCTCCACCGACTCGCATTCCTTTCAGGCCAAGTTCGTCGATCAGTTTTCCGGCGGGCGTCGTCCCCGGATTTTTGAAAATGCAGCCCGCACTAGATTCCCGCGGTTGCGAAGTCCGGCGCTTCTGCTGGCTTTCCTCCAGCTTGCGCGCGATTTCCTCGGGCTCGCCCGGAGTGCCGCGGAAAATTCCGCTCACCGCATAGTTCTTCTTCAGCGTCGATACATCGCGATAGCCCACCTCCATCTCCGACGGAGTCCGAGTATGGAAGTCGCCATTCTCATCGACAAAACGCACGCTCATCACCTGCCGGAAAGTCTCACCGCCCATCGCTCCGGCATTCATCCGAAGCGCGCCGCCGACATTGCCGGGAATTCCCTCAAACCACTCGAATCCTGCGATCCTCGCATCCCTCGCTGCGATCGCGAGCTCCCGTTGCTTCACGCCGACTCCCGCGCTGATGAGCCCTTCGTGGACATCGAGTTTTTTGAATTCCCCGCGCGCCAGATGCGCAACGACACCGCGGATTCCACCGTCCCGAACCAAAAGGTTCGACCCGCGTCCCATCACAAAAAGCGGGATTTTCCGCTCCGTGCAAAACCTGACCATTCGCGCAAAACCTTCCTCAGTCTCCGGCTCCGCCCAAAATTGGGCAGGCCCGCCGATACGCATCGTCGTGTGCTTGGCAAGCGGCTCGTACAGCTTGATTGTTCCCGTGCCCATTGCGGCGTTCAACTCCTCGAGCGTCGCCACATCTTTTGCAAGCGCCGCCCCCTGTTCGTGGATGTTTCCCGCCCCCAGTGAAATGACCAGATCGCCAGGCTCCAAAATCCGCCCGATGTCGTAGGTGATTTGCTCCCGTCGCGGCTGGAACGTGCAGTGCTCCTGCCCTGTCTGCTGCGCGATCGCGTCAACGATCGTCTGCCCGCTCACGCCGGGAATCGGCTGCTCGCTCGCAGGATATACGTCCGCGACCACCAGCACATCCGCGTCTTCGAATGCCCGCCCGAACTCTTCCTTCAAGGCCTGCGTCCGCGTGTAACGGTGAGGCTGAAACATCGCGACGATGCGCTTCCGCCCGGTCTGCCGCGCACTTGCAAGCGTCGCGCGAATCTCCGTCGGGTGATGCCCGTAGTCGTCCACAAACATGAATCGCTCGCTGCGATACTTAATCTCGAACCGCCGCTTCGCACCGCGGAACGTTTCCAGCGCCTCTGCGATTTTCGCGAATGGGATGCCCAGTTCCGTGGCAAGCGCGATCACCGCCGTGGCGTTGCTGATATTGTGGCGGCCCGGGACATTGAGCGTCACAGCCCCGAGCGGCTCGCCAGCACGAGTGACCACAAAGTGGGACTGGAAGTCCTTCGTGTGGACCGCCTCGAACCGATAAAGCGCTGCGCGCGACTCCCCGAATGCGATCGGCTGGTGGTGTTTGGTGGTGACTAGACGAGTCGCATTCGGGTCGTCG
>JAYUSJ010000383.1:0-10240 GCA_043755735.1 Verrucomicrobiaceae bacterium | reverse complement strand
CGCTTCCGGCTTCTGCGGAGCCGCGGTCGTTTAATAAGGACATCCGTCCGATTCTCTCGGACAAGTGTTTCGCGTGTCACGGAATCGATGCGGCGCATCGGAAGGGGGAATTGCGGCTGGATACGCAGGAGGGCGCGTTTGGGAAAGCGGAGAGCGGCGCGGTGGCGATCAAGCCCGGCGACCCGAAGGGCAGTGAGTTGTGGGTGCGCATCCATGCGACCGATGAGGATGAAATCATGCCGCCGCCGAAGTCGCACAAGACGATCTCCCCGGCGGAGAAAGTGCGCATTCGCGAGTGGATCGAGCAGGGCGCGAAGTATCAGAAACACTGGGCCTTTGAGGCACCGGTGAAAGCAACGCCGCCCGCGACGACGGGGCGGAATGCGGTGGATGCGTTCATTTTCGATCGGCTGAAACGCGAGGGGCTCGCGCCCTTGCCGGAGGCGGATAAATCGACGCTGATTCGCCGTGCGAGCTTTGCGCTCACGGGCCTGCCGCCATCACTCGCGGAGGTGGATGCGTTCCTCGCGGATGCGTCGCCGGATGCTTATGAAAAGGTCGTGGACCGGCTGCTGGCGTCGCCGCAGTACGGCGAGGAAATGGCGAGGCACTGGCTCGATGTCGCGCGCTACGGCGACACACACGGGATGCACCTCGATAACGAGCGCTCGATGTGGCTTTACCGCGATTGGGTGGTCGGCGCGTTTAACAAAAACATGCCGTTCAGCCAGTTCACCATCGAGCAACTCGCCGGTGACATGCTGCCAAACGCGACGAATGATCAGCTCATCGCGACGGGCTTCAACCGCAACAACGTGACCACCGGCGAAGGCGGCGCGCTGGATGCGGAGTTCATCTTTCGCTACGCCGTGGACCGCACTTCGACCACGGTGGAGACGTGGATGGGAATGACGGCGGGCTGCGCAGTCTGCCACGATCACAAGTTCGACCCGCTTTCGCAAAAGGAGTTTTACCAGCTCTACGCATTCTTCCATAGCTCCGCGGACCCGGCGATGGATGGCAACGCGCTGCTCGTGTCGCCGACTTTGAAAGTCATCGCGCCCGAGCAAAAGAAGGCGCTCGCCGAAAAAGAAACCCTGCGCACCGCTGCGGCAAAGCGGCTGGCCGACACGATGAAGTCGCTCGAATACGTGGACCCCGCGACGCTCGGTGATGTCGTCGAGCCGGATAGTTCTTTGTCGCAGTGGATCTCGAAGCACGAAGGCAAGGACACGAAAGACCTCCCCGCCGAGGTGAACAAAATCCTCAAAAAGCCTGCCACCGCAAAGCGCTCCGCCGAGCAGGAGGAAACCCTGCGCGAACACTTCCTCGCGAATGTGAACCCTAAAACCAAGGCGGTCATTGGCCCGCTGAAAGCCGAAGTCGCGAAGCTCGAAAAGGAAGTCGCGGAGTTCGATAAGGCGCTTCCCGCAAGCTACATCATGCGCGACCTCGAAAAACCGCGCGACAGTTTCGTGATGATGCGCGGCGCCTACGACAAGCCCGGCGAGAAAGTCACCCGCGATGTCCCCGCTGCTTTTCCGCCGCTGCCCAACAAGGAAAAGCCCACGCGTCTCGACCTCGCAAAATGGCTCGTCGCCGACAATCACCCGCTCACCGCACGCGTCACAGTGAACCGTTTCTGGCAGCAGTTCTTCGGCGTCGGGCTGGTGAAAACCTCGGGCGATTTCGGCTCGCAGGGACAACCGCCGAGCCACCCCGAGCTGCTCGACTGGCTCGCCGTGGACTTCCGCGAAAACGGCTGGGATATGAAAAAGCTCGTCCGCCTTTTCGTGACCAGCGCCACCTTCCGCCAGTCCTCCGACGCACCCGCCGCGCTATGGACCCGCGACCCGGAGAACCGCTTGCATGCACGCGGTCCGCGTCTGCGGCTCGATGCGGAAGTCGTGCGCGACAATGCGCTCGCCGTCTCCGGCCTGCTCGACCTCACGATGGGCGGACGCGGCGTGCGCCCTTACCAGCCGCCGAACATCTGGGAGCCCGTCGCCTACATTCGCAGCAACACCGCGAACTACAAAGCGGACTCCGGCAGCGCGCTCTACCGCCGCAGCCTTTACACGTTTTTGAAGCGCACCGCGCCGCCGCCATTCATGGCGAATTTCGACGCACCATCGCGCGAACAATCCTGCACGCAACGCGAGCGCAGCAACACGCCGTTGCAAGCGCTCCAGCTCATGAACGATGTGCAGCAGATCGAAGCGGCCCGCGTCTTTGCCGGAAAGATCATCACCAAAGGCGGCGCGACACCCACGGAGCGAATCACCTTCGCCTACCGCACCGCGCTCGGACGAAAACCCGCGCCCGAGGAAATCGAAATCGTGAGCGCCGCATACAAGCAACATCTCACCGCCTACGAGCAGACTCCGGCGGAAGCCGCGAAGTTTATCCGGCAGGGCGAATCCAAACCGCTGGCTGGCATCCCCGAGCCCGAATTCGCCGCATGGACGCTCATCGCGAACCTCGTGCTGAACCTCGACGAAACCATCAACCGCAACTGACTACAGCGACCCGAGCACGCGCATTCGGAAGAAACGCTGCGGCTCTGCGAGCGTGAAGCTTCAAACGACGTTTGCACCCGATTGGATGGACGCAGACGGACTGACGGGCGACCACACGTTCGCGCAAGCGCCACGCAGACACTTCTCCCCGACCCATTCTGCGGCAACGTCGGCTCGCTCGGGTGTCAGCAACTTGATTCCGCGGACCGCCAGACTTTCTCCAATGAACGGTTAGCCGCGCTCCGGGTCGCGACGGACCGTAGCCCAGCCATGCACGCCCAACATTTCGGGTTACATCGCATCGCTCTCCGCCTCCTGACAAATGCACTCCGGGTAACGACAGCCGCCCTCCGACCAACGGTGCGATGTCCTCCGGGTGCCAGCGCCCCGATCTCCGAGTTGCGACGTATCGCCCTTCGGGTAATGACGCACCACCCTCCCGGTAGCCGCAGCATCCTTCAACCAACAGCGCGATGCTCTCCGGGTAATGGCGCGTCGGGCTCCGGGTAATGGCGTGGCACCCTCCGGGTAATGGCGCATCGCCCTCCGACCACAGCGTATCTCTGTAAAAGCACCGCCTGCGCCGCTCAACCCGCTTTCCGCCTTGGCAAATCGCGCCAAAATGAGCACAAAGCCCACGTCCACTATTTCATTCAACCACCAATACAAAACACACAATGAACAGCCGTGATCAACTCCGCGAAGACCGCCTCACCCGAGTCCAGACATTTGGACGCGAAAACGCTGCCGACTTTGCCGAAGGCAGCAAAGGCAAAGCCCTCTTCGCCCGTATCGACAAACACCTCGCCGACCTCGTCCTAGCCAAAACCGGCCAAGTCCCCGGACGCGCAAGCAAAGCCACAATTTTGGACGCCCTCTGGCTCGACTACAAAGCCATAGCCCGCACCTCCCGCACCATCGGCCAGACCGAGCCCGCCGGATTCACCGCCGACTACGCCGTCCCCGACGACTCCACCGAGAAAGAAATTAAAACCCACGCCGAAAAACTCCTCGGCCGGCTCGAAGACCAGCCCGCCGACACCGCCGCACAAAAAACCGCCAAAGCCGCCATCCGCTCCAAATTCATCGAATGGGACATCGCCTCTGATTTCGTAGCCGACCTCCGTGCCGACTACGACGCCCTCATCGAAGCCAACCAACACAACCAAGCCGAAAACCAAACCGGCGTAGAAAACACCGAAGCCATCGGCCAAATCCTCCTCGCCGCCGGAGCCGACGTCGAGGCCCTCGACACCGTCATCCAAAACAAATACGCCCGAGTCCCTGAAAAACTCCACGTCTGGCAAACCGCCAGCCGCATCCACCGCGCCCCATCGAAAAAGAAACCCGCCACACCCACACCCACACCCACACCACCAGCGCCGTAGAGTCGGGCGCCGAAATCTCCCACCGATAAAACAGCCTTAACGACACATGAATATCACACTCAAAAGCTACGCCTTGCATTCCTTTTCCAGCGACGGCACTCCACCTGTAGTTCAGACAGTTGCGAGCATGGCGGCAGTTAAGGAATATGTTCTGGAATTAGTGGGGTTCCTCGGGAACCCGAAAACCAATGTTCGGGAATTCGAGTTTCCCGACGGCAGACAGCCGGAAGCGAAATCGCTCATTTGCTCATATCCTAAAAAGAAGGAATTTGAGGAAGCTGCTGAGTCCCTCGCTAAGCGCCTGCATGAAAAGCAAGTGGATGCAGAAAACAGGTCCTTCGAGATTACTCAGGGTGACCTCCTATCCGTGTTCTATTCCGTCGAAGGCCAGTCGTATGCGCTGCTCTCAAAACTCGAACAGGTGCAGTTTTTGAACCGAGTTACGTTGGAGAAGAACGCGGGATTTCCGTTCGATAAGAATCGCCTTCTTAAAACCTGCTTGTGTGAGCTGACCGAGGAAAACGGTGTGTGGGAAATCGGAGCTGTATCTTTATACGATTCAAACTCCGTCATCTCAAAATTCTGGTGGCACGACTTTCTGGAACTGGCCGAACTGACGGATGACGACTCCAACAGCAAGCGGGCCTACGCCGCGTGGAAGGATTTCATCGATAAGACCATTCGTCCCACGTCGAAAGCGGACGCGCTGATCGCGAAGAATTCAATCGGCGGAATCTTCAAGAGCAAGCAGCCGTATGTTCACAGTGATGTCGTCGATGCAGTTCTGACGAACTATGTTCCCGAGAACCCTGCTTTGGATATGAAAGCGATTGCCGCCAAAGCGCAAAAACTCCCTCAGCAGTCCAAGGCCCTTGGAAAACGGTTCGATGCAAACTTTCAAGTTTCTCCATCCGCGTGCCGCATCCGCCTGGCTCCGATCCGGCTCACCGATGAGATCGATTTGATCCTCAAGGCCCCTGTTGCCGATCTCAAGAATGTCGTGATGCCGATTACGCATAATCAGAAAAAAGGGGTGTTTATTGCGTCAGATGCCGGGCACGCTGAAGTTAGCGCCAGTTAGTTGAGTAACGATGGAAAGAATCCGCTCCATTCTCGCGTGCCTTTTCGGAGCGACGCCTACCGCGCTCGCTGCGTCGGAAACTTTTTTAGATGCAGAGTTTTCTTGCAGTGGTTCCATTCAGCCGACGTTGGGGGTTACGCAGATTCAAGCCGCGCTCGAAACACTCCAAGCAGGCGAATGGACTCTTTTCGTAACACTTGCAGGCCAAGAGTCTCCACACACGATTTCGCAGTCTGCGGAGCCAGCAGTTCAGACCTTCATTGATGACCTTGATGCAGACGCAGGCGTAGATCGCGACGCCAAGGTAAAGATTCGGATTGAGAAAACACCCGGCGAATCTGTCGAGGTATTCGACCCAAATTCTTTGTATGCTTGGCTTGGAACGCTATCAATTATCCAAGCAATTGCCGCCTTCGATACCCTGATCGGGGACCGCGCCCGAGTCTCGCTGATCAATCCCTCATTCGTTGCACATCCTACGACGGGCACATTTCAATTTAGCGCCACCCGACCCAGTTCACTCGATGATGCAACAGCAGCCAAGAATCGTGCTGAGCTGTTGATTTCTCGAAGGGAGCAAGTCACTTCGGATTGGAGTCAGTTGCGGCTTTTCCCAGATGATTTCCGGTGGAGTGATGCTCGCGCTATTCCCTCTCTTGAAGGGATGTTTGCAAAGATTGAGAACTTCTTGGCTGTAGTTTCGCTCGCCGATTCCACACTCAAACATCCGACAGGCATAGCAGTTCCCAGCGGGTTTTCAGTTCGTATCAAGGGACACGTCTTGCGTGAAGAAACTCATTTATGGGATCAGATTCCGATCAAGCCTGACATCGCCTTGCGAAACCTGTTCCAGTGGTGCTATCGGGGAAGCGGTGCCGGACCACTTTCCGACAAACTTGCGCTATTGAGAAGCTACGTCTCGCTCTACTGGAACGACGGAATATTTGGGCAGGATTTGACCGTGGTTGCTGCGGTTCGTTCCGGTTTTGGGATGTACCTCAAGCGCAACCTCAAGGAGTTCATCGAACTTCGTGCAAAGGTTGCGGCGTTCCTTCTGGAACTTGATACAAAGGCTACAAAAGCGATTGAAGCAGCAACCGGCAATTTGGAGAAAAACCTCTACGGGGTCGTGACATTTGTTACATCCGTAGTCCTATTGAAAGCGATTCAGGACAAATCGTTTTCCGGCGCGTTTTCCCCTCAAGTTGCGCTTTTGGGCTGGGTTCTCGTTGGTTTTTCAGCGTTGCACGCATTCTACGCATGGGTGAGCACTGACAAAGAGATGGATCGCGCATCGCAACTCTACAGCGACCTACGGAAACTTTATTCTGCGTTCTTCACAGAAGCCGACTTCGATTCGATATTCAGCAGTGATGAGAAGGACGCATCGACGGGACGACCCAAGACCGTGACACCGATTGAAAGGACGAAAGTCTATGTTCGCTCACGTCTGGAAACGATCATGTGGGTTTGGGGGATTACCCTCGTCGTTGCGGCAATAGTCATCGGAGCCTTAAGAACCGATACTCCAGCAGCGACTGTCCCCGCGAAGCAACCGACACCCACGCCGACACCGATGCAACCGACGCCACCAACCGCCGTCACGCCCCCGGCTGCCCCTGCGCCGCTGGTCCGACCGTGACGAAGTATCAGACGATGAAGTAGCCACATGCGAGACGATTTTCCTATCAGACTAAAGCGAACCTTGGCGCATCGAACTGGAATGCTTTGCTCAAATCCTAGCTGTCGAAGGCTTACATGCGGGCCTCGTATTGAGCCGGAAATGGCCCAAATCATGGGTGTTGCCTCGCATATTGCAGCGGCCTCTCCAAACGGCCCCCGATATGATGCTGGAATGTCGACAAAGACCCGGGGGGCGATTGAAAATGCGATTTGGCTTTGCGAGTGGTGTTCGACCCTGATCGACAAAGACTCTGGCCGCTATGATGTCACACTCCTCTCTGCGTGGAAAAACTTAGCGGAGGCTTCCGCGCTTTCCGCAATCCAAGGCGGAGCTTCATCCCCGCTGGCTAAGAGCACTGATGCTGAACTAATAAAATTCTACTCGCAGTGTTTTTTCCGGCCTGCCTTTCAAGACCCGTTCAAACAGGAAGCCTCGTTTGAGGCTTTCGACAAGGCGATGGAAGATACCGTAACCGCGATTAATACGGGCTGCTCGCGGTTGAGAGATGGTACCTTAGTGATGCAGGCGCAAGGAATCATGTTTCTAGAAAATATCGCATGGCGCCAGCGCATGGAGGCAATTGTCGGACTAATCAGATTGATTCGCGCCCGATTTGCCCAAGCAGTTCAAAATAAGACGATCTCCATTTCAAACAACTTCTACTGCGTCTATGATCAGTCGTTGCAACACTGGATGGACGACACTCGTGTCCAAGTGCTCCAGTTGTTCGCCGAAATCTGCAGGGAGGCAAATATCCAGCCTCCACGAATCGATGTGCTATCGTCGCGGATTCGAGGAACGTCGGCGACCGTTGCGTCCGAAAAACCGGCTTCTAAACGTGCCTCGCCACAACTGCCGGATTCAATGCTCGTTCCGACCTCCTTTTTGCATTTGTTTTTCCATGATATTCGTTCGCCTCTCGCTGCTATTGGCGGGGCGGCGTGGAGCATGGGCCGAGAGAACGATACCGCCATGCGCGAGCGTCGTTATCACGAGATTCGACACTACCTTGTTTCGATATCCTCGTTACTAGAAATGGTGAAATGGTCGATCGGCTACAAATTTCCCCGTCAGCATACTCAGGCGAGCTTGTTGAAAAGCGACATTTTGAATCCCGTACTCAAAATGCTTACGCACCCTCTTGCCGAGAGGGGATTTGTACACTCGCAAATTCACACTAGTGGTTTTGAATCCGTCCCCAAAGTGCACATTGATGTCGACGCTTTTAAGCTGGCCTTGTTCGCGATCATCGAAAACGGGGTAAAGTTTTCGATACCCAAGAGTGACGACTTTAGAGTGGTAATCCGTGCGCACTTCGACGGTGCTAAAATCAAGATTTCTGTCTCGGATTGGGGAGTTGGAATCGTTCCTTCCGAGGTGGATGAGATATTCGACCCTGGGTTTAAGAGTCGAATGACCTTACACAATGAAGTCCGAGGCAGTGGACTTGGGCTCTATGTCGCTAAGTCCATTGTCAACGCACACGGCGGAGAAATCCACGTTGTTTCAGTCTCAAACCCAACCGAGTTTGTCATCGAGTTGCCGTCATCAATCACCCATCCTCCAGCATCACGATAAGTGCGTAAAAAACCACTCACCCTTCTTGTCGACGATGACCGTGTTTCAATGAGCTATGTCACCGAAGAGCTTTCGCGCCGTGGATGGTGCGTTGAACAACGCACCACGGTCACTGACGCACTGAGTTACTTGGCGTCCTTTGCTCACCTCATCGAAGGTGTCATTTTGGATTGGATGTTGCCGCAAGGAGGCGAGAGTTCAGATGACGACATTGAGCTTTTCGGCGGACGGGTAGTTTTGGCCTTCTTGGCATCGAAGCATCCGGGAATACCAGTAATCGTTTTCACGAATGTGACGCGGTTACACGTTGCAGATTCCGATTCGTCATCAGTCGTTGTCGTGAACAAAATCGATTACCCGCCGGACGAATTTTGCGATTTAGTTGCACGGCACTTTGGGAACGGTCTGACACAATGACAGGCGTGACCATTTGGGAGGCTGTGGTCTCTTCACTCTAGGTGCTCGAACGTTACGGCGTTGCCGCTTACTTGGGCTCAAAGAATGAGGTGAATCCCCGGCTGCGGAGGCCGGTTTTCAATACGGCGTCTTCGGTCCAGAGTTCTGCGTTGTGATGGAGCGCGAAGGCCACGTAGGGGGTATCTTTTGGGTCGGTCGGGGCGGATAGCCGGTGCGCTTCCAACCATGTGCCGATGGGGATGGTGTTTTCGTCGGTGAAGTCGATTGCGGCGACGAGGGCGTGAAGGGCATCGAGTAGCTCGGACTCGGGTTTTCCGCTGGCTTTGAGCAGGCGGTCTTTGTGTTTGAAGAGTTCTACGAAGAGGAAGCGTGGGGCGATGAAGTGGATGGTGTCGGCGGCATCCAACCGGCTGCGGAGGTCGCCTCGACTGCTCGCAAGTGCGCGAAAAGCGATGTTAGCGTCCACGATGACACGCCGCTGGCTCATTGCTTGGCGGCTGAGTCGGGGATGAAGCGGTGGCTATTTTTCGCCCACCAATCGGCTTTCATTTCTTCCGCTATTGCGTCTGCGGTGGCGTCGGTGAGTTTGCTGTCGGCCACTGCGCTTTCGAGGCGGATGCAGCGTAGTATCTGGTCGATGCGCTCGCTGCTCACTTCGGCTCGGGGGATGTGGACATGGATGGTGTCGGCAGTGGACTCGATGGTGATCATGCGATGAGACTATGTGGTGCGTGGGGAAGTTCAAACTGGAATTTTCTATCGGGCATTCCGCGTGTCTCTCGATAAGAACGGTCTGTTTCGGAACCTGCGAGGGGCCTCTCAGATGCACGCGCTCTCGCGCTGCCAGTTGCGCCGCGACTGGGCAACTTTCTCCGCCGCCCACTTCGCCCAATATTGCGGATGATGTTCGGGTTTGCGCACCGTGTATCATTGCGCTCTAACCGCAACTGACATGAATCCGATTATTCAAAACCAACTCCTCCAAACACGGCGTCAATTTTTCGGAGATGCCGGCCTCCGTCTCGGCGGCATCGCACTTGCGCAAATGCTCGGCAGCGCGGCCAGCGCAACACCGACCGCCGCCGGTCGCGTGCATCCGCCGCAGCCCGGCTTTCCTCATTTCAAGCCGCGGGCGAAGTCGCTCATCTACGTCCACATGAACGGCGGCCCGTCGCAGCTCGACATGTGGGATTACAAGCCCGAGCTGCAAAAGCACTACGACAAGGATTTGCCCGAGTCGATCCGCGGCGGCCAGCGCATCACGGGAATGACGAGCGGCCAAAAGCGACTCCCCGTTGCGCCATCGCTCTTCAAGTTTGCGCAGCATGGAAAATGCGGACGCTGGGCGAGCGAACTCATCCCTCACACTGCGAAAATCGTGGACGAAATCGCGCTCATCAAAAGCGTCCACACCTCCGCCATCAACCATGACCCGGCGTGTACCTTTCTCTTCACCGGCTCCGAGATTCCCGGGCGCGCAAGCCTCGGCTCGTGGCTCGGCTACGGCCTCGGCAGCGAGAGCAACGATCTGCCCGCGTTCGTCTGCCTCACGCCGCAATACCCGAAGGACAGC
>JAYUSJ010000382.1:0-10241 GCA_043755735.1 Verrucomicrobiaceae bacterium | reverse complement strand
CGGCATCTGAGTCTTCGAAACGTGACATATAATTACCCTGGCTTTCTTGTTTTTTAGCAGCCCAGTTGTGGGTCGCCTTGGTTTGTTTGTTTCTTTTTTTCTTTTACAACGTTTGTGTGTTTCGTTGTTATGATGTGTTGATAGCAATTTTTATTCAAAATGGTCAATCAAATTTTTATCCGCACTGCTGTTTTTTGTTTACTAAATCGTTACAATCGTTGTCCTACAGAGGAAACACGGTGATAATCAGACTCCGCACTACGTAGGGAAAATTTCTTTATTCTCTTTCGAAATACAGAGCAAACGCCACCGCACACTTATAAGTGCGTGCCCGGTTCTCATTTGGATGCCTCGTTTATTAAAAACGCGACTCTGACTCCGTCGAATGACGGCTCTCAGGGCAGCAAAAAGCCCCGCTCCGTTGCCAGAGCGGGGCTGTAAGTAGATTTCTGCGACGGGGCGGGCCTACTTCACCGGCGCGAGCGCGTCGTCGTAGCCGCCCGTCGGGTCAAACCGGAACTTCCACTGGCTATCGATGCGTCTGCCTCCGACCATTGCGGTCACTGTGGCGGTGTACTCTCCGGGTTCGAGCGCCTTTGGTAACTTTGCAGAAATGGTCGTTTTCGCGGCATCGACCCATGTGAATGGAATCAACCCCGCCCCGCTGAGCCGCATCGAAACTGTGTTCGGGTCGAACGCTCCGAGCGTGCTCAAGTTGGCCTGAAGCACCGGATGCGGATCGCGGATGCTCTCCCCGTCCATCGGTTGGGTGAGCATCGCCGACTGGGCCGCCGCTGCCGATGGGCTGACCACCGACGCAAGCGGAGCCTCGACCGTCTGCACGCGGCCCGACCACGAAAAGACCGGCAAGAAATCCTGAGGCCGCGAATCCACCCAGTTGTAACGCGGCACTCGATCGGATGGCCCCGTGAAGCTCGCACGCGTCGAACCCAGCGTGAAAGCAGCCTCGTAGCCGGCTTGATGGATCAAATCCTGAATTCGCGGGGAGTAGCTGCCGAAAGGGTATGCGTAGGTCGAGCAGCGGATGCCGAGCTTTTGCTCGAGAAGCTGCTTGGCCCCGGAAATCTCCTGCTTCAGCCATTCCTCGTACACTTCCGAAGGCTTCCCCTGCGTGTCGCGAAGGTTTGCGTGCGACTGGCTGTGGCATCCGATTTCCACGCCTTCGTCGCGGAGGATGGCGAGTTGCTCCCAAGTGATGGAGCTGCCGCGGCTGATGAAATTCGTGTAAACGAAACACGTCCATGGGTAGCCGAATTTCTTCAAAATGGGGCGCGCGATATCGAACGCGGACGAGAATCCGTCATCGATGGTAATTATCGCGCTGCGGGCCGGAATACTCTTTTCGCCGCGCTTCCAGGCGAGGAAATCCTGCATCGAAATGACGGTGATATTTGAATCCTTGAGCTTTTGCATGTGCTCCTCAAAAACCGCAGGAGCGATGCGGAGCGCAGCGGGCGCGGTATTTTCCACGCGGTGGTAAAGCAAGACGGCAACCTGCGCAGCCTTGTCCACCGCAACGGGAGCACCGGGCGCAGCGGGGGACGCAGGCTGCGGGTTCACCTGGCCGGCGAGCGGCGCTTTGGAAGGCGGCTGTCCCGGCGTCGGCGCAGGCTCGATCTTTACATCCGGCGCAGGGCCTGTGAGCGATTGATCCGCCTTCTTCCAGAACTGGATCCGCTCCAGCGAAGACGGAGACCACCGGTCGAGGGAAAAGTACGCGGCGGTAAGCAGGAGGGCGAAAATAAGGAACTTTCGCAACGGCGATCGTTTGGGCTCTTCTTCGAGGTAGTACATAGTGACAGGATGATTGAACCGTCATTCCGGAAAATGGCGAGCGGGAAACGATGAAGAACGATCGTCTTTGTTCCGGCAACGGAAATCGGAATGCGGCCCTCCACACGCAAACGGCGGCCACGGAGGCGTTGCATTTTGTCCGCCAGGCCCTACTTTGCGCACTGTGAAATTGACTGCGACTCAACGGCTGCTCTCCCAGACTGCGAACCGGCTTCGCCTTGCGGCGGTGGCGGCGCGGGCTCATCGGGCGCTGCTCGGGCTTGCTGCGATTTTTGCAATCGCGCTGATCGGCTCGCGGCTTCTCGGCTTGTTGCCGCTGGCGTGGTTTCGCTGGGAATCGCTGCTGGTCGTTCCAGTCGCTGCAATTCTTGCAGGCATCATCTTCGCGCGACGCCCGGCGCCGGACCTCGTCGCGCGAATCGTCGATGAGCGCTCGGGCAGCAAGGAGCTCTTCCTATCTGCGACGATGATGCAGGACAGTGCGGCGGAGTTCGCGCCCGTGGTGCGCGAGCAGGCGGAGCAGATCGCCCCGACCCTGCGGGCGGCGAACCTTGTTCCATTTCGGTTCGGGCCACAGGTGCGAAACGGCATGGTCGCGCTCGCGATTCTCGCCGCCGGGACGCAATGGCTCCCGCATCTCGATCTTCTAAAAATGGAGCAAGGCCGCCAGGCAGCCACTCAGCAGGACAAGAAACTTGCCGAGACGAAAAAGCTCACCGAGCTCCGGAAAGAAGAGCTGAAGGAAAAAGGCGGGATGCTCAAAGAGCAGGTGGAACAGGCACTGACCAAACTCGACAAAACGCTGAAGGACATGAAGCCGGAGCTGAAGGCGGACAACGCGAAGAAGCTAAACGAGCAAGCGCAGGACGTCTCCGACTTATGGAAAAAGGCCACGGCCGATTTGCCAAAGCTCATGGAAAACGTGGAGCGAACCGCTCAACAATTCGGAGCCAATGAGCAGGCTCGCGAGATGAAGGAAATGATCGAAAAGCTCAAGAAGGGCGACGCCTCCGCACTGAACAAAGCTCTCGAAGAAACCCGCAAAAAACTGGAGGAACTCGCAAAGATGCCCGACGGCGCCGAGCGCAAAAAGCAGATGGACCAAATGGCAAAGGATCTCGCGAAATTGTCGAACCAAATGAAGGAACAGCTCGGAGACAAAGGCGCGAACGAAGCGCTGAAGCGGGCTTTGGAGCAAATGGGCATGGCGAAAAACCAGGATGCCGCAAAAGAGGCGCTGCAAGCAGCCGCCGACTCGCTGAATCTCACCAAGGAAGAGCTGGAGCGAATGGCCGAGAATTTCAAAGACGCCAACAACCTCGAAGACGCGCTGAAAAATCTCGCGAAAGCAAAACAGCTTAATCAAGACGGCAAACTCGACGGCGCCGACGCCGCAGACGCGAAGACCATGGCGGACTATGAGAAGCTCTACAAAGAACTCATGGGCGACGGCGAAGGCAATGGCGACGGCCAGGGGCAGGGACAAGGCAACGGACAGGGCAAGGCCGGACAGAACCCCGGTCGCGGCAACGGCGGAACTCCCGGCGAAGATCCAAACGCGGTCACTAAAACGAAGGACGAAAAAACGAAGACAAAAATGGGCGCGGGCAAGCTCCTCATGCAGTGGAAGGAGGAAGGCGTGGGAGAGACCGGCGCAAAAGCGCAGGACTATCAGGAAGCAGTAAAAGCAGTGCGCGAAGGAGTCACCGAGGCGATTCGCAATGAGCGCATCCCGCCGGGCTACCACGGGGCGATTCAGAAATACTTCGACCGATTGCCCGACAAAGCGAAATAGTCCCGCGTGAATTTTCGAATCGCTCTCTTTTTATCGCTGCCGCTTTTCACCTTTGGTGAAACGAAGATCGAAGCAATCGCCGGCCAGCCGAGCTTTTCAGTCGAGTGGGACGGCTCGACGGACCTCAGCGCAATGACCTGGCTGCGCGAGGATCGGTTTTTCGTGGTTTCGAATCGCGAAAAGGCGCTCTACCCGCTGCGACTGGACGTCAACCTCGAGACAGGGCGCATTTCCGAAGCGGAGTTTGGAAAAAAGATTCCGGTGAAGACGGAAGAATCGGATTTTGAAGGGCTCATCTACATGCCCTCGAAGAACCGCTTTTACATCAGCACCGAGGCGCGCAGTCGAATCGTCGGCTTTGATCTTGATGGCGGCGCGACGTTCAAAGTCGATGTGCCAAAAATCTTCCGCCGGTCACGCAATAACAAGAGTCTGGAGTCTCTGGCGTGGAGCGAGGAGCGGCAGGAAATGTGGACCGCGAACGAAGATTCGCTCGAATGCGATGGCGCGGAAAGCGGCCGGGAACAAGGCGCGCTGGTGCGGCTGCAACGGTTCGACGCGAAGCTGGCGCCGTCGGGTCAATTCGCATACCGCACCGAGCCGTCGCTGTTTCGCATCGGGCATCAAGGCACGGGCGTCACGGATCTGGCGCTCCTGCCAAACGGCGAACTTCTCGTGCTGGAACGAGTGATCACCGTCGGCTTTTGCGTGCGCATTTTTCGCGTGGAGCTGGAGGACGCAACGGATATCTCGAAAGTCGATTCGCTCAAGGACGCGGATGATGTGAAGCCCGCGAAAAAGCACCTCCTTTTTGAACAGCTTTCCGGCGCGGTAAACTTCGAAGGAATCGCACTCGGGCCGACTCTCGCCGACGGCAGTCGCAGCCTCATTCTTGTCTCCGACAACGGGGGCGGGCCGACTCATCATTTCATCCCGTTACGACTCCGGATGGATGAGCCCGAAAAGCCCGAAAAGAGCGAGTAGTCGCTTTTTAGCCTTCCGACGGGCGGGCTCCTGCGCCTTGATGCAACCATGAACATTGCTGTCTTTTCCGCGAAACGCTACGACCGCGAATTTCTCACAGCCGCCAATGCGGGGCGGCATACGCTGCGGTTTCTGGAGCCAAATCTCAACGAAGAGACCTGCTCGCTCGCGGCGGGTTTTGATGCGATCTGCGTCTTCGTGAACGACACACTCAACGCCGCCGTACTGGAAACCATTGCGGCTTTCGGCGTGAAACTCATCGCGCTCCGATGCGCGGGGTTTAACAACGTGGATCTGGCCGCCGCCGCACAATTAAAAATGAGCGTCGTGCGCGTGCCAGCCTACTCGCCGCACGCCGTGGCTGAGCACGCAGTCGGGCTGGTGCTCATGCTCAACCGCAAGCTGCACCGTGCCTACAACCGGGTGCGCGAAGGGAACTTCAGTCTCGACGGACTCCTCGGCTTCGACCTTTACGGGCGCACTGTGGGAGTCGTCGGCACGGGCCGGATCGGCACGGTGTTCGCGGGAATCATGGCGGGCTTTGGCTGCCGCATTCTGGCTTTCGACCCGACGCCCAACCCCGAGCGCATGCCGCCGGGCACGACTCATGTTTCGCTGGACGAGCTTTTCGCGTCGAGCGACATCATCAGCCTCCACTGCCCGCTCACGCCGGAGAATCACCATCTCATCGACGAGCTTGCAATCGCCGACATGAAGCCCGGCGCCATGATCATCAATACAAGTCGCGGCGGACTGCTCGACACGCCCGCCGTCATCAAGGCGCTGAAGACCGGACAGGTCAGCGCTCTCGGACTCGACGTGTATGAAGAGGAGGGCGATTTGTTCTTTGAAGACCTCTCGAACCGCATAATTCCCGACGACGTTTTTTCGCGATTGCTCACCTTTCCGAACGTCGTCATCACCGGCCACCAGGCGTTTTTCACCCGCGACGCGCTGGAGAAGATTGCGCAAACTACGATGTCGAATGTCGAGGAATGGCTCGCAAAGGGAACTTGCACCAACGCCGTGAAAGCGCATTGATTCGGGCGTATGAACCGCCGCTCCTTCATCACCAAATCGACACTCGCCACGGCCGCGCTCGGACTGCCCGCGTTTGCCGATGCGACGCCGCTGGGGAAAGCCGAGCACTGCATCTCCATCTGGCTCGGCGGCGGGATGTCGCAGCTCGATACGTTTGACGCAAAGCCCATCCGCAGCGACGGAAAAAAGCCGGGGTGTTATTACGACATCATCGAGACGGCGATTCCCGGCGTGACCTTCTGCGAGCACCTGCCGCGGCTTGCGAAAATGGCGGACCGGATCGTGCCCGTGCGAAGCGTGAATCACACCGTCATCGACGAACACGCCGCCGCTGTGAACCGTATGCACACAGGACGTCCGGTGAGCGGAAGCGTGACGTATCCGAGCCTCGGCTCGATCATCGCGGCGTGTCGCGGACCGGTCATGGATGGCGTGCCGCCGTATGTGCTCATCGGCTATCCCAGCGCGACCCGCGGGCCGGGATTCCTGGGGCCGAAGGCGGGCTACGTCTATCTCACCGACACCGAGAGCGGCCCAGCGGGACTGACACGCGCAACCGAAATCAGCGACGAACGGCAGGCGCGACGCGAGGCGTTGCTCGGCGGATTGCGCACTGATTTCGTGAACAAGAATCCCGACGACAAACTCATTCGCGACTACGACGACGCGATCGGCGAAGGCTTCAAACTTCAGGGCGGCGACTTCATGAAGGCCTTCGATCTCAAGGGCGAGCCCGGCGCGCTGCGGAGCGACTATGGCGATGAATTCGGCCAGCGATGCATGCTTGCGCGGCGGCTCGTGCAGCGCGGTGTTCGGTTTGTGGAAGTGGGATTCAATTTGAACTTCGTCAACGGCGCAGGCTGGGACACCCACAACAGCGCGCAGAAAGAACAGCACGGGCTGATCCGGCGACTGGACCAGGGCGTCGCGGCTCTCATCGCGGACTTGGAAAAGGAGCGACTGCTCGCCAAGACGCTCATCGTCATCAGCACGGAGTTCGGGCGGCCCGCTGCGTTCGATGGTGGCGGAGGGCGCGGTCACTACGGAAAAGCGTTCTCGTGCGTTCTTGCGGGCGGCGGATTGCGCACCGGGCAGGCGGTGGGGAGCACCGATGAACTCGCGCAGAAAATTGAATCCGAACCGTGCAGCGTGCCGGACCTGTTCGCAACCATCGTGGCGACGCTGGGCATCAAGCCCTCGGAAAATCTGATGGATGGCGAGCGCCCCGTGCCCGTGACTGACAAGGGCAACGCCGTGGCAAAACTGTTTATTTGACGCACGGGCATTCGGGATTTGATCGGAGAAAGGAATGGCGAAACGGCATCCCCCGCCTTCAAAAAAGCCTGCTTTTTCAGAAAAAACATCTCCGGAATGAAAGGGCTGCTTGACGCGCCCCCTGTGGATCCGGCTAATAGCGGGCTTTCCGCAGGGGCACAGCCTCGGCCCGGAACAAAACCCAACCAATGAAGCTCCGTATCTTCGTAATGGCCCTTTGGGGTCTCACTAGTCTCGTCACCACCGCGCCCACCGCTAAAGCGCAGGATGCCGCCATGCCCGTCGTCAAGTCCATCGAAGTTCAATTCGTTGGGCCTGAGACGGTCTCTCGCGACAAGATCCTCGCGAATATGCGGACACGGGTCGGCAAGTCGTACTCATCGGCGACCACCGAGGAGGACATCCGCAATCTTTATGCAACGGGCAACGTCTCGAACGTCCGCATCTTTGGAGAACCAGCAACGGATGGCGTGAAAGTCATCGTCGTGGTAGCGACCAAGAGCACGATCTCCGAAGTCGGCATCCGCGGCAATCTGCGCTTCAAGGAATCGAAACTCCGCGACCAGATCACCACCAAACCCGGCGACGCACTCAGCGAAGCTACACTGGAGTCCGACCGCCAGAAGCTCCTGGAGTATTATCGCGGCAAGGGTTTTGGCGATACCGACGTGCGCTTCCGCACCGAGGGGAATGGCAAACAGGGAACGTCGCGCGTTTACTTTGACATCACGGAAGGCGCCAAGACGAAAATCGACCGCGTGGTTTTTGAAGGAAACTCAAACGTCACCGCTCGCGAACTTTCTAAAGTGGTGAAGTCCAAAAAGAAGGGGATCTTCAACGTATTCTCATCCACCGCAGGCAAGCTCAACGACGATCAGCTCGAAGAAGATGCCCGCGCGATCCGCGAACTCTACCAGAGCAAAGGCTACGCAGATGTGGAGGTCCGCCGTCCCTCCATCTCCCGCCGGAATGACAAGGTGGACGTCACCTTCCCAATCGTCGAAGGCCGCCAGTATCGCATCAACAAGGTTACTTACTCCGGCGCGAAAGCCCTCGCATTGGGCGATGTCGTGAAGCCGCTGAAAGTGAAGTCCGGCTCGGTTTACTCGCCCGTGGCAGTGCGCGGGGATATCAAATCCATTCAGGACACCTACGGCGCGAAGGGATACGTCGATCTTCAGATCGCCGCGAGTCCCTCACCAGCCGGTGCCGGCATGGTGGATTTGAACTTCCGCATCGATGAAGGGCTGCAAAGCACCGTCAACCGCGTGAACATCACCGGCAACGACAAGACCAAGCCGAACGTCATCCGCCGCGAAATGAAAGTGGCTCCCGGAGATGTGTTCAACACCGTCCGCGTGGACGTCAGCCGTCAGCGGCTCATGGACACCCAGTTCTTCTCCAAGGTGGAAATGTATCCCACCGAGACGACCGTGCAGGGACAAAAAGACCTGAACGTCATCCTCGAAGAAAAACGGACCGGAAACTTCAGCTTTGGCGCGGGCTTCAGCTCGATCGACAACTTGCTCGGCTACGTCGAAATGACGCAGGGCAACTTCGACATCATGAGCTGGCGCAAAGGCTACGGCCCATCCGGCGGCGGACAAAAATTCCGCGTCCGTGCCCAATACGGCACGAGACGCCAGGACTTCGTCCTCGCGCTCACCGAGCCTTACTTCATGGACAGGCAACTCGCAGTCGGCGGCGAACTATTTTACCGCAACGCAAGCTTCACCAGCAACGTGTATGACGAGCGCCGCCTCGGCTTCGCGCTGAATGTTCGCAAGCCGATCAACGACTTCACCTCGATGCGATTTGAATACCGCCTCGAAGACACGAAGCTCGACCTTAGTGAAAACGAAGACGACGTATCGCTCGAGTTGCGTGACCTCATCGACAAAGCGGACGGACTTAAGAGCCAGCTCTCCGTCGGCATCACGAACGATACGCGCAACCGCTCCTACCTCCCGAGCAAGGGACACAAGGTCGACGCGCAGGCGTTCATCTCCGGCGGATTCCTTGGTGGCGACGTGAGCACCTACGGATTCAACCTCGAGGGCTCACAGTATTTCCAACTCCCGTTCGACATGATTCTCAGCTTTGAGGGTGAAGTCGGCACGGTGACAGAATGGAGTGACTCGGACGATGTGCCGATTTACGATCGTCTCTACCTCGGCGGTCCCAACAGCCTCCGCGGATTCCGTTATCGCCAGGTCGGCCCGAAAGACATCGAAGGCGAACCAATCGGCGGTAAAACGCTCGTCCGTTTCACGACAGAAGTCACCTTCCCCGTCGTCGACAGCGTGCGCGGTGCCGTATTCTACGACATGGGCTACGTGAACGAAGACTCTTGGGCATTTGGACCAAAGGATGCCCGCTTCGGATCCGGTGGATTTAATGCAAACGTCGGTCTTGGATTGCTCGTAGAGCTTCCAGCCATCGGCCCGATTCGTATCGATTACGGTATCCCGATTTCATCCGATTCCGAGAATGACTCGGCTGGAAAATTCCAGTTCAACGTCGGCAAGAAGTTTTGAACCATTCCGCCTTTCGGCGGTCTAATTAAAATCTAACCATCATAATGAAGAACAAACTCATCCTGTCGCTCCTCGCGGCATCGCTCACACTCACTCACCAAGCCTCTGCCGAGATCAAAATCGGCACGGTGGACATGAAGAAGGTCTTCGAGAGCTACAAGAAAACCAAGGACGCCGAACAACGCATCAGTGAGATGCGCAACAAGTATAAGAAGGAGCTCGACGAGCGTATGGAGAAGCTCAAGGGCATGAAGGACGAGATCGACAAGCTGACCGAGGACACCAAGAAAGCCGAGCTCAGCGCCGAGAAACGCCAGGAAAAAGCCAAGAAGCGCGACGAGGTCGCCGGCGAGGCGAACAACCTCTGGCGCGACGTTCAGCAGAGCCAGCAGGAAAAGGAAAAGCAGCTCGCCGACCACTCCGTCCGGATGCGCAATGGCATCGTCGAAGAGATCAAAAAGATCATCGATAAGAGCGTGATTGCGAACAGCTTCGATCTCGTTTTCGACAAGTCCGGCCCGAGCCTCAACGGCGTGAACATTGTGCTTCACTCCCGCGACGCGTGGGACTTCACCAAAGAAGTCGTGGACGAGCTGAACAAAGCTCCTGGAGCTGCGAGCGCTGCTGACCTCGACGTCACACCGCCGGCCGCCGCACCAGCAGCAACTCCTGCCGCAGCTCCAAAGGCTCCGGACAAGAAGAAGTAACTCCATTCCATCCGTGGAGATGAATGTTTCCGAGCTGGCCACCCTTGTGGGTGGCCAGCTTGCTTCCGGGGCAGATGGTTCTGTCAT
>JAYUSJ010000381.1:0-3349 GCA_043755735.1 Verrucomicrobiaceae bacterium | reverse complement strand
TGACTATAATAAGAAGGACGGAGATGAAAACGTCGGGCCACATAAAAGAGAATCCGTAGAGGCACGGGTTCCAGCAAGCGAGCCGCGAATTACCCATCTTCGCCGCCCCAACGTGAATAGTTACTGCATATTCGAACGAATAAATTCAGCAGCAAGGAGTGACCACAGATTGCGGGCTGGTTGGCTAATCTAAATAGGAATAATTCTTGATAAGGACGCCCCGTCCGTATCTCTTACACGGCATGGCAACGCCATCCAACCACACACAAACGGCAGACGAAACGATCCACGGACGCGGCCTGCGCATGACCGACCAGCGACGCGCAGTCTATGATGTGATCATGGGCGAGCGCGACCACCCGACGGCAGTGGAAGTCTTTACCCGTGTGCGCTCCAAGGTGCCTACGATCTCGCTGGCGACGGTGTACAATTGCCTCGATACGCTCACCGGTTGCGGGCTGGTGAAGACCGTCGCGCACGAGCGCGAGTCCGCACGGTATTGCCCCAACTTGGAAGAGCACGCGCACTTTTTCTGCGAAGCGTGCAAAGCCGTCACCGACCTCCCGCTGCGTAGCCGCAAGAAGCCGGAGGATGTGTGGGAGTTCCCCGGCGAGTTCGCCATTTCGCATCACGAAGTTTCTTTCAGCGGCACCTGCCCGAAGTGTTCGGCCAAGCCCGCGAAGTCCAACAAACGCTAAAATTTTATGAGCCTAGAAATCCGCAATCTGCACGCCCGCATCGCCAGCAATGGCACCGAAATCCTCAAGGGGCTCGACCTCGTCGTCGAGAAGGGGAAAGTCCACGCCATCATGGGGCCGAACGGCTCGGGGAAGAGCACGCTGTCAAAATTGATTGGCGGTCATCCCGACTACGAAATCACCGAAGGCGAAATCCTGCTCGATGGCGTGAGCGTCATCGGCATGGAGCCCGATGTGCGCTCGCGATCCGGGCTGTTTCTGGCCATGCAATACCCGATGGAAATCCCCGGCGTCTCGAATGCCAACTTCATCCGCGCCGCGCTGCAAGCCCGGCTGCCAGAGGGCGAAGAGCTGGAGGCGACAGATTATTACGCGAACCTTTACTCGAAAATGGACTCGCTGGAGATGGACCGGAAATTTACCGCCCGCTCGGTGAACGAAGGCTTTTCCGGCGGCGAAAAGAAGCGCAACGAAATCCTGCAAATGCTGATGCTCGCGCCGAAGTATTGCATCCTCGATGAAACAGACAGCGGCCTCGACATCGACGCCCTGCGCATCGTCGCCGCAGGCGTGAACAGCTACCGCTCGCCCGAAGTCGGGATGCTGGTCATCACACACTATCAGCGCCTTCTCGACTACATCGTGCCCGACATCGTCCACGTGCTCGTGAATGGCCGAATCGTCCGTCAAGGCGGCAAAGAACTCGCGCTGGAACTGGAAGAGCGCGGGTATGATTTCATCCGGGAGGAAACCGCTGCTTAAAACGCCATGAGAAAACCGCGGCTATATTTAGAAAGCACAATCCCGAGCTATTTCACTGCTCGCCCGAAAAAGGGCAAAGCAGATGATTTTTGGCGCGAAGCCACGGTGCATTGGTGGAACACGCAAATCGCGGGGTTCGACGTGTTTGTTTCTGAGTTGGTGCGCGAGGAGGTCGGTGGCGGCGACGCAGATGCAGCACGGCGTCGGTTGACGGCTATAGCAGACTTTCCGAATTTACAGATTACGCCCGAAGTCTCGGTGCTGGCAAATGCGATGCTCAGTGCGGATGCAGTTCCGAAAAAGGCGGGGGCCGACGCTATGCACCTTGCTCTGGCTGCGGTTCACCGCATGGACATCCTGCTGACGTGGAATATGCGACACATCGCCAATCCGATGCGAATCGGCCTGATTCGCGCCGTGGTTGAAATGCACGCCGTTCCGTTTCCTCAAATCATCACTCCAGAGTATCTTATCAACCTATGAAACGTGATCTTACACACCCGATTCTGGACGAAGTCGTGGAAGCCCGTGCGAAATTGATGGCGCACTATCATACTGTGGATGCGCTGGCCGATGCGTTGCGGCGTAAGGAAATCGAGCACGGGCGTAAGTGCGTGGATTACTCCCGCGAATCGATCCGAATCCCGCTGGCAGCAAATGCGTTTCCAGGGCGAGCACCGCTACCGAAGTCGTTGCGACAACCGCTGCTCGAAGAAGTGCGAAAGCTGAAAGCCGCAGCTTTTGAAAAAGCAGGTGGCACAATCAACGGCTACTGCGAATCACTCCACAAACAGGAGGAATCGCCTAAGAACGCGACAGATTTACAACCCACAAAACGCAAACGCGCAGCCTAAATTTTTATGAGCACTGAACTTCTCGACGCCCCTGCCACACAACTCGACATCGACCGCTCGCGCGGGGATTTCGTTTACCCTGAATCGCATGAATTTGATGCGGGAACCGGGCTTTCGCACGACACGATTGATTACATCGCGACGGTGAAAAATGAGCCGGATTGGATTCGCGAGTTTCGCCACAAGGCGCTCGACGTTTTTCTCGCGAAGCCGATGCCGACGCATTGGGCGTCGCACGATTTGGAGAACATCGTGTTTCAAAACATCCGCTATTATTTGGCGAATGCGAAGCGCCCGACTCGCTCGTGGGAAGATGTTCCCGACGATGTGAAGAAGACTTTTGAGCGGCTCGGCATCCCCGAGCAGGAGCGTAAATTCCTCGCGGGGGTGGAGGCGCAGTTTGACTCGGAGGCGGTGTATTCCAACATCAAGGCGGCGGTCGCGGACCAAGGCGTCATCTTCACTGGCTCGACGGAAGGGCTCATCAAACATCCCGAGCTTTTCAAGAAATGGTTCGGGAAAGTCATCCCGACGGGCGATAACAAATTTAGCGCACTGAACAGCGCGGTGTTTAGCGGCGGCTCGTTTATTTACATCCCGCCGGGGGTAAAAGTGCGGCACCCGCTGCAAGCGTATTTCCGCATCAATGCGGAGAACTTCGGGCAGTTTGAGCGCACGCTCATCATCGCCGATGAGGGCAGCGAAGTGATGTATATGGAAGGCTGCACGGCACCGAAATTTGAGACGGCGACGCTGCACAGCGCAGTCGTGGAACTCGTGGCGATGAAAGGCGCAAAAATCCAATATGTGACCGTGCAAAATTGGTCGAACAACGTCTTCAACCTCGTGACCAAACGCGCCATCGCGCACGAAGAGGCGGAAGTGAAATGGATTGATTGCAACATCGGCTCGCGGCTCACGATGAAGTATCCCGGCGTCGTGTTGAAAGGCCGCAAGGCTCGCGGCGAGGTCATCTCCATCGCGCTCGCAGGCGACGGGCAACATCAAGATACCGGCGCCAAAATGATCCACGCA
>JAYUSJ010000380.1:0-10264 GCA_043755735.1 Verrucomicrobiaceae bacterium | reverse complement strand
TCATGCCTTCGATGCCGATGGCGGCGAGGGCGTCTTTCACTTCTTCGAGTTTGAATGGTTTGATGATTGCTTCGATTTTTTTCATGGTGTGTTGCGTGTTGTGTTTTCGCTTGGGAGAGGGTTCCAACCCGGGCGTCCATAATCCACTCCGCCCGAGTTGGTTTCCCCCCTACATGAGGTTCTTAGAGGATGTATCCCTCTTCGCCGTGGTCCGTGATGTCCAGGCCGGAGACTTCTGCCTCTGGCTCCGGGCGTAGTCCGAGGACTGCCTTGACGATAAATGTGATGACAATCGTGCCGACGATGCTGAGCACGAGTGTGAGTGCGATTGCCTTGAACTGTTCGACGATGAGCGTCTTGCCGACGATGTCCTTGAGGTTCGTGGCGAGGTTCGCGTTGCCGCTGTCGAGCGTGGCGAGGATGCCGGTGAGGATGGCACCGAGGGTGCCGCCTACTGCATGGATGCCGAAGGTGTCGAGGGCGTCGTCGTAGCCGAGCTTGGCCTTGACGATGCTGACGAAGACATAAGGCACGACGCCTGCGAGGACGCCGATGATCATCGCTCCGCTTGCGGTGACGAAACCACAGGCAGGGGTGATGACAACGAGCCCGCCGACGATTCCCGAGCAGAAGCCGAGGACCGACATGTGGCCGCGGTGCAGTTTCTCGATGACAGCCCACACGAAGCCTGCGGTGGCCGCGGCGAGTGTGGTGGTCATGAACGCGTTGCTTGCGACGCCGTCAGCAGCAACTGCCGAACCTGCGTTGAAGCCATACCAGCCGACCCAGAGCATGCCGGTGCCGACCATACAAAGGACCATCGAGTGCGGTGCCATCTTCTCTTTTCCGAAGCCCATGCGCTTTCCGAGCATGATGCAGAGGACGAGCGCGCTCCAACCGGAGGTCATGTGGACCACGGTGCCGCCTGCGAAGTCGATTGCCTTGATGCTCGCTGTGGCATTCCACACGCCGTTCATCATGCCGGTGACGCCCCAGACCATGTGGGCCATTGGGAAATAGACGATGAACATCCAGAGTGCCACGAAGAGCAGGATGGCGGAGAATTTCATGCGCTCTGCAACCGCGCCGACGATGAGCGCCGGTGTGATGATTGCAAACATGAGCTGATACATGGAGAAGACGTTTTCGCTGACCCAGTAGGAGTAGTTGGTGTTCGGTGCGCTCGTGACGCCGGAGAGGAAAAACTTCGCGCTCCCGCCGATGATGCCTGCGAGGCCGGATTCCTTGTTGCTGTCGTCGAATACGAGGCTGTAGCCGACCGCCCACCAGAGGATAGTGACGAGGCCTGCGATGCCGAGACATTGTGCGCAGACGGAGAGGACGTTCTTTTTACGAACGAGACCGCCGTAGAAGAGTGCGAGGCCGGGAAGCGTCATGAAGAGCACGAGAGCCGCGCAAACCATCATGAAACCATTGTGGCCGGGACCGGCGACTCCGCCGATTTTCGGCGCCCATGTGGTGTCGCCGCTGCCGCCGACTCCCATGTTCTGGAAGTATTGCTCCAGATCGACGACGCGTTGTTCGAGCGTTGCGTCTTTAGGAGCGTCAGCCTTTGGAGCCTCTGCTGGAGCTGCGGCAGGTGCTGCCGGCGCTGCCGCCGCAGGTGGAGTGGCGGGCGCTGCATCCTGCGCGGACATCGATGCGGTGCCTAGACCCAGCAACATGGCGGCTGCCATGGCGAGGTGCGTTACGGTTCGAGTTAGTTTCATGCGTTATAGTTTCCTGATGTAGGTTTGTTGAATTGAGCCAAATCGCCGCCTGCTGTCTGATATTGACCACCGGTGGTGGCGCACTATCGGATAACCGACACTCGCTTTGACAAGCCGCCCTTAGCAACGGCCATGCCAGCCGTGTGCCACTCTCATTTTTACAGAGGAAAAAAGGTGGGAAATCGCAGGATTGCCCGGATCGGATGGTGTATAGAAAACGCCAATTTCGACGCACGTGTCGTATTTTGACCACTGCGTTTGGGCGAATTCCCGGATGGCAAAGCAATGCCGTCTCGCGTATGCCGTGGGGCACTTGGAAAATCCGCGGTCTATTTTAGTCATCAAGCCCAGTTCGCTCGGCGATGTGGTCCATACGCTGCCTGCCGTCGCCTGTATAAAGAAGCGCTGGCCCGGCGCGCGGGTTTCGTGGCTGGTGAACCCGGAGTGGGCTCCGCTGCTGGAGGGGAACTCGGACATTGATGAGGTCGTAGAGTTCCCGCGCGGGGAGTTCCGAGGGTTGGGCGGGCTGCTGCGGTTCTCCCGCTGGGCCGGGACGCTGAAAGAGCGGGTGAAAGCGGACCTTGTGCTCGATTTCCAAGGCCTGCTGCGAAGCGCATACCTCGCGCGGAAAGCGGGCGGCGAGAGCTGGGGGACTTCGGACTCACGGGAATGTGCGCGCTTTTTTCACCAGCATGTCGTGAGCGTCCCTCCGCGGAGCGCGCCGGTCCATGCGGTGACGCGTTACCTTTCGCTTGTCGCCGCGCTCGGCTGCGATACTGCCGGAGCGCTGGAGTGGAAGCTGCCGCGCGCGGGGCTGCCGACGGGGCTGCCGGATGAATATGTGGTGCTGCATCCGTTTTCGCGCGGTGCGGGGAAATCGCTCACGGTGGGGCAGGCGGCGGAGTTTTGTGCGGCGCTGGCACCGTTGCCGGTGGTGATTGCCGGGCGTGCGGAGGAGAAACCGCCCGCTGCGCCGAATGTAGTCGATTTACTGAACCGCACGACGCTGCCGGAGTTGTGTGAGGTGCTGCGAAATGCACGATTTGTCGTGAGTGTGGACAGCGGTCCGATGCACATCGCTGCGGCGCTGAACCCGCGGCTCCTCTCGATCCATACATGGAGCGATCCGCGCAAGGTGGGGCCGTATTGCCCCGATGCGTGGGTGTGGAAAGATGGGCGCGTGGGGCAATCCCGGGATTTCCCGAAAGGTGACGCGTGCACGATTCGTGAACTTCCTGTTTGGCTCTGCTCGAAGCTCAAGTGAAGCTCGACAGCAGCAGCGTGGCGACGCACTCTCTGCGGCATGTCACGGTTTATTGAGTCGGTTTTTGAGAAGCTGAAGCGCCACCCGAAGAGGATTGTATTTCCGGAAGGAACAGAGCCCGTCGTTCTCCGCGCAGCCCGCGAGTTTTCGCGGCTCAAGCTCGGCACGCCCATCCTTCTCGGCAAACGCGCAGACGTCGAAGCTGCGGCGAAATCACAGGAAGTCGATCTCGACCATATCGGCATCGTGGATCCATCCACATCGTCGGAGTTGGATCAATTCATCCCGCGCCTCGAAAAGCTGAAGCGCTACCGCGATCTCGGCACTGCGCAGGCCCGCGAGATCCTTAGCAAGCCGAGCTATTTTGCCTCGATGATGGTGCAGCACAATCTCGTGGACGGACTCGTCGTCGGTGCCGGCTTGACGCCCGCCAGCACGCTCCGTCCGCTGATTCAGCTCATCAAGCCGCACGCCGGCGAGACGATGATTTCGAGCTGCCAGATGCTCGATTTGAGCAACAAACGCTACGGCGAACGCGGCGTCATTTTGTTCGCTGATTGCGCCGTCATCCCGGAGCCGACCGTCGAGCAGCTTGCGCGAATCGGCATCCAGACCGCGAACGTCTGCCGCCAGCTCACCGGCAACAAACCGCGGGTCGCGTTTCTGAGTTTTTCCAACAAAGGCGGCTCGCAGCTTCCCTGCGTGCAAAAAGTCGCCGCTGCCGCAGCGCTGGCGAAACAGATGGCGCTCGATGGCGGACTGGAGATCGAGATCGACGGCGAGATGCAGGCCGACACGGCGCTCGTCCCCGACCTCGCCACACTGAAAGCCACCGACAGCCTCGTTGCCGGAAAGGCGAACGTGCTCGTTTTCCCCGACCTGAACAGCGCGAACATCGCGAGCAAACTAGTGAAGTATCTCGCCGGAGCCGAGGCTTACGGCCAGATTCTGCTCGGTCTCTCAAAGCCCTGCGCGGACCTTTCACGCGGTGCCACGGAAGACGAGATCCTCGGCGTCGCTGCGACCATCGGATTGCAGGCCATCCGCTACCGCGAGTTGTATCCTGATCAGGCTTGAGGCGGAAAGCAGCTCGCGAGTTCCGCAATTTTGCCCGGGGTCGTGATACGTCTCCGAAAACTTAGGAGACTACGAAGACCGCAAAGGACGCGAAGAAACGACAGGCCGCAGTCATTCGCTTCGAATCTTCGCGTACTTCGTGCCCTTCGTAGTCACCTCTCGAGTGCCGGATTTTTCCGGGCGGTGGGGTGAGCTTTTCCACCATCAACCTCGAAACGGCGATGGATGGAGCATGCGCCAAAAGTAATTGCCCGTTCGGGAGCAAAGAATGGTGAAGCGGCGCTTGCGAATAGGAGCGGCGAAATTCTTGTCGCCGCTCCTATGTTTGCCCCGCATCAAAACCCCGCAACTTTCATCAGGACGACCACGACGGTCGGCACCGCGAAGAAAATCACCAGTAGGAGCCGGAACAACGGAGATTGCTTGTGGTTGATGTGCGGGGTCGCCGCGATGATTCGGGCGTAGTCCGGTGTGAAAACCGCCCGTGAAGCTTTGTTGCCCAGGACAAATAAAATGTGAATCGAGACGAGCGTGATCACCGGGAATCCGATCAGCCCTATCCCGGCCAGGATCATCCCGACGGTTCGCGCCGAACTGCGGAACCTTTGAAGCCCGTAGTCCACCCAGAACGCCAGCGCCGCGCCGACGATGGCGGCCAGTCCCCCGATCCAATAGTGGCGATGGAATGAGAGGATGATCGATCCGACCGCGAAAAGAATCAGGCCGCCGAAAAGAAATACGGTCCCTTCGCTCCGGATGGCGACTTCATACTTCAGCATCGACGCACGTGCAGAGATACTCGTGCCGGTAACCGGCGGATCGAGATCAGCCTTCGGCGGAGCGTAGGGATTGAAAGCGGGTTCGTTGTCCATTTGGCGGAAATTTTTCCCGCTCGCGGAATCAGCGCGTCGCGAGTGCCGCTATCAGCCCTATCACAATCAGTGCGACAAGCAGGACCACCAGCCCGATCACCAATTTGGACGATCGATACTTGATGTGCGGTGTGGCGGCGATGACCTCCGCATATTCGTCCGAGAACACCTGCACGCCTTTCTGGCAGCCAAGCAAATAGAGGATGTAAGCCGAAATGATGGTGCCGACCGGGAATCCAATAAGCCCGATTGCGGCGAGAATCATCGTCGGGATTCGGACGACTCTCTTGAGCTTGCGAAGCCCGACGGCGAGCCACAATTGCAGGATGCCGAGTGCGAACAACACCACGGCGATCAACGGTTCGGGAGCCGCGACGGCAAAGAGGCTCACGCCACTTAAGACGAGCCCGATTCCGCCGAGGAAGTACAGAATGCCTACGCTCCTGACGCTCGCCTCGTGCTTCAAAAGGTGACGCCGCGTGGCCTCGACATTGAGGGGCACCGGCTGGGTGAGATCGGCTTGCGGGGCGGCGTAGGGATTGAAGACGGGTTCGTTTTCCATGAGGCTCTGTATTGGTTCTCGTTACCGGCAACGTCCGGGCCGCGCAATCCCATCCGCAAAAAATCCCGTCTTTCCTCCTGCGGGGAGGGTGCTATCTATGGGAACAGTCCGACACTATAATACCATGAGCATACGCCACCCCATTCACGATAAACTAAAGACCATCTCACTTTTCAGCGAGTTTACCGATGTGGAACTGGAGGAGTTCCTGAACCTCGCAGACCCGACCATGTATCTCGCCGGTGAGATCATCGTGAAGCAGGGCGACCCTGGGAATGCCATGTTCTATGTCGCAGACGGGAAGTGCCGCGTCGTGAGGCGGCGCGATGGGGATCTCGTGGAACTCGACCGCCTCGATGCAGGCGACATTTTCGGCGAAGTCGCGCTCTTTGATCATCTGCCTCGCAGCGCGGATGTGCAGGCGGTGACAGACTGCATTCTCCTTAAAGTCAACGAAGGCGTCCTGCGCGCGCTGGCGGGATTTTTTCCGGCTGCCGCGTTCAAACTTCTGCTCGGGATCGCACGCGAAATGAGCAACCGGCTCCGTCGCACCAGCAGCCGTTACGTGGATTTCGTGCTCGCTCCCAACGAAGGGAAATAAGAGCGGGCTCTTGACCGGACTTCCATGCAGTGGCATCGCTCGTTTGTGCGCATTCTTGCTTTCGTCATCGTGTGTCTCTTATCCGGCTGTGCCACGCCGGAGGAACAGACGCGTCGCATCGCCGAGGAGCAGGAGGCAAAACGGCAGAAAGCTCTCGAAGCCCGGCGGCGCAGCAAGATGAGCACGGGCGAGGCAGGCTCGGTGCGTGGTGCGGAGGTGATGGTGCCGGACGAGTCGCGCACGTTTAATCCGGCGACGGCGCGCTTCGGGAATACAAGTTCGCTTTCCAGCAAGTCGGCGCAGACCGGCGAGTTTCGATTCGTGGACGGTGTGAGGACAAAAGAATTTTCATCCGGCGAATATCGCGGCGCGAAAACGGCGTGGCTGGAGAAATTGCGATTCACCACCAAGGAGGCAGGGACCGGCGAAGCGCGTGAAGCCGGCAAGACTGCGCGGAGCAAAGGCTACGAGACCGACGCCGCGCGCGAGGCCGGGAAGTCTGCGGCGATACCCGTCGTGGCGGATGGAACGCGGAAGTTTCTTGGCAAGGAAGCCGACCGTTTCACGCGCGGAATCCGGCCGGAAGATCAGGCGAAACACGAGAATCCGTGGAACGGAAATCTGGAGCCGATGAGCATCGAGGATGTGAAGAAGCTGCTGAACAAAAACTGACATGCACGAAGAACCTTTCCGCTGGGTGGAGGCGATCGCCAACCGGCGCGAATATATCGAAGACCAGCTCGCGACAGGCAGCCCGATTGTGGGGCTCAGCTACCGCGACGGCGTGCTGCTTTTCACGCTCAGTCGCGAGCGGCAAAAGCTGTTCGAGATCCACGACCGCATCGCCCTCGGCGGGCTGGGGCATCCGGGCGATATCGAGCGGCTGCGCCTTGCGGCAATCGAGGTCGCAGGGGCGGAAGGCTTCGCGCGTTCGGCGGATGATGTGTCGCTGCGGCGGCTCGCGAATTTCTCGCTCTCGCCTGCGCTGAAGGCGGCGTTTGAGCAAGTGTACGGGCCGCCATTTCTCGCACGCCTGCTCTTCGCGGAGCTCGGACGACGCGGCGCGCCCAATCTTTTCGCGCGGGTGGATTTCGACGGCTCGATCCGCACCAACGGCGGTTCGTTTGGGAAGTCGTTCGAGGACTTCGGCGTCATCGCGGGGAAAGCGAATGCGATGCGGCAGATGGAGACTTTTCTCGCGCATCACACCGCCGCGCACGCCGGACTTTCCGATGCGCTGCGCACCGCTGCGAACGCCTGGGCCGCCGGGCATCTTGCGCTTTCGCAGGAGCGCGAGTCGGAGCTTCCTCCGTCCAAAGATCTCGCTGCGCACATCCACGCGCAGCTCGCGAATGTCAGCATCGAGGCGATCGTGATGGAGCACAAATCGCCCATCGCGGTGACCTATCGCACTTTGCCGGAGGCGGACGTGCGCGAAGCACTCGCCGCGAAGTGATACGGACCGCGCGTCCCCAGCCCAAGACTCTCAATTTCTATGATCAATACTGATTCCATTCGCCAGCAACTCGCCACCGTAAAATACCCCGGCTTCAGCCGCGACATCGTCAGCTTTGGCCTCATCAAATACATCCGCATCACCGGCTCGGAAGTCGTCGTGCAAATGAGCATGTCCACTGCCGACGCGACCGTGCCGCAGCAGATCAAAGCGAACGCCGAGGCTGCGCTGGCCGCGATGGAGGGAGTGACGAGCGCCGTCGTGCGCATCGACATCACCGCGCCGCAGCAACAGCCGATGGGCGCGCAGTCCATGCCGCAAACTTCCATCCCCGGCGTGAAGTATGTCATCGCCGTCGCCAGCGGAAAAGGCGGCGTGGGAAAGAGCACCGTCGCCGCGAATCTCGCCTGCGCACTCGCCGCGACGGGCGCGAGCGTCGGCCTGTGCGACTGCGACCTTTACGGCCCGAGCGTCGGCATCATGTTCGGCGCAAACGAACGGCCTTTCGCGGATGACGATAACCGCATCATCCCGATCGAGCGCTACGGCTTGAAGCTCATGAGCATGGGCTTCCTGCTCGAAGACGACGCGCCCGCCATCCTGCGTGGCCCGATGGTCACAAAGTACACACAGCAATTTCTCCGGCAGGTAAAATGGGACGGCACGGACTTCCTCGTCCTCGACCTGCCGCCCGGCACCGGCGACATCCAGCTTACCATCGTGCAGACGGTCGCGCTCACCGGCGCCATCATCGTCACCACGCCGCAGGAAGTCGCGCTGCTCGACGCGCGGAAAGCCGTCGCGATGTTCCAGAAAGTGAACGTCCCAGTACTCGGCATCATCGAGAACATGGCGTATTTCCAATGCCCGAGCGACGGCGTGCGCTACGACATCTTCGGCAGCGGCGGCGGCGAACGTGAAGCGACACGGCAGAAGGTCCCGCTCCTCGGCCAGATCCCGATTGATATTGCGACGCGTGAAAGCGGAGATCGCGGAAAACCCATCGCCGCTGCCGAGCCGGAGAGCCCGGTTGCGCTGGCATTTGCAGAAATCGCAAAAGCGCTCCGGCAATCGCTGGGGCACTGAGGTTTCGAAACAAAAATGAATGGAGCGGCCCGATGGTTCGGGACCCGTCACTCCAAAGCACTGCTGCCGCGCAACTTCTCCGCAAAACCGTTGTTTCACCTTGAAACCACGGCGTGCAACCGCGCGTCTGACAATCATACATCACCATGAACTCAAACAGTTGCGGACATATCACTCCCCTGCTCACCCGGCGCGACGTGCTCTCTACGCTCTCGTGCGGCTTTGGTTGGCTGGCTTTTTCGGGACTGGCGGGCGCTGCGGAAAATGCTCCGCTGGCTCCCAAGCCGTCGCATTTTCCTGCAAAGGCAAAGCGGGTGATTTTTCTGTGCATGCGCGGCGGGCCTTCCCACGTGGATACGTTCGACTACAAGCCGAAGCTGACGGAGGACTCGGGGAAATCGGGCAAGCGTCCGGGGACGAAACTGCTGGGCTCGAAGTGGAAATTTGCGCAGCGCGGGAAGAGCGGACTTTGGATTTCGGACTTGTTCCCTGCCGTCGCGCAGCATGCCGATGATATGTGTCTCGTGCGCTCCATGCAGACAAATGTGCCGGCGCATCCGCAAGCGATGGTGAATTTGCACACGGGGAACTCGCAGTTTGTGCGTCCGTCGCTCGGGGCGTGGTCGCTTTACGGGCTGGGGACGGGGAATCAGAATCTTCCAGGGTTCATCACGATCACACCGGCGCAGGGATTTGGCGGCGCGCAGAATTATGGGAGCGCTTTCCTGCCCGCGATCTATCAGGCGACAAAAATCGGGAGCGAGGGCCGGAGCGTCAATGGCGCGCAAGTCCGCAACATCGAGACCACGCTGAACCCGACGGCGCAGCGTGCGGAACTGGAGCTCATCCAGACGCTGAACCGCGAGGCGCTTCGCCGCGACAAATACAATCCGGAGATCGAAGGCGTGATCGAGAGTTACGAACTGGCCTTCAAAATGCAGAGTCAGATGCCCGCGGCGATGGATATCACGAAGGAAACGGAGGCCACGAAGAAGCTGTACGGCATCGGCGGCGGCGCGACGGACGACATGGGCCGGAAGTGTCTGCTGGCGCGCAAATTCATCGAATCGGGCGTGCGCTTTGTGGAGGTCACCCATGGAAATTGGGATCATCACTTTAATCTCTCCACGACGCTCGGACGAAACGCGAACGAAGTGGATGGACCAATCGCTGGGTTGCTGACGGATTTGAAACAGCGCGGTCTTTTGAAGGACACGCTGGTGGTGTGGAGCGGGGAGTTTGGCCGCACGCCTCACGCGCAGGGCGGCGATGGGCGCGACCACAACAACAAGGGTTTCACGCTGTGGATGGCGGGCGGTGGAATCAAGGGCGGGATGAGCTACGGCTCGACGGATGAATACGGATACGAGGCGGTGGAGAACAAAGTGCAGATCCACGATCTGCATGCGACCATCCTGGCGACGCTGGGTCTGGACCACGAGAAGCTGACCTATCGGTATGCAGGGCGCGATTTCCGCCTCACGGATGTGAGCGGGACGGTGCTGAAGGACATCATAGGGTGGGTGTGATTAAAAGTGGAACGTGCGATCAAGCGGCGAGGTCGGCGTCCCAAAACTCAGCCCAAAGAGAGTTTGAACGCAGGACGCGGAGTTGGG
>JAYUSJ010000379.1:0-10270 GCA_043755735.1 Verrucomicrobiaceae bacterium | reverse complement strand
ACGCGTTATTGCCCGCAGTATTCGAGCCGACAAACGCCAATCCCTTTCGCTTTCCGAGCGCGACCAGCGCCGCGAGCGATGCGCCGTAGTAGCTGTGTGAGTGATGCGCTTTCGCCCGCTGAAATTCCGGGTCGTAGGGCACGGTCACCGCGCGTTCGGGACCGAGCAGTGAATTGTATTCAGCGATGACGATTGCGGGCTGGACGGCGGTGATGGCTTCCCACACCCAATAATCCACGCCGTCGATATCCACGCTCAGAATCCCGATTTCGCCAGTGAGCCCCTGGGCAGTGAGAAGGTCGTTGATATTCTCCCGGGTGATGAACGCCTGCGCGGCCTTGAGCGGGTGCTGCCAGTAAATCGGATCGCGCCGGATCGTCGCGATGTTGTCCTCGCTTCCGTCGAGCACGAGCCCGCTCCAGCCCTCATTCACCAACAACCAGCGCGTATTTGCCTCCACGTAAGTCTCCACGCCAAATTCCACAAACACCTTCCGAGGCACTTTTACGTGACGCAGCAAATGCGCGAGAATCCCATCCTCGCCCCACTGCGAAAACACGCGAAACTCCTGCTCGGCGAAACTCGCCCCTGCGGACGCAGTCTGGCGCGATTCGATTCGTCCGAGCGCCTCGCGAATCAACGCGGCATCGCGCGAAAGAGTGCCGATGCTTCTCCAAATGGAGTTCAGCCGCTTCATTGCGCGCTGGAATGGTTCGAGCAAATTCATGTTTCGATGGTTTTTACGACCGCGGCGGGATTACCAGCTACGACGGTGTTTGGCGGGACATCGCGCGTCACCACGCTCCCCGCTGCAACGACGCTGTTTTCCCCGATGGTCACGCCTTTCATGATGATGACACCAAACCCAATCCACGCCCTGGCACCGATCCTCACAGGCTTCGCCGCGATTTGCCCGCGGTCCCCATGCGCGTGGACGGATGCGTAGTCCGCGACCCGCGCTGCGGGATCGAGCGGGTGACTGTCGTTGTCAAAAATCTGCACTCCGTGCGCGAGCAGAACGTGTTCGCCGATGAAAATCCCGACGGACGAACTCAACAGGCAATCGTCGCCAATGTAAGCGCTGGCATCGATTTCGATTCGGCCTTCGCCGAACTTCTCGATCCGCAGCAATCCCCGACAGACCACGCTTGCTCCGAGGATGATTCTCGCAGGATCGCCTGCACTGTTCACGCACCACGCATTGGGTCCGAGCAGGCATCCTTTCGCAATCTGTGCACTCTTATCAAACTGCACCCACGCCTCTGCGGCACGATGCTCGGGAGTCCATGGCTTTTCGAACAACGGCCGCTTTTTCGGACGGGCAAAGGCCAGTCCGTCGGCGAAGGCATGATCGCGATCAACGGGCATTGGAAAGTCGGTGATGTCGAACGAGCGAAAGCGGCTCGCCGCTCAAAAATGCACTGCGAAAATCCGCCGTCTCGGGCAAGTCCCAGAGGTCTTCGTGCGGGAGCTTCACCCAAGTCTGAAAGTCATCCGGATGCGCCGTAAAGACCGTCTGCATGAATGCGCAGCGTTGTGTGAGATAATAGGCCAGCGCAGCATCGTCGCGCTGTTCGAGTGACGGATTTTTTTTCCCGGCGAGCGCGGAATCGAGCAGCGCGAAGTATTCATCCCGCGTGGACGCCTCGTCGCAAAAACCGAGGTCTTCGTAATAGACCGCGGTGCCGAGAATCACGGGGAGTCCGAGGAGCGCTGCCTCGATTCCCACGGTCGAAGTATGCGGAAGGACGACCCGCGCGTGCCGAAGCAGATCGTAGCTGTTGAGCGGTTCGTCCGCCGCGACGAATCGCAACCGTTCACCGAGCGTGGCGTGACGCTCCAAAAGCGGCCCGAGGTTGTCGCTGCCCTTTGCAAAATCGAGGCGCTCGCGCGGATGCTGACGGATGCAGATGCTCACGCCGGGCTTCGTCGCGACCCACGTCAGCACCGCGTCGAGCCATTCAGCGACGGACGGAAAGGCACGCTGACGACCCAACGCCGCGGAATCCCACCGGATGTTTAGCGGAACGAAAATGTCGTAACGAAGATCATCGCGTCCAGTCGCCGGAGTGACTTGGAAGTGGCGGAAATCCCGCGCATTAAATCGGTCGTCGAGCTCCGCGCGTCCCATCGCCAGAACGGTCTCGCGTTCCGCCGGGGAGAGTCTCTCACGCAAGCTCCGAAACGCGCCCGGCACATCCGCGAGATGCGCCGCGATTCCTTGCTGGGTGAGGCGGACAACGCCCGCGCTTCCATCGAACGTCGCGAACGAGAGACCCGTCTCGCGCGCGACTGCAACGTAGAGTCCGCTGAGACCAAAAATCCCGCCAGGGATGAGCAATCGCTCCACGCGCGCCGCTGCGAGCAATCCTCGAACGCGTGCGATGTGCGCGGCGATTTTTGCGAGCGCTGCGGCGTTCTCGGCCATGTAATCGTCAGCGCGAACTTCACCCCGCGAGCGCCAGATGGAGTTTTCACGGAAGATCGGCTCGGCGAGCGCTGTGTCGGCGCTGCCGGATTGAGGAACCGCATTTTCTATATCGCAGACTTCGAACGTGCGGAAGCGCTCCGCGAGCAAACGGGCCAACGTCTCCGAATGCGTTGCGTCGCTCGAGTTTTGAATCAAGTCCGTGGCATCAAACAGAAGCACCGGAATCCGCCCGGCACGCCGTACCATTTCCGCACACTCCAGCGCAAAGAATGGAACCGCGGTGGAAAGCCACGGGGTGACCAGAATCCCCACTCGTTCTCCACTCGTCGGGATGACGCCGGGCCAGTCCGCCGTGCGTTCGCGAAAGGCCTCCACGAGATCGAGGAACGGCTCGTATCGCTTTCGCTTCGCGGGCGAGAAAAGGTTGCGCAATGTTTCGAACAAATCAGACATCGAAAAATTCTCCCAGAGTCGGCGCGAGTTTACGCGCCTGCTTTTCGAGGCGGACGAATTTGTCGTATTCACTGCGCGGGCTCACGATTCCACGGTGCTGGTAATCGACGAGAATCGCCATGGAAAACCACGCCGTCTGCCGCATCATATCGGCGAGTCCCGGAGCAGGCGCTCCGTATGCGCCACGGACCGTCGCAAGCCGCTCGCGAAGCACGTCCGGCTTCGGCGCGTCCGCGAGGCAGAAGCGCTGGACGAAATACGCGAGATCCCACGCCACCGGCGCAAACGTCTGCACCGCTTCCTCGAAGTCCAGCAGCACCGCAGCATCGTCGTTGTGACGGAAAAGCACATTGGCCCGGTGGACCTGCGCATGAAGGCACTGCGCGTCCGGCATCAGATCGAACCGCGGCTGATAACCGTCCACCATTTCCCCCAGCCACTCGCGATTGTTCCGCGCCCAGTCGGCATCCTCCGAAAATGCGCCCCAATCCTGCCGCTCCAGCGCAGCCGCGATCGTGTCGCGCACTGCTGCGAGATGGGTAAATCGCTGCGCTGCGTGCCCGCGCACTTCGGGCGCGCCGGGAAATTCGCGGAGCAATCGATGACACGTTGCCAGCGCTGTCGCGACTTTGCGCAGGTCTTCGAGCGATCCATCATCATGTCGCGCATCGAGAAGCTCGCGGATATCGAGCCGCAAGTTGTGTCCGCCAAACTCCAGCGAAAGGCCGGCGAATTCCAGATGGCTCACCGGCAGGCCATGAGCTCCGAGCCAGGCCGTGATTGCCTGCTCCAGTTTCGCATCGCCGATGCGGGCGCTCACTCGAACGAAGCACGCATTGCGCGCCGTCGCGAGGCGGTAGCGGCCGATTGCACCATCGGGCGGTGTCAGCGCGTGGAGCTCTGCATTTCCTCCAAACTCGGGCAGCACCGCGGCGACCGTTTTCACGATCACAGCGCGCACGTCCGGTTCGACCGGTGTGCGAAACACCAGCTCTCCCGGGTGATCCCCGCCGGGCCAGCCGAATTCCGCGCGTGGTGGTTTAGTTTCCAAATTGAATATCTTCCATCCGGATGGGCTCGCCTTGCGCGATTGACCGCGCAGCGCTTTGTCCTGCCACGAGGCTCCAGTCCTCGGACTTCACGCCGAGCGGCGGCCAGGCGAAGTCGCAATTTGTCGGACCGAGTTTTTCGCCTCCGGCGATATCTCGAGTGGCGACGAGGCCTTTGCGAGTGTTCAAGTCACGAGGCTCGACTATCTGCGGGAATCGCGAGCCGAGCGCGGCGGAGCAGTTGAGCAGCTTTTCGTTAAACGATTTCACCTCGGATAAATTGAGCGCCGATACCACGTCCTGCTCTACTCGGGTGTTGTCATCGACAACTCCCTTTTCGATGAGGTTCGCGCCGAGGCCGACTGCGGCGTAAAGAATTTCGTCGCCGCGATAGTGACAAGAGATCCCGACCGGCACTTCGAAGGTCTGTTTCCATGTTTGAATCACGCGCAAATTCTGCCGCTCCGCCGGCGTCGGATTCGGGCCGGGATGATGGTTGATGATGACCGGAGCGCCCGCCGTTTGAGCAATCCGAACGGCGCGGGCGAGTTCATCGAGATAGACGAGGCCGGCATCGAAAATCACCGGCAACCCTGTTTTTGCGCAGTACTCGATGAGCGGCAGATGCGCCATGTTGTGTCGTGCGATTTTCAGCGCCGCGCCGCCTTCCCGGACGAAGAAATCCACGCCTTCCCGATCATACACCGATGCAATGAACGGAATTCCGAGGCTGCGGCATTCAGCGAAAAGCTTGGCGTAGTCTGCAAGCGGGACGGTCTTTCGTTCAATCAGCGCGCGATACGACTCCACTTGTTTTCCCGTCGCATGGTTGAACGTGATATTCAGTCCGCTCGCCCGGAGACAGATATCGGCGTTATGGAGAATCTCCGTCTTAAACAGCGGCACTCCTGCCTCCACGACTTGCGCGAGGTAGTCGCGAGCGAGCGCGATGTCCTGATTAAAGTACGTGCCGATTTCCGCCGCGAGTGCGACCGGATGTTCGTCGCCGACGGGGACTTTGCCGATGTGGACGGTTTTCATAGATGCTTTTGAGCAAGAGCCTCGGCGATCTCCCATTGGTGAGGATGGTCGAGATCGAGCGCGCGTTCCGGCGGGAGCAGGCTGCCGACAACCGGCGAAACGAAGAACGACAGCGTCGTCAAAAAGCGCTCCACGGATCCGAAGTAAATCGCTCCGTTCGGATGAAAGGCAGGCTTCACAGATTGGCTCTGCGTGCTGCGCGCATAGACTTCTGGCTCTCGCACGCGCAACGCTCCACTCAGCGCATCGAAGTCGCACGCGAAATCAGGCGGAAACTCGTAGGGACTGATGCTCACGATGAAAGCGTCGGGTTTATGTTTCTGGAGTTCCACCGCGGCGCGGACATCGGAGGCATTGCGGAACGGGCACGTCGGCAGAAGCACGGCGACTGTCTTGTATTCACCGGCATTCTCGGCGCGCTTTAAGAACTCCTCCAAGACTTCCACAAAGCGAACTCTATCGCCGCTCAGTTCCGGCGAGCGTCGATCCGCAATCACTCCCGAATGAGCCGCAATTCGCAGGATTTCGTCATCGTCCGAGGATACGATGATGCTGTCAAAACAACCGCTGTCTTTCGCTGCCGCGATGGTCCATTCGATGAGGGGACGACCTCCAAGCAGACGAATATTTTTTCCGGGAATGCGCTTTGATCCGCCGCGTGCTGGAATGAAACAGAGCGTCATGCTGCGACCGTCTTTGGCCGGCGGAGAAGATTGCGCGAAAGCATCATGAATGGCTTTTCGACTATGAGATAAAGCAGCACGGCCGCAGCGGAGGTGATGACAAAACTCGTCGCCAGCGCGAGTGGCTCGCGCAGCGTCCATGCAACTTCGCCGCCCGCCGTCGGCTTGAATCCGTAGAGCGCATTGACCATTCGAAGAATCGGGAAGTGGATGAGATACCAGCTAAATCCGGTAACTCCGATGAGCCTCAGCGGACGCCAGTCGCAAATCCGCTGCAACGCCCGATGCCCGGTGAGCGAGGCGAGCGCGAGAAACGCAAATGCAGGCCCGTAAAAGAGCGACCACGATTGCGGGCCAAACTTCGCCGGGAATTTCATCGCCTGCCACCAGTCTTGTTCATTGCGCCAAAAACGTCCGAATCCAAAGAAGTTCTCCGACACAAGAAGGAGTGAAAGAGACAGGATGCTGACGACCATCAGTGTCGCCAGCACATGGAGCACGGAGCGGTCTTTTTCCATCTGCGCACTAAACTCCGGCCTTCGGAAAATCCATGCGGCGAGGATGCCGTAGATGAAGACGTCGAGGTATTGCGAGTGGTGGACGATTCTGGCGACTTTCAGCGAGTAGCGCGGGTCCACTTTGCCGAGCTCTATCAGCAAATACCAAATGCCACACCCGACCGCCGTGATGCCGAGAAGCATCGCCAATTTTCCTCCGCCGCGCCCGAGCGCGAGAACGATGAACGGAAGAATGATGTAAAATTCAAACTCCGCGGCAATCGTCCAAAAAACGCTGTCGCCTTGGTAGAAAAGCAGATGGCGGAGGTAACCAAACCAGCCTTCTTTGATGTGGAGATTATAGAGGTCCACGCGCCCGCTCCAAAGCTGGAGCGCGAAAACGACCGAAACGACGAGATAGAACAACGGCGCGATGCGGAAAAAACGCCGGAGGTAGAATCCTCGAAAATTGATGCGTGGCGAGGCAAGGAGCGACCACGTGAGGAGGAATCCGCTCAGGACAAAGAAGAGGTAAACGCCAAGGTGCCCGGTGCCGTGAAAGCTCGTCCACGGAGTGAGTCGCTGGCGGAAGCCGGAGCTGTGGCTAAGGAAAACAACGAGCACCGCGATGCCGCGCAAGCCATCAAGCGGCGAGAACTTTGTGCCGCTTGTGGAGGTATCCTCAAGAACACGGTCGGTGAGTTTTTTCCAGAGTTCCAAGGACGAAGACTACGCTGCTGTGTGGTTTTTCAGCGTATGCGCGGTGCGGACGATATCCGCGATGGCTGCGCAAACGCGGTCCACATCTTCGAGCCGGATGTCGTTCGCCGTGGGCAGCGAAAGACCGCGCGCCGAGACGTCGGACGTGACCGGAAATGCACCAGGGTCGGCGTGCAGATACGGCGGCATGATGTGCAGCGGGAAGAAAAACCCGCGCGTCTCGATTCCGAGTTCGCCGAGCCGCGCGGCAAGACCGTCGCGATCGATCCCCGCGAGCGCGGAATCGACGAGGATGGAGTAGAGCCAGTGAATGTTCCGCGCCCACGGTGCGCGCGGCGGCAGGACGATGCCGGGTACTTTGCCGAGCGCAGCATCGTACCGGGCGACGATTTCATCGCGCCGCGTGAGGAAGTGCTCCAGCCTCTCCATCTGCGCGAGGCCGATGGCGGCCTGCATACTGGTGAGCCGGTAGTTAAAGCCGGGAACGAGGTGCCAGTAGCGGCGGCTCTTTTCCATGCCGTGATCGCGGAGGACCTGCATCTTGTGAAATAGCGCGGGGTCCCGGCAAATCACCATTCCGCCCTCGCCGGTTGTGATGACTTTGTTTGCGAAAAAGCTGAAGCAGCCGACATCGCCGATCGTGCCGGTTTTCACACCTCGATACTCGGCACCGAGCGCCTCGGCGTTGTCCTCGACGACGAAGAGATTGTGCTGTTTCGCGAGCGCCATGAGCGGGTCCATGTCGCACGGGTGCCCATAAAGATGCACCGGCATGATGGCGCGAGTGCGCGGTGTGATTTTGCGCGCGACGTCCGCAGGATCGAGCGTCCACGTATCCGCAAGGACATCCGCAAGCACCGGCGTCGCACCGCAGTGAATAACGACATTTGCCGAAGCAGCAAATGTGAGATCGGGCACGATCACTTCGTCGCCGGGGCCGATACCGAGCGCGACGAGCGCGAGGTGGAGCGCGGTCGTTCCGTTCGAAACCGTGAGCGCATGCGGCACGCCGTGGAACGCAGCGAACGCCTCCTCGAAGCGGCGCACATACGGGCCCTGCGACGAGATCCAGCCGGATACGAGGCAGTCGCTGACATACTTCAACTCGTTCCCGCCGAGCGACGGCTCCATGATCGGGAGCCTCCACATTTCCGCCCATGTGATCATCTCCACGGGCCGTCCGGCTTCGTCGAGCAGCGGCAAATGGCGCACTCGCTCGTTGAGAAGTTTGAGGTTTTCCTGTCGGGAATCCGCCGCTTTTCCGACGGTGAATTTCCGATTCATGTGCTTCGCGGCGGAGTCGCTGAGCTGGCCATCACCCAGCAGCGCGCGACGGGCGTCGCCGTCGGTAAAGAGTCCGATCATCGCGCCCGCGTCATCAACGATGAAGACCACGCCTTGAATGCCGCGGTTGAGCGCCATAAGGACATCTTTCAGCGTGGCGCTGCCCGGCAGGATGTTTTCGGAAATATCGCGGCGTTGGATCATGAAAGAAGAGAGCGCACCACATCGCGCTGCTGCTGGCGAGTCTCCGTCGTGAGACGGTAAACCTCGACGACCATCGGCAATTCGCGGCACTCGCGGAGAAGCGGGGCAAACCATGAGCCGGGCGTCACGGGCTGGTTCGTATCGGCGTCGCCGTCGTTGTCGCTGAGATGCAGGGCGCGGAGATGCTGGCCGATTTGAAAGAACCCGGCGGGATCGAACCCCAGCGCACTTGCGGAGACTTTCGCGTGAGCGACATCAAGGAGCAGCCCGACATTCGGGTCGGAGAGATCGTCGAGAAACTGCCGACACTCGGACGGGGTGGTCATCAGCAGCGAGTCGGCGCGACCGGCGGCGACTTGTTTGCGGGTGATGACGTTGTTTTCCAAAAGTAAGCCAACGCCGCGTGCTTTTGCGAAATCTGAGAGTTCAGCGACCGAATCCCGGAAGGCCCGGTTCGCGGTCGCACGGTCGATACAGCAGTCGGCACCAAGCGCTGCTTGCTGCGCAGGCTGGCCTAGTTGGTCGGCGGTAAGATTCATCGCGAAGCCGCTGTGGACGCTGTAAAACGGAGCGCCGACTGCGGATGTCAGCTCAATTGCGCGACGGCAAAGCGCGTGGCTCTCTGCGCGGATTTGAGGGTTGGTAGCGGCGAGGTTTAGCACGAATGGAATCTCCGGCGTGGGGAAATAATTGTGGATCAACAGCGATGGCGCGCCGAGTCGCCGCACTTCCGACTCAACGCCTGCCCGGAAAGGGAAACTTGAAGTGAATTCCAGTCCCACGCCGAGAGACTCGCACTCCGAGGCGATCTCGGCGGGCGAGTGACTCGCGAATGCTCCGCTGGAAAGGAAGATGGGCAAATCAGTGTCCTTGATAAATACCGAGATGCTCACACGATCATTGCGAGCTCGATCCGTGTGCCAGCAGTGATATCGACACTGGCGATGCGTCCTGTGATTTCATCGACTCGCTGCGGGCTGATTCCGCTCGCAGGGCGCTGGCAAGTGAGATGGCCCTCCGTGATCACTTCGCCCCGCGCGATGTTGCGGCGGGCGACGAGACTGCGGCGCATGTTCGCGGCGTTTGCCAGTTCGGCGGCGCATGGCTCCTTTACTCCGCTGCCGAGAGCAGATTCCGTCGCGCGGACTTTTTCCACAAGCGCGGCAAATTCGGCGGGCTCGGCGGCGCTCGTGTGGTCGGGGCCGGGCATCGTTTTATCGAGTGTGAAGTGCTTCTCGATCATCGTCGCTCCAAGCGCGACGGCGGCGATGGACGACACATCGCTCTGCGTATGATCGCTATAACCCACTGCACATTTAAACTCCGCGCGGAGCAGCGGGATCACCCGCAGGTTCGCATCGGCGACAGCGGACGGATAATTCGTCGTGCATTGAAGGAGCGTGAAATCTCCATGACCCACGCCACGCATCGCCGTTACGGCAGCGCCGACTTCCGCGAGCGTCGCCATGCCGGTGGACACGATGAGATGGCGGCCGGTCCGCGCGGCGTATCGCAATATGTGCGGCTCCACGCAGTGAATGCTTGCGAGCTTGAACGCGCGCACTCCCAGTCCGTGGAGAAAGTCGATGTCCTCTTCGTTGTATGGCGTGGAGAGAAACTCGATGCCGACTTCGCGGCACAGCGCGATGAGCTCCGCGTGGGCGGAATCGGGCAATTCGAGTTTGCGCAGCATTGCGATCTGCGATTCCGACCGGTCGGTATTGCGGAGCTGATAGTCCGCCTTCGGAGCGTCGGCCTGCGCTACACGCTCGGCTTTGAACGTCTGAAACTTCACCGCATCCGCACCCGCTTTCTTCGCGGCGAGCACGAGCTGCCGTGCGAGGTCGAGCGAACCGTTATGATTCACACCCGCCTCAGCGATGATGTAGGCGCGGCCTGATTGTCCAA
>JAYUSJ010000378.1:0-32784 GCA_043755735.1 Verrucomicrobiaceae bacterium | reverse complement strand
GGGCGGCGAGGTTGGTGCGGAGGTTCGCGGGGCTGTCTGCGGTGATGAAGAGAAGGGCGCTGTATTCGCTGCCGTGCTTCCAGCCATACTCGACGGCGGCGCGGGTTTTGCCGACGCCGCCCATTCCGTGGATGGCTTGCTTGCTGCGGATGACGGTAGTGCCGCTGGTGGCGACTGTGGCGTGGAGCGCGTCCTGAAACTCGTCGCGGCCCACAAAGAGGTCGCCGATGGACTCGAAGGGAAGATTGCAGATAGGGGGGACGGCGCGCGGAATGACGGGGATTCGAGGCGAGACTTTTTGCTCAAGGATGTCGGCGATTTCAGCAATTCGTTTGGGCTCGAAACTGCGGATGATAGTGATGAGCCGGTCGATATCGAGGATTTCGATCGCGGGGGCGTTGCAGCGGGTAAACTCGTCGGATTCCTCGAGATCCTTGGGAGCTTTCTGGACAACGAAGAAGATGGTGAGCTTATCGATGTGCTTGGAGACGACTGTCTTCGAAGCTACACGATGGGTCTCGCTGATTTTCTTTGGCCTTTTATCGACGGTGATCTGAAAGCCGTGGCGGGCATCGCGGGCGATGAGATCAGTTGCAGGAAAGTTGGGAATTTCGGCATTGGCGTTTTTCAGGGAGAGCCCAAAGACAGCATTGAGCAGCGGAATGCAGGCGTCTTCAAAGAGGACGGCGGCGTTGTTTAGATTCTGCCGGGAGTTGATGCGAAGGTAGCTATCGACGTGTGAAAGAACGGCGGTGATTCTATCGATGAGGACAACGTTGGTGGCCATGTCATTCCAAGTATCGCAATAGTGAGCGCGTGTCGAGCGCGGGCGGCTGAATGAAATGAAGTGGCGATGCACGGTCCGCTGACTACGCGTCGCTCAGTTTATACGTCAGAATCTAAACCGCCGCGATTGCATGGGATTTGCGCGATTATGCATGATTGAAAGGCTCCGGTCGAAAACACGGATGTCGAAAACACTCATTGACGGGGCTGCGGGGTGCTCGTAGTCTGCGCGTCCATTTTTAGAACTGCAACCAGCCATCGAAAGGAGGGAAATTACCAAATGCCAGAAGTACAAGTCCGTAAAGGAGAACCCATTGACCGCGCACTCAAGCGCCTCAAGGGCAAGCTCGAGTCCGAAGGAATCATGGATGAAGTGCGTCGTCTGCGTGCATTCGAGACGCCAACGCAAAAGTCTCGCCGCAAGGCGAAGCTCAACGCGAAGCGCGCGAAAGCCAAGAAGAACCGCTTTAACATGAACTAGGTTGTTCCGGGCACGATTGCCCGAATTGTTTTCACAAAGGGCCGCCGGGGTTTAATCCGGCGGCTTTTTCGTGTGCAGATGGAGGAATTCTGTCTCGACGGTGCCGTTCATCGAGGGTAGAAATTGACGGATGAGCAAAGCCATTACACCAATTCTCGCCCTCGTAGCGGTCGGTAGCACCGCATTTTCCGTTGTTCAGTGGAACGCGCGCACCGCCGCAGAGGCCGCTTCGGCTGAACGCGACAGCCGCCTTGCCGCGCTGGAGCAATCGCTGAAGGACGCACTTGCTGCGGCATCCAAGGCGAAGGATGCGCTGAATTCCGAGGCAGAAAATGTTGCGCGGCTGACGAAGGAGCGCGACGACGCGAAGGAGGCATCGAAGCAGGTGGCGGCAGCGGCCGCCGGGGCAGCGGGCGTTTCAGCGCCGACGGCTGCCGACGCGAAGCCGCAATTTGATATCCGCAATGTCATGGGAAACATCGCGAAGGGCTTCGACGATCCTGAGCAGCGGAAGGCGATGAGATCCATGGGGGAGCGTATGGTGGGCGGCGCATACGAGAAGATGTTCAAGGACATGGGACTCAATGAGGCCGACACGAAGCTCGTCACGGAAATCATCGGCGAGCGTAATTTCGTAGCGATGGATCGTGGGCGGAAATTGCTCACAGGCAAGGCGGACGAGGCGGCTGTGGCCGAGGTCCGCAAGGATATCGCCGTGGCAAAAACGGAGTACGATTCGAAGCTGAAAGCGGTGCTCGGCAATGAGAAATACAACGACTTTACTGCCTACGAGCAGACCGTGGGGGACCGGCGGACGCTGGACTCTTTGGCCAGGGACTTTGAGCGCAAGGGCCAGGCCCTCGACGATACGCAGCGGGCGCAACTCATGAAGATCATGACCGAGGAGCGTTTGAAGAATCCATCCAACGACATTCCGGATCTCGGAGGCGGACCGGGAATGCAGATGTTGATGTCCGATGCCGAGGCGCAGGCTCAGCAGAAAAAGGAACAGGAATATCAGTCGCGGGTCGCCTCGCGTGCGGCGCAGGCGGGACTTTCGCCGGACCAAGTCAGCACGCTGCAGGAAAGTCAGAAGCGCAGGAATGAGCAGATGACCCTCGGTCGCACCATGGGCCGCGCCTTCCTGATGCCGAAGTAGGCGGGATGTATCGGTTCCTCACGATCGCATTCCTTTTCATAGGGATGGCGCTCGCATTTTGGGCGCTGGATCTGCAAGGGAAGCTCGTGTTGAAGGAACGGGATCTCCTCGTTTTGCGGAAAGAGCGCGACGCCGCGATTGCAGCGCTGAAGGAGGCCCGCTCACCAAGTGAGCGGGGCCGTAAGGAAGAACTCGAATCCGGAACACGCGCGAGCGGCCAACTTCCCAATGACGGAGATAAGGCGAAAGCTCCCCCGCCTTTTCCGGGCCGGTGACTTCTTTGTGAGGCCTTGCATTCGAGCGGGAGTCCGGGCAGGATTTCCAGCGCTATGAAAACATTCCTTCTTACCACCATCGCACTCGCCACCGCAGCCTTCGCTGCTGACAAGAAACCTGCCGTGCCAGACGCCAAGCTCTCCGATTTCACCATCGGCGATGTGGTCTCCGGTCCCGCTGTGAGCCTCTCCAATACAGGCGGCAAGGCTGTCGTCATCGAAGCTTGGGGCGTCAACTGCGGCCCTTGCATCGCCAGCCTCCCGCACATCGAGCAAATCGCAAAGCGCAATAAGGCCGACACGATCGTCATCGGTGCGGAGAGCCAGAACTCACCGGACGCCGCGATTCAGGAAATCGTGAAGAAGAACAAACTGAGCTACACGATCACGAAAGGCGGCGTGCGCGGCCCGGTGAATTTCAGCGGCATCCCGCACGCGTTTGTCTTCAACACCGCAGGCAAGCTCATCTACTCGGGACACCCTTCCGACAAGGACTTCGACAAAGCCGTCCGCGCCGCTGGCAAACCCGTTGCCGTCACCAAGTAAACCCAATCATTTATCACAAAACCCCGGCAGCCGCGAAGGTCGCCGGGGTTTTCTGCTTTGAAAGACCACGCTCCAGCCAGAGTCGCCCTCGTCGCCGCCCACTATCCACCGGATAATGGAGGAGGCATCGGCACATACACGGAGCTCCTTGCCGAGGGGCTCGCCGCGGCCGGGCACGGCGTGGTGGTGTTTGCCAAATCGACCACCGGCACCGACTGGAGCGAGGTGCGCAATGGCGTGCGTATCGAGCGATTCCGCCAGCGCGATCTTCCGCGGCTGGAGCCCCGTTTTCCCGGCTGGTGGTGGAGTCGCTTCATCGGGCGGCGCATTCTGTCCGAGCATCGGCGCGAGGCGTTCGATATCGTCGAGTTCCCAAATTGGGAGGGGCCCGGATACTGGTGGGGCGGGCGGCGAGCCGGCGTGCCGGCGGTCACCCGGATTCACACGCCGTATTTCGAGACTCTTGAAATGGCCGAACGCGACCCCACAGCCGCAGACCGCTTTGTCTGCGAGCTTGAGCGCAAGGCAGTCTGTAGCTCGATGATTCTCACGGCGTCCACCCGCTTCCATGCAGACTCGGTGGGCCTTCGCTATGACATCGATCCTGCGCGCATCACCATCCTGCCGCTCGGGATCGAGTGCGGCCCCGAGCCCGATGTCATCGGAAAAAAAGGGCCGCTCGAAATTCTCTACGTCAGCCGCATGGAAGCGCGAAAAGGCACGCAGACCCTGCTCGAAGCCGTGCCTGAAGTGCTCGCCGAATTCCCCGAAACGCGCTTCACCCTCGTCGGCGGCGACCGCCCCCACGCGCCCGGCGGGCTCACGTTTGAGCGCTGGTTCCGCGCGAACTTCCCCGGCCACGAAACGAGCGTCGCCTTCCGCGGGCACCTTCCTGCGGCGGAACTCGCCGACTGCTACCGCGCGTGCGACATCTTCTGCGTGCCGTCCAACTACGAGTCCTTCGGCCTCATCTTTGTCGAAGCCATGGCGCACGGAAAACCCGTCATCGCCTGCTCCGGCGGCGGCATCCCGGAAGTCGTCGCGCACGGCCGCACCGGCTTCCTCAGTGAGCCCCGCGACGCCTCTGCGCTTGCCGCGAACCTTCGCCTTCTCTGCCGCGATGCCGGCCTCCGCCGCACCATGGGGCAGGAGGCGCGCCGCGATGTCGTCGCCCGCTTCAGCCGCGAGCGCATGGTCCGCGACACCCTCGCCGCCTACCGCCTCTAGCCACTTTTTCCAGCCATGTTCTACCAACGCATCGCTCGCACCGCCGCAACCCTCATCGCCCTCACCACCCTCTGCCCCGCAGCCGATCTCCCCGACGGCCTTTACACCGAGATCACCACCGAGCACGGCGTCGTCGTCTGCGAGATCTTCTTTGAGAAAACCCCGCTCACCGCCGCCAGCTACGTCGGCCTTGCCGAGGGCACCCTCGGGCCCCAGTCCCGCAAGCCATTCTTCGACGGCCTCAAATGGCACCGCGTCGTCCCCGGCTTCGTCATCCAGGGCGGCGACCCCACCGCCACCGGCGATGGCGGCCCCGGCTACGAATTCCCCGACGAGATCATCCCCGGCCTCCGCCACGATTCCGCCGGCACCCTCCAAATGGCCAACGACGGCCCCGACACCAACGGCTCCCAATACTGCCTCATGCTCAGCCCCCAGCAGCGCCTCAACTACCTCCACACCGTCTTCGGCCACGTCGTCCGCGGCCTCGACATCCTCCCCGCCATCGCACAAGGCGACACCATGCGCGTCAAAATTCTCCGCATCGGCGAAAAAGCCAAAGCCTTCCGTGCCGACGACGCCGCCTTTGCCGCACTCCTCGCCAAAGCCAACCGCTACAACGGCCCCAAAGCCCCCGGCCCCGGCACCCCGTTCGACGACCCCGACAAAATCCTCCCCACCGAGTGGGACCGCGCCAAAGCCTTCAACTACAAACTCGCCAACTTCCACCGCTTCACCGGCATCGCCCTCCACGCCCGCGTCTTCGCCAAAAAAGACCCCGTCGCCGTCAGCCCGTGGCTCGACACCGAAAAAACCCGCCTCGCCCAAGACCCTCGCGCCGCCTCCGCCACCTACTTCGCCGACGCCGATCGATGGATAATTCAGCTCGGCGCCAAATCCGCCCAAACCATCTCCCTCGCCGCCCTCCTCGAAGAATCCACCCAAACCGCCGCCGCCGCCATCGCAAAAGCCGAAGCCGCCGCCAACCCCGAAAAGCCACTCACCGACGCCCACCGACGCAAACTCAAAGTGGACGCCCTCCTCGACGCCCTCATCATCATACTCGAAACCACCCTCGCCCCATAACGACCAAGCCCCCGCGCTAACTGGCTTAAGGATGCGGGCTAAAGACGCCTTGCGCTCCGCGATTCGAAAGCCTTACGACGCCCCAGCGAAACGCCATGCCTCCGCGACATTTCCGCATATTTCATTTGCCAGCCATCGACGCATAACATAATTGCAACGGTAGCTTTCAAACCATGCCCACCAGCCTCCAACTTCGGACGAAAATGCTCAGCGGCCGCCCAGCGCCCTCCGCACTCAAACATCGTCCCCGCACAACGTCTTTCTCCGGCGACCAATTCCCCTTCCTGCCCGCCCATTTTCCACCCTCCGCGACCCGCTTCCCGCACCTGATGCCAAAAACCCCATCCTCCGCCCACAAAACCCGCCCCTCCCTCAATCAATTCTCGCCCTCCCGCAAAACAACAGCGTTCTCCGGATGTAAAACTCCGCACCCCGACCCCGCACCATCATCCTCGGCACCCAGTATCCCGATCTCCGTGTTTCACATTCGCCCCTTCGTGTCTCACATCCGAGTCTCCCTGTCACACATCCCATACTCCGAACCCAAAACTCGCCCCGCCCACTCCAAAACACCGTCCCCAAATCAGAAATCATCCATCCGAAATCCTAAATTCCCATGACCGCCGACGACAAAGCCTTCCACAACATGCTCCACAGCACCGTCCGCACCCGTTCCGAGCACGCCGCCGCCAGCGCCGCCCCGCCCGCACTCGTCCGCGCGTTCGACACCCTCTCCGCCATCGAAGCCCGGCTCAATAGCTGGCGGCGCAAACAAGAAGGCATCGGCCTCGAAGCCATCACCGCCGAAAAAGAAACCCTCCAGCGAGCCACCGCCGAAGCCATCCTCCTCATAGCCGGAGCCCTCCAGGCCCACGCCGCCGAAACCAACGACCCCATCCTCCTCGCCCTCGCCGACGTCTCCCTCACCGACCTCCTCGTGCTCGACGACACCGACTTCGCCAACCGCTGCGCCGAACTCCTCGCAGCCATCACCCCCGCCCTCCGCCCCCTCCTCATCAGCGACTTCGGCCTCACCGAACCCGGCATCGAAGACGCGCAAGATCTGCTCGAAGAATTCCAACAAAGAATCGGAGCCCCCCGCGAAGCCATCGGCCAAAGAAAAATCGCCGGCCAGGAAATCACCCGAGCCATCACCGAAGCCCGCCAAACCCTAAAAAACCGCCTCGACCCCTTAATGCGCCAATTCAACGTAACCGGCACCACCCCCGAAGCCATCACCAAACGCCTCTTCCACGAAGCCTACCAAAGCGCCCGCGTCATCGTCGATGCGCCGAGCAAGAAGAAGAAACCCGCCGAGGTAGAAGGCAATGTCAACGGTGGGAACTGATTCCGAGCCAATAGCGAATACCGCACCGAATCAAATGCCTGCACCACGACCATTGGAACATACTTGGGCTTCCATCGAAGAAGACGAAAATGCCACCCAGAGGACGCGGGCACACCAAAACTTTAACGCAAATTAGAATTGCCCGTAAAGGAGTTTACATGCTACTTTCGTCCCAATGAAGCCAAGAGCGATCCTCACTACCGACAAAAACTGGACACAGGGTGTCCACGCGAAGTGCATTCATCTTCACTTCGACATCAACGGGGATAGAGTTGAGATAGAAAAGCACCTAGCGGACTACCTAGACAAATATGCTGAATTTCTGGAGTGGGATGACTTCTTTCTTCCGACCGTTGAAGAGCTGGAAAACACATACGCCGACAGTCTTTACAGTCCTTCTAGAGAAACTCGTCAGATGTTGTGCGACCCCGAAAAATACGGCGCTCCCCAGGCGCACTTATCAGCAAGACATCTTCACGGCAACATCTGTCACACTGTCGCAACCGAGGAGTTTGATTTACAAAAATTAATGAGGATTTATACGGAGGGATGCGAGCTTCTCAAGGATTCTCCATTCTGTGGTTACGTTGAAGTAGAAGACGCACTTCAAGAAGAAATTCTACACGCATCGAAAAAGAACCTATCTGATATGAGTGTCTCGCCAATCTCAAATGTTCCACTCAAAAAATTAGATCTCCATTTACTTCACGAAACTGAGGCATCCAACACGCTGCCGTTTCACTATCGGGAAAGTTGCCGGAGATGGTTTCGGACAACCGAAATTCACATAAGCTTTGATGACATTTCACAGGTCAACCCTCAGGTAATTTTACGATTTCTTGAATTTGGATTCTATTCAGCGTTCAAAAGACAGAAAAATCGTGGAATCAAATTCATAGCGACAATACAAGGCTTCGAGCACGAGATTTCCAAACTAAGAGAACTAACCATTTCGTATCTCTCTCGCCCAGATATTCAAAGCGCAATTTCTTGCAAAGTGACACTAAAAAAGGAAGACATTCTTGCTTTCCTTTGCTTTGGAAATGACCCTTCCATGCAGAAAGTGGTTCTCCCTGGATCACTCAGTTGACAACTGCGAGAACACATACCCAAGCGAAAACAACAGCCTTTAATTCAGATGTTTTAGAATCTAATCTATGCACCCTCAAAAAACGAAACGACCAAAGAAACTCCTGAATAATCTAAGGACAATCCCGCCCGCTCTGCTCCTCACCATAACGGCCGCAGTCGTTGGAAAGGTATTGACCGAAGGTTTGGAAAACACGTTCACAACGCTCCCCGAGAAAACCCAAATCATTGCAATATTGGTCATTTCCATACTTGTTGTAATATACACTCTGTATTTGCAACACAGTTTCAGTTCCCAGAATGGCGAACTAGAGAAAAGAAAGAGAATCGTTTCTGCAGCCCTTCGATGTTATCGGCATATCTATAATTGCGGAATCGGATTCAGGCATGGGACCACCTTAAATCGTGATAAAATCAATGCGAAGCAAATCGTATCCGTCTTTAATGAATATGAAACAGAGGTCATCGCCCGCTTGGAGGACTTTAATAGACAAATATCACACGTTGTGGGTTTAGATTCAGTACCGGTAACAGCATCGGGACTTTACTTCTGGATCTCGACAAAACCTCCAATCTGCAACTCTGATCGTTGCCACTACGGCACGCCCCCAGAGCCTCACGAACCATTGAAAGAATATCGAATGCGCAGCCCTGGATATGAAGACATCAGCCTCGACTATGCCTCTAGAAATCTTCAATCCCCCCCCCCGGGACTGTCAGCACTTGCGAATGGACCGTTTGACATATTTGATAGCTACTACTTAATATTTACGACAAAGCCAATCACAGATTTTACACATTTAGATTACGAGAACCTCGATCATGCTTCACCAAAACTCATTGTTTTTAACTGCGGACAACACGACTCAATACTCCCACGCGCTAAAAAAATTACTAATGAACTAGATACATTTGAGATTCACGATGCAAATAAAATAATCAACAACATTAAGCTGATTGCCCCGGATTTGGGTGATGACACCGAACTCAACCACGGTCAATTTTACAGCAGAGTTGATGCAATGGAGTCAAGTATAGTCGCTCAAGACACGAGCAGCTTGGACAAGCATCGCTCGCTGAACAAAAGATTGAAAAATTTATTCTGCGATGCATTCAAGGCACAAAACACCGTGGGTAGTGACTATGCGCCCATTAAATCTATGATTGATTGGTTGGAGCATGCAATCGAGCGGGAGAATCTCGCCATCGTATCACTTACGTCTCTCATTGGAACGCGCGTAACAACGACACATGCAGCCCCGGAGACAGTATACTGCTACTACAAGATCGTGAGAAAATCAACCGACAATCCCTCCGGCTACTATCTCGTAAGCTCAAGGCAGATAGACAGCATCCAAACTGCGCTACTGGGTGCGGTTTACGCAAATGTAATTCAACAAGCAGAGGCGGAACATGATTGGCACATCAGATTTCCAAGCTCTGCATCTGCGTAAACTGATTCAAGTAATATTTAGAAAACATTGAATATGAAAACCTATTTCAGGGGAGCTACCCTCTTGGTCTTGTTGATCGCAGCCTTGCTTTGGTACCACATGCGAAAACCGGACGATACAGGCACTATTCTTCTCAAAGACGGGCAAGCCCTTCGGAATATTTCGGTTCGTTTTCCTATCCCGGCACTCCGAGCAACGATGGGACCATTCATTGCTGCGCAGGCAAACGGTTTCTATGCTCAAGAGGGATTGAATGTGCAATTCAACTACACATCCAAAGCTGTGAATCCTGGTATCGCAGTCGCAAGCGGCCAAGACCAGATTGGCATCTTTGGTGGACTTGATTCTGTTTTGACGACCAGAGGTTCCGGTGCGGAAGTCAAGGCTGTTGCTTTGATCAATCAGGACTCAAATTTCCCGTGCTTGATAACACACGCCGATTCAGGAATAACCAAGTTAAAGCAGCTGGAAGGCAAGCGGGTCGGGTTCTTTTATGGGCACATTTCCGCTGATGTGATTCGTAGCCTTCTTCGTTCTCAGGGAGTGAAGGTTCAAGAAGTAGATGTAGGATTTGACGCGACCCAATTCGTATCTCGCCGTGTCGATGCAAACTGGGCGTTTACAACTGCATTTGCCGTGGAACTTCCGGAACAAGGCATCCCTGTCAATACGATCAGCCCAGCCGACTACGGGATCACCACTCAAGGATATACAGTCTTCGTAAAAGAAGACTATCTCAAAAAAAACCGTGAGGTTGTAGTTCGTTTTTTACGGGCGACTTTTCGGGGCGTATCTTATGCGAAGGAAAATGAAAAGGAAGTGGTTCAAATGCTCGTAGAGCGCGACAATATGGGTAATCTAACTCATGAACAGGTGCTAAGCAGACTGAAGCAGGTCAATCAGGTCTCCGGGAATTTTGACCCTCATCCGCCTGGATATTTCAACGAAAAAATGATCCGAGATACGTACCAGCGATTGGAAGCCGAGCGTGTAATTGACCAGCCATTCAAGTTGGAGAGCGTGTATGACCGTTCCTTGATTGAGGAAATTCACGGGGCAAAGATTGATGTGCGGAACTGATCAACATCCCATGAGCGGATACTTCGTAGAAGCGAAAGACTTCTCATTGACGTATCTTAGTAATCCGGGCATTCCGATTCTCTCAAATGTCTCATTCAGTTTACCCAAAGGTAGTGTTTTGACAGTGCTAGGGCCGAGCGGGTGTGGGAAGACTACGCTCCTTAAATTCCTTGCAGGTTTACTGACAGATGAAATGGTGACAAGTTCGGGCAGTTTGCATTCCCGATTGCCTGCCGAAACGAATCGTCCAGACGTCGGCTTGGTGTTCCAACGCCCGCTCCTGTTTCCTTGGTGGACATGTAAAGAGAACATAGCGATGCAGCCGACAAAGTTGTTGCAGAAATCCGAAATTTTCCACCGGATAGACGAGGTAATAGTGTCGTGCGAGCTGAGTGGTCACGAGTCGAAATTCCCCCACGAGCTTTCTGGCGGGATGCAGCAGCGAGTTGCGCTCGCCCGGGAATTCCTACGGCACCCCCAATTACTTCTCCTTGATGAGCCATTCAGCAGCCTTGATTTTCTCCGCCGGTCACGACTCAATGATCTGCTTCTCAAATTGACACGCCTTTCAGATTCAACGACTATCGTGGTAACACACGATCCATCAGAGGCAGTCTACATATCCGACTATCTCTTGGTTTTCTCGGAACAGTCCAAGCTGCCGCCGGTTTTTCGAGCTTCCGACTTACCAAGGGAAAGATCGACCATTACAAGAATAAACCCGCTTTTTACATCTTCGGTTCAATGGGCTTTAGCCACCATGTCAAAACAGTAGGTCCTCCGTTAGGGCTTCTGTGTCTCATGCTTTCAACATGGGAGATCACCGTTCGATTTTATGAAATAAGTGGAGTGATTGTACCAGCTCCCTCGGCAATTCTGTCGGTGTTTGCCTCCAAGGGCACAGAACTTCTCCGGCACTCGTGGATAACATTTCTGCAAGCATTCGCGGGATATGTTTTGGGCTGCTCGCTTGCATTCGCCGTTGCAGTGTTTTCTTTATTTGTTCCTCTTTTTGGACGTGCAATTTTTCCATTTGCCGTCGCTCTCAAAGCGACTCCGGTTATCGTTTTGGCTCCTTTATTTATTATTTCATTGGGCAATGGGCTGGCATCCAAAGTTGTAATTGTGGCTACAGTCTGCTTTTTCCCTGTTCTTGTTGCTGCTTGGACTGGATTACGTGACATTGACAAAGAATGGCTCGAATTGGCGAGGATTCACTGTTGGGGTCGGTGGAAGGTATTTCGTCGGGTTCGTATTCCTCTTGCGCTTCCTGGGATTTTTGCCGGACTTCGTATCGCGACCTCACTTGCGATGATTGGGTCGGTAGTTGGGGAGTTCTCAGGAGCGCAGGCAGGCCTTGGGTTTCTAATTACAACTTCGCTCTACTACCTCCGAATGGATATCGTCTACGCCGCGATTATTTGCCTTTGCATCATTGGAGTCGGCGGGTTCTACGGTGTTGCGGGTATACACCGTGCCGTTGTTTTCTGGCGTCCTAGCCCAGATTGAGTGGTCATGAACACAGAAATTGAACGCGTGACTCGGCGTTTCAAGGCGCTTGACACGGCGTTGGAAAGTCGGTCGCGCTCTGACTATTTGAGGTTCTTGCACTGTTATGTGCAGTTTCGGCGGGCTGACCCGATGCGTAGTGCGAGTGATAAATTCGGGAAGCTGCGGAGGCGGCTGGAAAATGCACTAGACAAGAGGAAGTATAATTTCTTAGACGAAGAACTGACGGGGTTGCTCAATGCCTATGGTTGGCAGAGTTCTCGGCATCGTTCTTGGTGTGATCTTGAAATGTTTGAATCAAGAGGATTCACGCCAGAAACCAAGTTTGTTACATTCGATCCCTCTGCGTCGGGTGTTGGAGATTCTGAACAAAGGTTAGTTCCTTATTCATGGAAGGCCGAGCCGAAGATTGTAGTCTTCCCTGGGAACCGGGCGCATTTGGATTGCATTGAGTGGCAAGATCCAAAGTATCTCAATACTCACACCTTTCGGTTTGCTGAGTCTTACACCTATCGGTACATGCGCGATTTAGTGAAATTGGTTCCTGATGAGATTCGAAGCAGCCATAGAGTCATTGGCGTTGTGCCCCACGGCTGTAGAAATCGCCATGAGAACCGATTGGAGCATTTTCAAGCCTACCATAGTCCCGGCTGGCTGCCTCCAAGATGCACGGAGCTTGCGGAGACGCTCTCGAATATGTGGGTCGAGGATATCATTTCTAATCGCGAATCGAAATCGGGGGATGGCTTTCCCGTCATCACCATTGGATTCAGCATGGGCTGTACAATTATGGAGGCTATTCTTAGATTGGTGGAAACGAAACTTAAGAATCAATTAGACCTGCCTCAGGTTCGAAACTCATTGAGCAACTCACTAGCGATTCAGTTGGGTGGTTATATGAGCACAAATCTCGTTCCGTCGTTAATTAGAAGGCTCGTTTTTACATCTTTCCTAGATGAGAATGTTGTCGGTTCAGCGGACGGAATTTTTGATCTCCATGAATGCAGGCGAGATCTTGGCAAATCCTTTACATCTCCCATCAGGACACCGGAGAACCCGTGGCGAAGACTTGATCGGTCCGAAATCCACAAACTTGCATTCGGCGATTTCCTCAATATACCTTCAGCGCCCCTGATCTCGATAGCCAAAGGATGCCAGATCGGACTTTTCGCAGGTCCTCCTGCCGCGTCATTGGACACTGGAGCTAGCGATTCTTCAGTCATGGCTTCGACGCGTTTTGGTCATACAATTCCGCCGCAGGTTGAGGCCGTGCGCGTCCATTACGGAGAAGCTATTGATGCGACTCTACAATCTACAATCTGGCGACTGGGGTCAGGGGGCTAGGGCCAGGGTGCGAATCTTGGGACGAAGTAGGCGCATCCGTCCTGTCGCCAATGGGGGAGGTTGCGGCCCCATGCGCGCCCGGTGGCAAGGCGAGGGTCGAACCATCGGTAGTCGCCACCGGCTCCGGTGCCGACGGTGCCCCAAGGGTGGGAATGGTCACGAGGTTCGGCGCTTATGGTCGGACTTTTTAGTTGCCGGTGTAAACGATTCAAGCCCGTAGTCGTGGCTCACGCAGAGGGCTGCATGAGCCACATCTGATTTTCACTCCCGCCTATTTTCCGCTCGCCAAATGCGTCGGGGTGGTTATTTTCGCGCTCGAAAAACGCAACCTCTATTTCTAACTCCTATGGACCGATCCCAGCAGAATTTTCACAATATGACGCGCACTGTTTTACGGACGCGCATTGACCATCCCGATGCAACGAATTCGCCAGCGGCGCTGGTTCGCTATTTCAATCGGGTGGGCGAATTGGAGGCGGTAATGAATGCGAGTCGCCGGGCGCTGGGCATCGGGCTGGCTCCGGTGACGGAGACGAAGAATTTGCTGAAGGAGCCGGCGGTGATGGCGGTTTGCTCGGTGATGGGGATGGTGGAGGCTCATGCCAGCGAAACGGGCAAGACAAAGCTCGCCCTGGAGGCGCATGTGGTGCCTTCGGATTTTGGAGGCGGTGAACTGGATGCGGCGAATCAGATGCTGAACCTGCTTCAGCTCATCACGTCGCCCATTTTGACGGTGCTGAAAGCGGACCACGGCCTGACGGATGCGGCGCTGACTGAGGCGCGGGGAATGGTGGATGAGTTTGCGAATGCAGTGGGCTCGCCGCGCTCGGCGTTTGCGAATCAGACGGGGCATCAGGCAATCATCGACTATGTGATTCCGGAGATTCGCCGGGTGCTGGAGACGCAACTCGACCCGATGGCGCGGCAGTTCGATTTGAAGCCGTCGGATTCGGGCTCGATCACGAAGAAGATGTGGTTCGATGCCTATACAGCGGCGCGGGTGATCGTGGACTTGGCTCCGGGCTCGGGCGGCGAGACCCCGACGGTGCCGGGCGGGAATGGCGGCGGCACTCCCCCACCGACGCCGTAGGTCTGGAGGAAGCTGCGAAGGAGCGGAGGATAGGTGCAGCTCCGCTACAAGTCATCGGGTTCGCTCATCGACTGATTCAGGCAAGGGTAAAGCGACGCCCGCGATGCAAGGCGCGGTGAACTTCCTTGCCGCGCGGGGGCTCGGGTGGTTCTTTCGTGGATGGTGCATTCAAGGTTGGGGCTTTGGTATGGGTTGCTCGGGGTGGTGATTTTCAGTTTCACGCTTCCCGCCACACGTCTGGCTGTGCAGGGCGGGCTGTCGCCGGTGCTGGTGGGGCTGGGGCGGGCGGTGGTGGCTTCGGTGTTTGCGGGGGTGACGCTGGCGGCGACGGGCGCGAAATTTCCAGGGCGCGCGCATTGGGCGGGTCTGGCGGGTGTGGCGCTGGGCTGCATCGTGGGATTTCCGTGGCTGAGCGCGCAGGCTTTGCAAACGGTCCCGGCTTCGCATGGGGCGATCCTCACGGGGCTGCTGCCGCTGGCAACCGCACTGGTGGCCCGGTTGCGAACGCATGAACGGCCGACGGTGAAGTTCTGGTTTTGCGCGGTGGCGGGCAGCGCGACGGTGGTGGCGTATGCGCTTTATGTGGGCGACGGGCAGTTGCATCGCGGCGATTTGCTGCTGCTCGCGGCCATGGCGGCGGCGGCAGTGGGCTATGCGGAGGGCGGTATCGTCGCGCGGACGCTGGGCGGATGGCAGACGATGTGTTGGGCGCTGGTCATCGCGGCTCCGCTGCTGGTCTGGCCGGTGTGGAAGAGCCTGCCGCCCGATGCCTCGATCATCGGAGCGCGCGCCTGGGCGGGGTTTGCCTATACGTGTGTGTTCAGCATGTTTTTGGGGATGATCTGGTGGTATCGCGGTCTGTCGCTCGGGGGCATCGCACGCGTGGGGCAGGTGCAATTGCTTCAGCCGTTCCTGACGCTGTTTTGGGCGTCGCTCGTGCTGGGGGAATCGTGGAGCTGGCTGGCGGTGGTTTGCGCGGGGATGGTCGTCGCGTTTGTGGCGCTCGGGCGGCGGTGAATCGCACGAGCCGGGGCGATTCATACAGCCGCGACATCCACGAGGGACGATCTGTTTACACAATGAAAAAACTACTCACTCTCGGCCTGACGCTCGCGCTCAGTGGCCTCATGAGCCAGCCCGTGCTGGCGAAATCCAAAGGCGACGACGACAAGAAACACGGCGACAAGTCTTCCAAGTCGGAAAAGAAAAAACCGGCACCGCGCCCCGTCGTGATTTCGTCGGAGCGTCAGCGTGGGACGATTCCCCAACGCTCGGTGGTGATCGAGCAGCGCGACGGACGCGCGCCGTCCAGCCAGTCCCGCTCACGCGACGACAACCGGGATTCGAATCACAACGACAGCCGCTATTCCCGCGACAACGATCGCGGATGGTCGCGCTACGAATATTACCGCGCGCCTTCCCATGCCTACAGCGGCTGGGATCGCGGTCGCAACTATTCGTGGAATAATCACAACTACCGTTGGTATGGGGGCAGTTGGGTGATCGTCACCCCAAGCTACGACTACACCGGCTATTCCGGCTATCGCAGCAGCGGCTACAGCTCGACGAGCCGCTCGCAAGTCCGCGATGTGCAAGTCCTGCTCACCCGCCGTGGATATAGCCCCGGCCCGATCGATGGTGACATGGGCAATCGCACCCGGAGTGCGATTCAACATTTCCAGAGTGACAGAGGCCTCGCGGTCACCGGACGAATCGACGGCACGCTGCTCGCAGCGCTCGACCGCGGATAGCCGGCAGTGCTCCTCCGAGTCGGGAAACCGCGATTCAGCGGGCTTTCATTGAGTTCGAGAAGCGGTATCATCACGACCTGCGGATTACATTCCGCACGTCGCACCATGAAAATTTTCCGCTCCATCCTGCTCCTCTTCGCAGTCGCGTCCGCACATTCCGCCGCCCTCGAAGCCGTGCGCATCAGCCCCGATGGAAAATCGTTTGTGCTGGCCGAATCCGGCAAGCCCTTCCGCGTGTGGGGCGTGAACTACGACCACGACAGCCACGGCGAAAACGGGCGGCTGCTCGAAGATTACTGGGAAACCGAGTGGGACACGGTGCGCGCTGATTTTCAGGAAATCAAAGAGCTCGGCGCAAACGTCGTGCGCATCCATTTGCAGACAGGCAAATTCATGATCGCCGCCGACACGCCGAACGAAAAATCGCTCGGCCAGTTGCGACGACTTCTCGCGCTCGCGGAAGAGACCGGGCTCTACCTCGATATCACCGGTCTCGGCTGTTACCACAAAGCCGAAACGCCGCCGTGGTACGATGCGCTCGACGAAGCGGCGCGCTGGGCCGTGCAGGCGCGATTCTGGTCGGCTATCGCGAAGGTCTGCCGCGATTCCAACGCTGTATTTTGCTACGACCTCATGAACGAGCCGATCCTCGACGGAAAGACCGATCAAGGCTGGGTGGGCGGCGAACTGGGCGGGTACAGCTTTGTCCAGCGCCTCACGCTCACGCCCGGCAAGCGCACCGCGATCGAAATAGCCAAGGCGTGGGTGGATCAACTCGCCGCCGCGATCCGTGCCGAAGATCGCGGGCATCTCATCACCGTCGGCGTGATCCCGTGGGCGATGGTGTGGCCCACGGCAAAGCCCATCTTCTACTCACCGGAAGTGAGCGGGGCGCTCGATTTCGCGAGCATCCACGTTTACCCAAACAAGGGCGAAGTGCCCAAGGCGCTCGCCGCGCTCGAAGTCTATAAAATCGGCAAGCCCCTCGTCATCGAGGAGACATTCCCGCTCGCCTGTTCGCTGGAGGAAATGGACACTTTCTTGAGAAGCTCGAAGACGCGCACCGATGGCGCCATCAGCTTCTACTGGGGGCGCACCGCCGCAGAGTATGCCGCCGCCACCGACAAAAAAATTGCCGCCGCAATGATCGGCGGATGGCTCGATTACTTCAAAAAGCAGTCCGCTTTCATGAAGCAGCCGTGAGCTACTTGTAAGCCGACACCGGCTTCGCCACCACGCCGATTTTCTTGTAATCAAACCCGCTCTCCAGCGGCGCATACGTCCCTACGACATCCACACTCCGCGTCGGCGTGATGTCTGCCTCCATCCCGATGCCCCAATACACCGCGTTGATGATGAGCCGCCGCAAGCCGGGGTTTTGCAGGTCCGTCCCGCTGCCCATAGTGGACTGGAAAACGCGCGCCGTTTTGCCCTCGCTCGTCTGCCAGTTCTTGAACCACGCCACCGGCAGAGGCTCCAGTTTCGGATTTGGCTCATCGCTTTGCTTGCGGCCCATCAGCGGCTGTCCCCACACCAGCGCCGTGCAGCCTTCGGGCAGACTCGTGCCTTCCTTGTAAGTCCGGTAAACATCCGAGTCGCCCCAGATATCGCTCACGCCGCGCAGGATGGGATGATCCTTTTGCTCCGGCACGATGTTCCCGCGAGTCGAGTCCGCGTGATAGCGCCCATGGTGCCCCATGAACGAACCGCCCAGCACATCCTCGCCCCAGCGCACCTGCTTGCCATTGATCTTGTAAGGCAGCGCCGCGTGAAATCCGTGATTTCCGGTGCGCAGCGAGATGAACGGTTTTCCCGAATCGACATACTTCACAATCAGCTCCCGCTCCGACATCGGCAGCGTCAGCAGGCGCGGGAAAAAGACCACGAGGTCCGCCGATGCGAGCTGTTCGAGGCCGGGGATGTGGTGTTCCCGGAGCTTCTGCCCTTTCTCTGGATACACCGGCATTGTCGGGTCCACCTCGCCCTTTTCATCCACCGCGAAAAGCACCGTGCAGTCGAAGCCATGATGGGTGCTGAGAATCTTCGCCATCATCGGCATCGACTGTTCGCTGCGATACTCCTGGTCCGCCGCGATCAGCACCACATGCTTTCCCTTCCCCGGCCCGTCGCCGCCGGGATATTTCAGCCAAAGCGGCGCGTCGTCGGCGCGCAGCGATGCGAGGGAAAAAATGAGCGCGAGCGCGCAGGAAAGCTGTGTGATGAAACGTGGCATGGTTTGGCAAAGAGCGGGATTAGTGATCGAGAGGGAGCGGTTCGCCAGTCTAATTCTTTGAACTGCCCGGCAAATGTCTCTGCGCCCATCGTGGCTCTGCGGTTCCAATGAATTGGCGTGCGTTTGTTGGAACCGCAGAGCCACGATGGGCGCAGAGGGTTAGGATTTGCGGGGGCGGTGGGAATGGTTGGGTTCAGCGTGGATGAAACGGGAGAGGTGAATTGCCGGGAAGATCGCTCACGAGGAAAAGTGTGTGCTGCAGAACATCCGTCTGCGAGCGAACAAAGACCGACGCCCGGTGCATGCCCGCGCACATCTTTTCGCTTCGTCGCACTGCCTCCTTCTTCGACACTTTGGGAATGTGTGAGTCGGGCGGTTTATGGGCGGGTGATGCGGAGACGGATGAACTGTTTTTGCGCGGGGTCGAGGGCGAGGAGCGATTCGGCGGTGATGGTCTGGGTGCTGCCGTTGTCGATGGTGCCGACGATGTGGGTGTAGGTCGGGCCGGAGTTCCAAGTGCCGATTTCGTTGCCGACTTCGACGGTGTAGGTGATGTCGGTGGCGGCTCTCACTTTGGTGTATGTGAGGCGGAGCGTGCCGCCGGCGACTGTGGGGTAGGGGAGCGCGGGGCTGGACACTTTTGGGTCGAGGTCGAGGGCGTATTCGAGGAGGTTCACGATACCGTCTTTGTCGAAGTCTGCGGTGTCGCCGCTGAGCTGAGGATCGGCGAGTTCGGGAGCGGTGAATTTGTCGAAGCGCCATGCGTCGATGGGGAGGTCGGCGATGCTGAGGCTGGCTGCGGGGGTGGTGCCGAGGGAGTAGGCGATGTCTGGGGTGATGGCGAGGGTGGAGGTTTCTGTTCCTTCTGCGAGGGCGTCGGCCAGGGGGACGATGTTCACATTTGCCGAAGCTGCGAGGGCGGGGATGGTGATGGTGCCGGGGAGGCTCTGGTAGTCGGTGCCGGTGGTGGCACTGCCGGTGACGGTGTATGCGATGGTGAGGGGTGCGCTCAGGTCGCCGGCGCGGGTGATTGCGAATGTGCCGTTGATGAGGCCTTGCTCGGCGGCGTTTGCGACGGGAGCGATGGTGACCGTGGGCTGGGAATACCAGGCGAGTCCGTAAGTGATGCTGTTCGCGTCGCCGGTGACTTCGAGGGCGTAGCGGCCCGGGGGAAGCGAGGGCTGGTAAATGTGCTCGATATTATCGACCGCGCTCTCGCTGGAGTCGATGAGTGTTCCTTTGGTGAAGCCGGTGGCGGCGTAGAGTTTGAGCGTGAGGTTTGCGAGTGTGGAGGTGGATGCGGCGGGCCATGCGCCGCCGATGGTGCGGTTCCACGTGACGAGGGCGGAGAGCGCGGGGGCCGTGTTGCCGGGTGCGATGTCGAAGAAGTACAGGCGACCGGCGGCGCGCGTGGTGTTGAGATCCCATCCGCGGATGCCGACGGATGCGGTGGTGCTCGCTGACTGTTGTCCGGCGTTGAGGATGTGGTAGCTGCGGTAGGCGCTGAGCTGTCCGGCGCCAAAGACGGAGTCGATGGGGCGGGTGAGGGTGCGGTTCCAGCCGGAGAATTGGTGTTTGGTTGCGCCAGCGAGGAGGATGGATTTGAGGGAGACGACTTTTTTGCCGTTGGCGGGTGCGTTCTGCCGAAGCATGGCTGCGGTGGCGGCGACGGACGGGGTCGCCCAGCTCGTGGCGTCGAACGGGGCGACGAGCTCCGGTTTGGTCCGGCCCGTGCCGTCGGCGGTGTTGGTGCCGTAGCTGTGGAAGCTGTCGGAGCGACCGACGGAGATGCCGTTGTAGTTGCCGGCGAGGAGTGCGGGGACGCTGTTCGCGGCGAAGTTGTTGAGGCCGACGATGCCGAGGAATTCGGACTGCTGGATGGCGGAGTCGAACCGGCGGAGGACTTCGATGTCATTGGTGCCGCCGCTGTCGAAGGAGCCGATCCAGCTATGGCTTTGGATCGCGTTGGGCTCGGCGTTTGGGCTGAAGACTGAGCCTCTGCGGAGGAAGCCGCTCCCGAGCCAGTTGTTCACTTCATAAACGTCGATGGCTGTGATCCCCGGAGCGATGCTGCCGTTTAAGCCGTAGTAGTAACCCGCCACAGTGGTGGCGTGACCGGAGTTTCCCGCAGCGCCGGATTTGAAGGTGAGCGTCTTGCCGGCGAACTCGGGGTTTGCGGGGTTCGGGCCGTAGTTTCCGGCGCTCTCGGGGGCTTCGACTTGGGTGACTGGCACGCCGGCTCCGTTGGGCAATGAGCCGCTGACTTCGGCTTGCAGCTTGGTCCAGCCGATGTCGGCCTTGTAGTCCGCGCGGGCAGCGCCGACAGCAATCGCGAGCGCGGTGAAAAGGGTGCAGGCTGGAGAGTGGACTCGGGTCATGAGGCGGCGCTTACGTAGCCACGATCTGGTTTATTTCAAACGGTATTTCCCTATTTCGTCGCAATGCGTTAAGAGCCTTCGATGCCACACACTCCGGCAACTACGCCATCCACCACCCGCCGCCTGCCGCCCTTGCTGCGGCGAGCCTGGTATTCTTTGAACCAGACGTTCCGGCAACGCATCTCGCATCTCGATATCACCCCCGACCAATACAGCATTTTGCGCTGGTTGCAGGAGGGCGATCCTCGCGGGCTCACACAACAGACCATCACCGACCTGATGGCCAGCGACCCGAACACGATCACGTCCATTCTCCGCCGGATGGAGACGGCGAAACTCGTGACGCGTCACGCGCACGAGACCGACAAACGCGCCCGTCGCGTGCGCCTCGAGAGTGAAGGGCAGCGCCGGTTGCACGCGGCATTTCAAATCGCGATGGAGTTGCAGACGCAGATTATGAGCGTCATCCCGGAGAGCCGCCGGGCGAGGTTTCTGGAAGATCTCGAACGGGTCGCGCAGGCCGGCGCGATTGCACAAAGCGAGCGGGAAGGCTGAGATCTGGACATGGACTTTTTCTACTCGCTCTACGAATATTTGCCTGCATGGCTGGTGAGTGGCCTCACCCTGGCGTTGCTCATTTTCCAGATTTACCTGATCGTGGATTCCGTCCGAAATAGCCGCGGGTTTTACTGGATTTGGATCCTGTTGGTCGTGCCGGTGATCGGCTCGTTGATCTACTGGTTCATGTACAAATGGGACGGTTCGGGGCTTGAGCATTTCCTTTTCCGCCGCGGTCGCGATGCCCGTCATCTCGAAGTGCTGGAGACCGCCGCCGCCCGAATCGGCAACGCAGCAAATCACGAGGAACTCGGTGATGAGTTATGGCGGCAGGGCAAGTTCCAGCGTGCTGAAGAATGCTACCGCACCGCTCTTGCCAAGGATTCGAAACTGCGCGATGCCCGTGTCCGCCTCGGCTATTGCTTGCTTGAGCAAAATCGACCGAAGGAAGCGTGGCCGCTTATGGAGAGCGTGATCAAAGAAGACGCCTCCTATGACCATGAGCATCTCCTGTGGCAGGCCGCCCGCTGCATGAGAAAGCTCGGCGATTTTGCGAAAGCGCGCGAATTCTATGAGCGATACACAGCCCGCCATTCGTACGCGGAGCCTCAGGTCGAGCTCGCCGAGGTCTGTGCCGAGCTCGGCGACCATGCGGAGGCGCGGAGACTTTGCGAAGAGGTGATTTCGGAAGTGAAGCTGAGCCCTGGCTATGTCCGGAGAAAAGAGGGCTCGTTTGCCGGACGCGCGAAACGCCTGCTGAAACTGCTGCCTCGATGAAAAGGGTCCTGTTTATCCAAAACGGCGACACCGACGGACCGGGTCTTTTCGCGAAAATCCTCGGTGAACTGGATGTGGAACTCGAAATTGTCCACGCTTGGAATGGCGGTGAAATCCCGCCCACACTCGCTGGCTACGACGGCGCTGCAATCGGCGGTGGCGGAATCAGCGTCTATGAAGCCGGTATGTATCCATGGCTGAAAGACTGCATTCGCCTCGTGAAATCGGCCCGTGCGGAAGGAAAGCCATTGGTCGGGATGTGCCTCGGCGCGCAGCTCATCGCGGAGGCATTCGGTGGAAAAGTGTTCGCGAATCGTGAGAAGGAGATCGGCTTCTTTGATGTCACGCTCGCTCCCTCCGCTGCGAATGACCCGCTCTGGAAAGGCTGTCCTGAAGTCTTTCGTCCGGTGCAATGGCACGGCGATACGTTCGCTTTGCCTCCGGATGCGACCTTGCTTGCGTCTTCCGTGATCACTCCAAATCAGCTTTTTCGGATCGGCAACCTTTACGGCTTTCAGTTTCACCTCGAAATCGACCTTCCGACGCTCGAAGCGATGGTCATTCCCGATGCGCGCGACCTGGCGAAGTTCGGGGTGGATGGCTCGGTATTCATTGAAGCCGGCACCCGGGAGTTGCCGCAAATTGAGCCGCTGGCACGCACCGTATTTGCCCGCTGGGTGCGCTTACTCGGGTGATCCGGCCTTCAGGCTCGGGGATTCGGAGGGTGTCATCCGTACAAAACTTACCCCGCCGGAACTTTGCTTTGTCGCCGGCGGGGTTTGGAAAGTTTTGAGCGTGTCTGCTCGTTCGATGGGGCCCAGGCCAAACGAACGCGGGACTGCTCGATTGGGCGTGCCTGCTTAGAACACGCGAGCGCGGACTGTCTTCTGGCCGGATTGCAGACGGACGCGTCCGCTTCCGAGAAGGTCGGTCATCGCGGCGAGTGTCTCGCGGTTGTTGCGGCTCGTGGAGCTGACGGCGGCGATGAGGTCGCCGAGAGTGAGGTTGCGGCTTGCTGTTTTAAGGGATTTTTTCATGGTGAGAATGTTTTGAGGTTTGGGTTGGCGAGTTTTAGGCGACGCGAGCGCGGATTTGGCGACCGTTATTGGTAAGGCGGACGCGGCCCGTTTCGAGCAGGTCGGCGACTGCGGCTGCGGTTTCGGCGAAGTTGCGGCTGGAGCCGCTGACCGCGAGGACGAGGTCGCCGAGTGTGAGGGAGTGTTTCGATGTTTTGAGGTTCTTGTTCATTTTGTTGGATTAGTGAGTTGTTGGGTCTCGTTCTGAGACAAATCATTGTTAAGCAGGCGTCGTGCCAAGGTTTTGATTCGATGAGTTATTCAATGATGTAAGATTAATGCGGAATTGCTTCGGTGCAAGTAAAAGATAAAAAAGTTTTCTATTTCTTTCGTGCATCACGGTTCAGAGGAAAGCATCTGTGAGCCGCGAGTAAAATAGGGTGATACCCTACCGGAGCTTCAACCGCGATCCTTGGTGCGGGGTAGTGCGAAAAAGACAATTATCACCAGTGTGACAGCACGAAAAAATTTCGCGAAACTGAGGGAATCCTTGATGTTGTGAACAAAAGCAGGCTTACAGCCGCGGCCCGGCAGGCTTCACGGGCGGCATGAAATTTGGTGCACCCTTCGCCTTCACTTTGCGACGGAATACTTTGTTCCCGCACGTCGCGTAGAGAGTGTCAAATTGCGCTCCCCCAAAGGCCACGTTGCTCACTTTACCATTCGGCGTGGGGATGATGCAGTTCACGCGGCCTGCTTGATCGCAGACCTGGATGCCCATGCGTGTGGCCACGTAGAGCCGCCCGTCGCGGTCCACTTCCATGCCATCCGCACCGGAGTCGTCGGCGCTGTCGGGCTGGTGCAGGTGGAAGTAACGCTGCCGGTTGCGCAACGTTCCGTCGGGATGGACTTGATACGAATAGACCCAATGCGACCGGAAGTCCGACACGTAGAGCAGCGATTGGTCTGGCGAAAGCGAGATGCCGTTAGAGTAGCGGATGGTGCCTTCATCAACGACCTGCTTTGCGCCGTCGGGCTTGATGAGCCAGATGCGGTTATACTGGTTTTTCCCCGACAGCGGATCCGTCGCGTAAATGTTCCCGTTGTGCGCCACCGTGAGGTCGTTCCCATTGAGCCCATCGGCAAAAACTGTCACCGCGTTATCGCTGCCGTACACGAGCACCTGCGGCTCCAGAGTCGAGAGCACAAACATCCGCCCATCCGGCCCGAACGCTTGGCCGTTGCCCTGCTTCGAGTCTGCGAGGAACTCCGCCGCCTTGCCATCCGCCGAGACTTTGTAGGTTTTGCTCGTGGGGATGTCGTTGAAGAATATCTCGCCCGCCGCGTTGCTGGCTGGGCCTTCGGTGAACTTGTAGCCTTCACCGACGAGCTGCCATGCCTCGCCCGGGAGGATGATATCATTCAGCATGGTGTTCTTTGAGTCGCCCGCTTTCGGCGCGGCTGGCCAGTCCTTCCAGATCCACCGCACGGCATTGGGAAAAATCGCGTCGCCGTGTTTGCTATTATGGCCCTCGGTTCCCCACGCGTGGTTCACTTCATAGCCGGCAAATGCGAGCGCGCGCTCCATGGTCTGATTCGCCATCCACCAATCGCCGCCGTAAATGTTCTGGTCGTGGTCGCCGTCTTGCAAAAACACGCGCAGTCCTTTCGGCTCATACTTTCGCACCAGCATCGCGAGCCCGTCGGCACCTCGCAGACCGACGTACGTCCCGATGGTCGAAAAGACGCGGCGAAATTCCGCCGGCTTTTCCCACGCTGCGATAAATGCGCAGACCGCGCCGCTAGATGAACCGCCGATGCAGCGGTCGTTGCCGTCCTTGCTCAGCACAATGGCGCGTCCATCGCCGGTCTTTTGCTGCTCCACAAAAGGCAGCAATTCCGAGAGCACAAAACGCGCATATGCATCGCCGAGGCCGTCGTATTCAAAGCTGCGATTGAACCGATCCAGCGCAGCTTTGCCGTCGAGCGCTTTCAGGACCCCGGGCGACGCCGCGATATAGATGGTCACAGGCATTTCGCCCTTCGCGATGAGGTTGTCAAAAACCGTGGACGCCTTGTGCTGCATTCCGTCCTGATTCACCCACACGCACGAAGGCTTCGCGGGGTCGTATTGCTTCGGGACATAGACCGTCACATTTCGCGTGGTGCCGGGGAATACCTTCGAGTCGGAAAGCGTGAATTTCAGCACCTCGCCCTTCGGCACGCCGGGCATCTCGGTGAGCTCCGGCGCGGGCTTGTAGTCTTCAGCGAAGACGGGCTGGAGGAAGGAGGCGATCGTGGCGAGAGCAATGACGGTTGGTTTCATTGGGGGTGAGGAAAAGCGGAACGGCGCGGCGGGCGCAATGGTTTACTGAAAGTCGGACCGTTTCTATTCTTCCCAAATGCCGCGCGGACGACTTACGGTCCCCATCGCATGATTCTCGAAAAATTTACCATCGGTGTGGGCGATCGTTTTGCTCATCAGGCAAAGGCGCAGTTGCAGGCTTGTATTCAGGTTTCCAAGGACGGGGCGGATGTCGTCCCTGTCTGGAACAAGTCCAATCGGGAGCACACGTTTATCGGCAGCGAGCCTGCCTCGGTTCTGGCTGCGGCAAAGGCTGCGGTGGCGGCGCTGGACTGGAAACGCGGATGGCACGTGGATGCGGATCACATCCGAATTGAAACGGTCGATCGGTTTTTGGAAGCATCGGATTTTTTCACCATCGATGTGGCTGATAGCATCGGGCAGGCGGCGGAAGCTGCGGATGTGTTTGGATTTTTGGAGAAGCATCCCGAGCTGATCGGCACGGTTGCGATTCCGGGCGTGAGTGCTCCTTTTACCACCACCCGCGAGGATATCGGCCGTATCGCGACCAAGTATCTGCGTGCAGTGCAGGACGCCGGGCGCATTTACCGCCACATCGCGGTGCGCAAAGGTGGAGAGGACCATTTTATCGCGGAAGTCTCGATGGACGAAACCGACGCGCCGCAGACGCCGCCGGAGCTTTTGGTGATCCTCGTCGCGCTCGCCGATGAAGGCGTGAAGGCGCAGACGATTGCTCCGAAATTCACGGGACGTTTTAATAAGGGCGTCGATTACGTGGGCGATCTCGCGCAATTCGAGCGGGAGTTTAACGACGACCTGGCGGTGATCGCGCACGCCGTTGCGACTTACGGATTGCCTGCAAATCTTAAGCTCAGCGTCCATAGTGGCTCGGACAAATACTCGCTTTATCCCATCATCCGCAGGGCGCTCGCGGCGACCGGTGCCGGCGTGCATTTGAAGACGGCGGGAACGACTTGGCTGGAGGAAATCATCGGCCTTTCGGAGGCAGGCGGCGACGGACTCGCGCTCGCAAAAGAGATCTACGCCTACGCCCTGGAGCATGTGGACGAACTGTGCGCGCCTTACGCGTCGGTAATCGATATCGACCGCGCAAAATTGCCGTCCGCAGATGTCGTGAACGGCTGGTCCGGCGCGCAACTGGCGAACGCGGTGCGGCACATTCCGGGACATCCGGAATTCAACGCAAATATCCGCCAGCTTTTGCACGTTTCGTTCAAGCTCGCCGCAAAAGCCGGCGCTCGATACACTGATTTGCTCAAAGCCAACGAGGCGATCGTGGCAAAAAATGTGATCGAAAACCTCTACGATCGTCACCTTCGCCCGCTTTTCGTGGGATGATCTGGGAGACACGGAATCACATATTCGATTTCACCCATCACGGAGCCGTGATGGGGATTCTCAATGTGACTCCGGATTCCTTCAGCGACGGCGGATGCTGGGTGGACGTAGAGGCCGCGGTCGCCCATGCCGAGCAAATGCTCGCAGAGGGCGCGGCGATCATCGACATCGGCGGCGAAAGCACTCGTCCCGGTGCCACGCCGGTGGATGAAGCCGGGGAGCTTCGGCGTGTAATTCCCGTCATCGAGCGACTGCGGGGGAAGTGCGTGATTTCAGTCGATACGATGAAGGCGAAAGTCGCCCGCGAAGCCTGCGAGGCCGGGGCGGGAATCATCAATGACGTCGGCGGTTTACGTGACCAAGCGATGCTCGAAGCCGCAGCGGAAACCGGTGCCGGCGTCGTCGTGATGCACATGCTCGGCACGCCTGGGACGATGCAGTCGGCACCCCGTTACGAAAATGTTGCAGACGAGGTTAAGGATTTCTTTTGCCAGACGCTGGACCGCGCAGTAAGGAGCGGCGTGCCCGCAGCGAAAATCGTCATGGATCCAGGAATTGGTTTTGGGAAGACGGTGGAGCACAACCTTGAGTTGCTCCGCCGCTTGCCGGGGATCAGCGTCGGGACGTCCGAAGGCGCGCGCCCTTTGATGCTGGGCGTTTCGCGCAAGAGCTTCCTGGGAAAAGTGACCGGCTCGGACCGGATGGAAGATCGTTCATGGCCCACGGTCGCGCTGACGAGTTTCGGGCGAGAAAAAGGCGTGCGTATTTTTCGTGTGCACGACGTGAAACCTAATGTGGAGGCGCTTCGGATGACCGAGGCGATTCTCGGATGATCCTCGCCTCGTTTCAGGATTTTGCGCACACGTATTGGAAGGATGGGCTGGAGATTCTCATCCTCGCGGTGGGTATCTATTACGCCTACCTCGGAATTCGCGGCACCCGCGGCGCGCGCGTTCTCACGGGCCTTGCCACGCTGGTTCTCGGGCTGTCGTTGCTGTCGCAAATCTTCGGGCTCGCGGTCATCGGCTGGCTCATTCGCAGCCTCTCGGCGGTCGTCATCATCGCACTCGTTGTCATCTTTCAGCCGGAACTCCGCCGGATGCTCGCGCAACTCGGGAGTCATCGTCTTTTCAATACCCAGCAGCAGAGCATGGAGACCGTCGAAGTCCTGGCCAGCACGCTCGTGGACCTCTCCAGCAAGCACCTCGGCGCGCTGATCGCCGTGGAGCGGGGGACGGATATAGGATCGCACACCGAGAGCGGCGTGGAGATCGACTGCAAACTCTCCACGGAACTGCTCGTCACGATCTTCTATCCGAAAACACCGCTGCACGACGGCGGAGTGATCATCCGCAACGACCGCATCGCGGCCGCAGCCTGCATCTTCCCCGTGAGTCAACGGCAGGACCTCGACCGCAACCTCGGCCTCCGCCACCGCGCCGCCATCGGATTGAGCGAAGAAGGCGACGCCGTCATCCTGATTGTGAGCGAAGAGACCGGCAGGATTTCGATCTGCCACCGAGGAGCGTTGGAACGCGAATTTACTCCGGAAAGCCTGAGAAAACGGCTCGCAGAGCTGCTCATCGCACCGACTGTTCAGCCGAAGGTGCCCGCAACTGCAAGCAGCGCCCCGATCGCGAGCGGTATCGTGAAAGCCCCGACGCCGCCGGACGATCTAGCGGCTTGAGTTCAATCTGGAAATCCCGCGCTGCATTGGCTGGCGTCGTGGGCGGCGGGCTGGTAGGACGCGGGGCGCTATGAAGATGCGCTTTCTTTTTTCCCTGCCGGACTGTTTGCAACCGCTGTTGCGGAGCTGCGCGTTTTTGCTTCTCGCGGCGACTGTGTTTGCGGCGGACGGAAACAGGCTCGCGTATCTCGACGACAAGTCGCCGTTCTGGCCGACGCCGAAGTCGCCTCGCTTCGTCACCCCGCAGTGGGTCGGCGAACCGGGAGTGGATGCGGTCGTGGTGCTCGCCATCGACGACATGCGCGACACTGCGAAATACGAGACGTTTCTCCGCCCGATTCTGGATCGTCTCAAACAGATCGATGGTCGCGCACCGGTGAGCATCATGACGAATACGGTCGATCCCGCCGACCCGCAACTCGCCAAATGGATTGCCGAGGGGCTCTCGATCGAGGTTCACACGCTGACGCATCCTTGTCCGTGTCTGGGAAAGTCCACGTTCGATGAATCCAAGCGGACGTTCTTCGATTGCATCGACCTCCTCGCGAAGATTCCTGGCAACAAGCCGGTCGCTTTTCGCATGCCCTGCTGCGACTCGATGAACTCGGCGAGCCCGCGGTTTTACTCGGAAATCTTTCCCGGAAAAAGCGAGGCGGGCAACAGGCTTTCAATCGACTCCTCCGTCCTCATGCGGCCTCCAGGGGCGCGGTTCGAGCGCTACTTTGTGCAAGAACTGCGTCCGCCCTCGAAGGTCTCGCTGCGCGATTACGCGGGGTGGATTGAGGATTATCCGTATCCCTACGTGATCGGAAATCACGCGTGGGAATTTCCCTGCATGGTCCCGAGCGATTGGGAGGCGTTTAATGCGCAGGGCTCTCAGTCGCAGCAGATGCTCGACGATTGGAAAGCCGGCCTCGATTATGTCGTGGAAAAACAAGGCGTGTTCACTGCGGTGTTTCATCCGCACGGCTGGAGCTCGCCTGCGCAATGGGTGGAGTTCATCGATTTCGCGCAGCAGAAATATGGAAAGCGCGTGAAGTTCCTGAATTTCCGCGAAGCGCTGGAGCGGCTGGAAAAGCACGCGCTCGGCGGCGGCTCGATGCGCACGGCAGATGGACGAAGCGCCGGAACACGCGTGCTCGATTTGAATAATGACGGCTTTATGGACATCGTCGGCACGAGCCGGAACATCACGCGGGTGTGGGACCCAAAGCGGCAGGCATGGACCGAAAACGGCTCCTTTGCGGTGTTTGGCGACGGTCCGCTCAGTCCGCGATTTGGAATCATCGAGGAAGACGGCGCGGTGAGTGCGAGCATGTTCCAATACATGTCGATGGGCATGACGTTTCGCGACGGCAAATGGGCGCTGGCGCCGTATCTCCACGGGCCCGAGGCTTACGCGGCGGACGCCACGCTGCCCGGCTACAGCAAGCTCGGCGTGCAAGGGGATTTCATGCTGCGGGATTTCGACAGCGACGGGCGCTGCGAAATGCTCGTGGGGAACGAAAGGGAAAGTGCAATCCTTTCCTGGGACCCGAAAGTGCGGAAGTGGAAGAAGGCCGACTTCACGCTCCCGCCGGGCATCGCGGTGGCGCGGCGGATGGATTCGGACAAGCTCTTCTTCTCGCAGTGGGGCGACAGCGGACTGCGCTTTGTGGACCTGAACGGAGACGGCTACGATGATGTGTTTCAGAGCAATGAGAGCGGGCACGCAATTTACCTTTGGGCAGGAAAGGTGCGCGCGGATCTTGGCTGGACGCGCGGCTGGCCGCACAAGGTTTCCGTTTCGGACAAAGTCCCGGAGCGCCTCACGCCAGACTCGATCGCGCCCTTCGCGAAGAATGGCGCAAACAACGGCGCGTGGTTTCATCGCGGTCACGTCGTCTGGCAGAATGAAGACACCGCGCATCTCGAAGCTGTGACGCTGCGCCGCTCGTTTGCGGATGTGATCGCTGTGCCCATGCCGCCGCAGAAGACGCCGGAAGAATCGCAGAAGGCGTTTGTCCTACGTCCCGGATTCACGGTGGAGCTTATCGCAGCGGAGCCGCTCATCGAGTCGCCCGTCGCGTTCGATTGGGACGCGAACGGGCGGCTTTGGGTCGTGGAGATGCGCGACTATCCAAACGGCATGGACGGAAAAGGCGCGCCGGGCGGGCGCATCAAGGTGCTCACCGATGAAGACGGCGACGGGCGCTACGACAAAGCCACGCTCTTTGCCGATGGTCTGTCCTTTCCCACCGGCCTGCATCCGTGGCGCGATGGCGTCATCGTGGCTACCGTGCCCGACATCGCCTTCTACCGCGCGACCGACGGCGATGATGAAAGCGACGAGCGCACCGTGCTTTTCACCGGCTTCAAACCCGGCAACCAGCAGCATCGCATGAACGGCTTCGAGTGGGGGCTCGACGGCTGGCTCTATGGCGCGAATGGCGACAGCGGCGGAACCATAGTTGCGGACCTTGCTCAGAAAAATGGTGCGAAACCGAATCCCGTCAACATCTCCGGTCGCGACTTCCGCTTTCTGCCCGACGGTAGCGGGTTCGAAGCAGAGTCCGGCCAAACGCAATACGGCCGCCACCGCGACGACTGGGGCAATTGGTTCGGCAACAACAACCCGACCTGGCTGTGGCATTACACGAGCGAGGACCGCTATCTCCGCAGAAATCCGAAGCTCGCCGTGAAGTCCGTCCGCCGCGTCACCAATGGCGACACCCGCGTTTTCACCGCTTACGCGCTCGCCGACGCGCCAACGCGCTTGAACCAGCCGCAGTCACTCGGCCACGTCACCAGCGCGAACAGCCCGACGCCGTATCGCGATGATCTGTTTGGCCCCGAATTTGCCACGAGTGTGTTCATCAGCGAGCCGGTGCACAATGTCGTCCATCGCGAAGTGCTCGTGCCCGAAGGCGCGACGTTCACCAGCAAACGCGCCGAGGGCGAGGCGGAGCAGGAATTCCTCGCAAGCAAGGATGTCTGGTTTCGCCCCACCATGCTGAAGACCGGCCCCGACGGCGCGCTCTACATCGCCGACATGTATCGCTTCGTTTTAGAGCATCCCGAATGGATCGCGCCGGAAACGCAGAGCAGGATGAACCTCCGCGCTGGAGCGGATAAAGGGCGCATCTGGCGTGTCTATCCGACCGGCTCGAAACTCCGGAAGATTCCGAAGCTGCAGGATCTCCCGGACGAGAAGCTCGCCGCTGCGATGGATTCGCCGAATGGATGGCAGCGGGACACGGTGCAACGCATTCTTCTGGAAAAGTACAGCGTCAGAAAGCTCACGGACTCGGTGTTCCCGATTCTCCGGGATCTCACGACGCGCTCGGAAAATCCAAAAGTGCTTGCCCAGGCCGTCGCCACGCTGGCGATGTTGAATTCCTGTACCATCGATGATATACGTCCTGCACTGCGCGACAAACATCCGCAAGTTCGCGTGCAGGCACTGCGCGCTGCCGAGAAAGTAGGGCAGCCCGCGCCGGCTGGGTTTAATGCTCTTCTCGTCTGCATGGACGACCCCGAGATCATTGTTCGCCGGCAGATCGCCCTTACGCTTGGCGAATTCTTCAGCCAGTCCGGCGACAAACACCCAGTCCTGGCCCGCCTTGCCGAACGCGATGGTGACAACGAGCAGATGCGCATCGCCATCATGTCATCGCTGGCCCCCAACGACGCCCTTTTCAAAAAGCTCAACACATCGGCCGCCACCACTACGAAAGTGCCGGAATTTCCGAAGCCTACGACACCCGACCGCGCGAAGGTCATCGCCGGTTACTCGGATGTCGCGAAGCTCAAAGGAGACGCCGCGCGGGGACGCACGATCTTTCAGCAGAGTTGCGCGCTCTGCCATCGCTTCAAGGGCGACGGCAATGAAGTCGGCCCGGACCTCGCCATGACTTCCACGAAGCCCGACGAATGGATGCTGGCCGCAATTTTTGATCCAAACGCCGCCGTCGAGCCGCGCTTTGCCGCGCAGCTCGTGAAGCTGAAATCCGGTGCCGAGCTTGCAGGAATCATTTCGTCCGAGACGGCAAACAACATCACGCTCCGGCTTCCCGGCGGGAGCGAGCAGGCCATCCTTCGCACGGAAATTGATACCATGACTGCATCCGGGAAATCGCTCATGCCAGAAAGCCTCGAAGCCGTGGTGAAGCCGCAGGATGTCGCCGACGTCCTCTCATGGTTGCGGAGCAAGTGAGGGCAGGGGATTCACGATTTTGCGGCAGAG
>JAYUSJ010000377.1:0-10362 GCA_043755735.1 Verrucomicrobiaceae bacterium | reverse complement strand
CGGGCGGAATTCCTTCATTTGCGATTCGCCTGCCGGACGCGGGATGGTGTCCTGGTTTGTGTAAAGCGGCGGGTCCCAACCGGGCTGCACTTTGCCGGAGAGCTTCGCACCGTTCAGGCTGAGCTCGATTGTCGCGCCGGCATCGGCGAGCGGCGCTGTGTAGTAAATCACTGCGTCGTATTCGCCCGTCGTGTGAACATCGACATCCCATGTGATGCGGCCGTCGAGCGACTTCCAGTTCACGAAGTAGGATGAGTTCGGCGCGCTCGCGCTGCGCTTGATACCGCCTTCTGCGACGCCGTCGCGGGCGGGCAGCGGCGTCGAGGGAAACTCGGAATAACCGACGGGATATGGGCGGTCGTCGGTCGGTAGAATGCTCATTGCAGTCAGGCCCATCTCCTTCTTCCACGCTGCTTGCGCCGCCGCCATTTTGGAGGCAACAGCAGGCTCTTGCGCGGCGATGTCCTTCTTCTGCGAAGGGTCCGCTTCCATGTCGTAAAGCGCGCCTCGATTATCCAGCCGGTAGCGCTGGCTCCGTGCGCTCACTTTTCCTCCCCATGTGGAGAAAATCATGCGCTCCGGCCAGTCCGTCGTCTTGCCGGTAAGCAGCGGAGATAGGTCGCGACCGTCGAGCGGCTTCGTGCCGATGTGCCGGACGTCCGCCATCGCTGCGAGCGTCGGCAGCAGGTCGATCGCACCGGCAATTTCCTTCACGCGAGTCCCGCGCGGGATGTGCCCCGGCCATCGCACGAAAAGCGGCGAGCGAACGCCGCCTTCATCCGTCGTCCCCTTGCGGCCTTTCATCGCGCCGTTCCAGCGCTCGGAGTTCGGGCCGTTGTCGGAGAAGTAAATGACCACGGTGTTTTCGCTCAGCTTCAGTTCGTCGAGCCGCCGGAGCACGCGGCCCACATTTGCATCGAGGTTCTCCATCATCGCGAGCGCACACCGCGTCGTCGCCAACGACTCCTTTTCCCCCGCCTCGCTGCGCATCGCGATCGGGCGATCCTTGAAGCGCTCCCACACATCAGCCGGCGCAGCCCACGGCGAGTGCGGCGTGTTGTAGGGGACGTAGCAGAGGAACGGCTTCGCGGCGTTGCGCTCGATGAACTCCAGCGCTTTCGAAGTCAGATCGTCCGCGATGTATCCCCTGCCCCGGACCACTTCCCCATTATGCTCCAGCGGCGGGTCGAAATACTCGCCCCAGTGCCCCGAAGTGAAGCCGTAGTATTCATCGAACCCGCGGGCGTTCGGATGGAACGGCCACTGGCTGCCGTTGTGCCATTTTCCAAACGCCCCCGTCGCATAGCCCGCTGCCTTGAACGAATCCGCGAGCGTCTTCTCGTCGAGATTCAGCCGCTCCTGCCCGGTGGAAACTCCGCGCACACCGCCTCGCGGATGGTAGCGCCCGGTGAGCATTTCCGCGCGCGTCGGCGAGCACACGGGACACACGTAGAACCGCTCCAGCATCGCGCCATCGCGGGCGAGCGAGTCGATGTTCGGCGTCTGGAGATTCGTGTTTCCATTCACGCTGTAGTCGCCCCAGCCCGCGTCGTCCGCTAGGAAAATGACGACGTTCGGCCGGTTCGCCGCACTCACCGTCGCGACGGCGAAAAGGAATGCTCCGAGGAAAAAATTGGTTCTCATGCGAGGACCTCTAACCGTTCACGCCTCCTCGAGCAACGCCGCTGCGAGCCGCTCGTAGTCGGCGAGTCCATTATGCGCATGTGCCGAGACGCGAAACCACCGCCGCGCAGGACTACCAAAGCGAATCAGCGGAACCTCGATTTTGTGTGCTTCAAAAAGGCGCGACTGCAACGGATCGAAGCGCGCAATCACCGCACGCGAAGTTATATCGCCATCCTGAAACCGCTCCGGCAGCGGCAGCGTCGCCATACTCCCGAGCATCGATTCCGGACACGGTGCCGCAACGCCAAGCCGCTCGCACAACAGCTTCCGCGCAGCCACCGCCAACTCGTGATTTCTCCGCATGAGCGCCGGAAAACCACCCGGCATCAGCCTTTCGCAAAACGCAATCGCCGCCGGCACACTCAGCCAGGCCGTGACATCGAGCGTGCCCTGCCAGTCGAATTCATCGTGAAACTGCGAGCGCCCTTCGCGCGGCGTATTGTAACCGTGGCTCAACGTCGCCGGATGCAGCCCCGCCCGACGATCCGGCCGCGCAAAAATGAATGCCGCTCCTTTCGGCGCGCACACCCATTTGTGCAAATTCCCCGTGTAATAACTTGCGCCAAGCTCGCGCAAATTCAGCGGCAGCATTCCCGGCGCATGAGCCCCATCCACCATCACCGCAATGCCGCGCGCCTCCAGCGTCCGGACGATTTCCTCCACGGGAAAAACCAACGCAGTCGGGCTCGTAATGTGGTCGATCAAAACCAGTCGCGTCCGCTCCGTCACCGCACCGAGCACCGCAGCAGACACAGCTTCCGGGCCGTAAATCGGGAACGGCACCGCAGCCACGACCACCCGCGCACCGGAGCGGCGAGCGGCCTCTTCCAGCACATTGCGACACGCGTTGTATCCGTGATCCGGAATGACCACTTCATCCCCGGTTCGAAGGTCCAGCGACCGCACCACGGAATTCACCGCACCGGTCGCGTTCGTGACAAACGCCACATCGTCCGCATCCGCACCGACGAACCGTGCCAGGACAGACCGCGCAGCATCAATCCGCTGCTCGATTTCCCGCCATAAAAAGCGCACCGGCTCCCGCTCCATCTCCTCGCGCAACCGCGACTGCTCCGCCAGCACGACACGAGGGCACGCGCCAAACGAACCGTGATTCAGGAACGTGATGTCCTCATCCAGCAGCCAGTGCTGCCGCTGCGCAGGAGACTGCATATCGACCAAGAGCCCGCGCCGAGCGGGAGCTTAGTTCACGTAGGCCGATTCGTTCGAAAACAGAATCGCGTGCGCGTAGGATTCCCAAGCGGAGAGCGGACGACGCTCAATGATATCGCCATCATTGATGATGGTCATCATGGCGTCATTGTCACGGCCGCGACGGTCTTCGATCCTCTTTTTGACCGAAGCGTTCTTCTTCATCATCTCCGGTGCCAGTGCGTCAATTTCGGGTTGCTTCTTTGCTTCGTTGGCCACAAACGCCATTCCCATTTGGATCTCATCGGGCATCGCCTGACGCTGGAACAGGATGCGATAGATGGCCATGATTTTGCGCATATCCTGCCGTTCATTCCGTACTTCCGGCCGGGCGACCACGCGACGTGCGACGTCGATTGCCATCGGGCTATTCATGATGAAGAGCGCCTGCTGCGGCACGATGGTCGAGGTGCGCTTTGAGTTCGGCATATCGGGATCGCTGAAGTCGAAGTGCCCCATGAGTTCCGGCACGTTGCCACGGTCGATGTATCCGTAAACGGAGCGACGATAGATGTAAGGCTCGTCCGTAATATTCACGGGCTGGCCGCCAAGTTTCGGATCGAGACGTCCCGAGAAAACGAGAAGCGAATCGCGGATGGCTTCGAACTCGAGACGGCGAACGTTCGCGCGCCAGAGGAGACGGTTTTCCGGATCCTTCACAGAATACTCGGTCTTCGCCTTCACGCTCGTGGCCTTGCTGCTGAGCTGATAGACGTTGGAAAGCATGATGAATTTGTGGAGGCGCTTGATGCTCCAGTTTCCAGCGCTCTCATCCACAAACCAGCTCGACAGAAAGTCCACCAACTCGGGATGCGAGGGCTTCTCGCTCATCACGCCGAGATCGTCCGGCGTGCGGACAAACCCTTCTCCGAAGTGATGCATCCAGACCCGGTTCACGAGCACGCGGGCCGTGAGCGGGTTATCTTTACTTGCGATGGCTTTCGCGAGTTCATGGCGCCCGCTGCTGTTCCGCGGGAACGCCTTTGCCTGATGGTTCGGAGACAGGATGTCGATGAATCGACGCTCAACTTTATCGCCGGGGGTTCCCGCCTGACCACGCAGGAGGACGTTGGAATCGGCAGGCCTCTCCTTATCCAGCATCACCATCGCGCGAGTCGGCGCGCCGGGGTGCGTGAGGTCGAGCTCGTTCATCTTGGCGAAGACGAACCTTGCACGACCGGTCATCTGCACAGCCCAGCCGCCTGTGGCGTCGCGAATCCAGTCCATCGACGCTTTCGGCGCGGTGGTGAGTGCAAAAGGTCCGTTCATGATTTCCACTTCGTCGGGAGTGAAGCCTTCGATTTTGTCGCCGGTCGCATTCTGGTAAGCCTTCACATAGCCGGGCATTTTCGCGGCGTATTGCGCGAGGATGGTCTGATAGACGCCGATGACTTGCTCCATCGAAGCGGGCTTCGCGGCTTCGAGGGCTTTGGCGATGATCGGGTTGTAGCGACCGCTCAGGCGGATTTCCTTGAGCACGAGAGGCGAATGGGTGCTCCATTCGCTCCGCTTCACGTCTTTGAACTCGCTCATCGGGCCGAAGAAGCGGTTATTCGCGTTCAGCACGCGCTCGTAGAAGTTCGCAAGAATTACGTCGAGTTGCTCTTTATCAATGAGCGCCTGCCGTGCGAGCTGGGAGCCCTCCGAACGATCGCGGCGAAGGAGTGCGGCCTCGAGATATTTCCCCGGCTTGCTGGAGAAAAGACCGAGCCAGTGCTCGACTTCGCGGAAGTAGATATCGCGATTCTCTTTCTCGATGACTGTTTTCTTCGCCGTGTAGTCGGCAAACTGCGCGGCGTTCGGCGGGGCGATGAGCGGCTTTTGCGTGGGCTCGGTGCTCGAGTTGAAGATGCCGTGAAGTGCGTAATAGTCCTTCATCGAAATCGGGTCGAACATGTGATCGTGGCAACGTGCGCACGAGACGGTAAGACCGAGGAATGCCTTGGAGACAACGTTGATGCGGTCATCAATGTTGTCGTTATTGTTGTTGAAGCGCTCGCCGACCGTGAGGAGACCGAGTGCCGCAAGGTTGGGGTGGCCCGGCATGTAGTTCTCAGACGCACCGTTTGTCGCCCCGCCGCCGCCCATCATGGAATCGCCGCCCATCATCGCCATCGAATCGCCGCCCATCATGGCTGGAGCCATTGCAGGAGCGGGTTTCGCGGCAGGAGCGGCCGCCGTGGCCTGCGTCGGCGCTGGTTTCACCCCGCTTCCCGCACCCTTATTGAGGCCGAGCGGGTCGAGCTTCGAAATATCCACTTTGGAAAGGTCCGTCTTTCCGGTCGCGCTCGCAACGGGGGTGCCTTTGGCACCCGGCGATCCAGCCTTTTTCAGCGGATAGATGAAGTCCGCAGCGAGTTGGTCGAGAATGAACTGGTTGTACGGCTTGTCTTCGTTGAACGAGCGAATGACGTAATCGCGATACGTCCATGCGTGGGCGTAGCGGTAATCGGTTCGTCCGTTATTGGTATTCGCGTCGCCGCCGATTGTGTCCGCGTAACGCGCAGAGTCGAGCCAGTGACGGCCCCAACGCTCGCCGTAGTGGGGCGATGCGAGGAGTCGGTCGATGACCTTCACCCAGGCATCCGGCGAGGGGTCCATTTTGAATGCATCGATTTCCGAAGGGCTCGGCGGCAGGCCGACGAGGTCGTAGTAAGCCCGGCGGAGCAGGGTTTCCCTTTCGGCAGCCTGCATGGGGAGGATGTCCGCAGCCTCCAGTTTCTCCATCACGAAATTGTCGATCGGCGTCCTCGTCCATCCGGCGTTTTTAACCTTCGGAATCGGGATGCTCTTATAATAGTTCATCGGCTGGAAGGCCCAATGCGCGCGGGCTTTATCCGTCATCCCGGAAAGCTTCGCCGATTTCTGCGCCTCTTTCCGTGGGTCTGGCGCGCCCATTTTGATCCACTGCTCGATGATCGCGAGTTCTTCGGGCTTCATCTGCCCGCCTTTGCTGGACGGCGGCATCTGCATGTCCTTGTCCTTGTAGGTCATCGCCACGTAGATGAGCGATTTTGCAGGATCTCCGGGCACAACGCCAGGGCCGGTGTCGCCGCCTTTCAGCGTAGCGGATGCGGTATCCAGCGTAAAGCCGCCCTTGCTCTTCCCTTCTTGGATGCTGTGGCACGAGTAGCAGTTGTTCGCAAGCAACGGACGGACCTTCTGCTCGAAGAAATCAAGTTGTTCTTTCGTCGGGTTAGCAGCGAAAACAGGCGTCGCAGCGGCGATCATTCCGACAAGGAGTGTACGATAGTTCATAATATGGAAGGCGGTTCAGAAGGACTTTCTAGCCCCGATGAAGGGAAAATCAATAGGGAATCTTAGAGAGATTCCCAGTATGCGGCGGGCTGAAAATGGCCGCATTTCCGATGTGCCAACAAAAATGGCGCAAAGATTCGTCAGAACAGGGCCGTAGCCGACATTGCAACGAAGCGAAAATTCAGTCCCGAACTCAGCGGGAAATGTCCGACTGGTCGAGGATGGAAAAACCAGCCGCTTTCAGCACGGAATGCCCGCATTCGAGGTCTTCTATATGGAGCGCCAAAGCGGGGAGGTCGTTGGGCCGGGTCAGCAAAGCGTAAGAGCCGTAGATGTTCACCTCCGCGGCCAGAAGGGCGCTGAGGACCTCGCCGAGCTGAAATGCACCCTTAAGTTCCACGACCAGGACCGACGAAACTGCGTGCGGAATGGCATGGAGATGAAAAATCCCCTCCACACTTTCCGGGTCGCTCACCACGATGCGGACGATGGCGGTATCCGAACTGGACTCAATGCTTGTCGCCAGCACATGGACGTGGTGCTCGCCGAGCATCCGCACGACATCAAGGAAAGCGCCTACGCGGTTGCGCAGAAATATGGAGAATTGCAGGACCTGGCCGCTGGGCGGCTTCTGCGTGGTCTCGGAACGTTTGGTCGGTGGTTCTTTGGATGGCATCTACTTGTAAGAATACACGAGACAGAAAGCGGATCGAGGCCCTTCTTTGGTGGAGACCTGGACGTAATAAGGCCCGCTCACTTTCGGCGAAAACCGGGCGGCGGCGCGGACGCCACTGGCGAATGGCTCGACCGTGACGGGCTTTCCGGTTTCATCAAAAACTCCAATGGAAACTTCCTTCGCCCGCGCGTGGGCGGCGACGGAAAACCAATAGTGATTGCCGGCAAACAGATTGACCTGCACTACCTTGGGCTCGCCGGGCAAAAGATCACCACCCCAGTATCCATCGCGTATTTTGAAGCCATCGTTGCTCCACGCTCCGGCGAGTTCCAGCACATCTGCCCTGGCGGCGACGATATCGTCCTCGTTCGCGGCCTGGCACGCGAATGCGGCGGCAATGATGGAGAGAAGAAGTCGCTTCATAGGTCCTTGGTCGAGATGTCTTTTACCATCGTCATCGCGAGGGCGTTGAGCTTTTGCACCGCCTCAACCGTCGGGGTTTCGCCCTCAGGAAAGGCGACCGATTTATGCACCTCAAACAGCGTCAGGCGCACACGTTTTACGACGGGATTATCGGTAATTTTCTCCGGCATTGCGCCGAGCTTTTCGATGAACGTGCGGGCAATGCCTGGCTGCCGGAGGATGCGCGCGGATTCAGCGGAATAGTTCTTCGCGATGTGCGCGGTGATGACCTCCGTGCCTCGTGCCCAACCGCCGAGAGCGACGAATGTCACAAGCTCTTGATCGTTGTGCGCCATCATCGCTGCGACGACTTCATTCTGCGCGGCTTCCAGCTCCTCCTTGAGCGCGTCCCACTGATTCGAGGCCGCAAATTCCGTGAGGCTGTTGCCGCGATTGACAAGGTTTTGAGCCACTCCCAGAGCGCTGGCGAGAGCCCGCACGTCCCGTGCGATATTTTTGACCTGCTGCCCGTCCATGGCTTCCACGGCGAGGTATCCGTCGGCGATGAGACCGCCCAGATTCATCGCGATCTGCTGGCGGCTGGTGAAGTTCATAGGGATGGGTTTGCGGAAAAACGCAGACCAATCCGGCTTCGCAAATTTCCCCAGCGCCGCGAACAGCTCGCCCGGCATCGGCATCGAAATCGCCTGATTCTTCGACGCACCGAGGATTTGCTCTTTGGTGAGCGAGGTCCGCGGTTCCTGCGCAACGACTGCGGCGGCGGCGAGAACCAGAATGAGAGACCAGCGAATCATTCCCTTATATAAGAAGCGGAAGCCGCCCGGTGTCGAGCGTTCTGTCATTCCGTTTTCCTTTACCAGTCTTTCGCGAACTCTCCGACCGCCGCCGGATCGCTCAGCGTGGAAAAAAGCTCGCTCACCGTGTTTTGCTGCCCCGGCAGCAAAAGCTCCGGCCGAATATCGTGCAGCGGCTGAAGCACGAAACGCCGGATGTGGAGCCGCGAGTGGGGAATGACAATCTCGTCGTTCGCCAGCACAAGGTTGCCGACGTAAAGGATGTCGAGGTCGAGCGTGCGTGGCGCATTGCGCGGGCGCTTCGAGGGGCGGCCCATCGCGGCTTCGATTTGCTGCAATCCATCGAGCAAAACAAGCGGCTGACCTGCGTAGTCCACTTCAATCACAGCGTTCAGAAACGCCCCGGCGTCCGGACCAGTGCCGACCGGCTCAGTCTCATAGACACATGATGCAAGCAGCGGCGAAGACACGCCCGGAAGTGCCATTACAGCATCGCGACCCGCGCGTAAATTGCGCAAGCGATCGCCGAGATTGGAGCCTAACGCGATGCCCGCACGCATCACTTCAGGCCCAGAACATCGCGCATGTCATAAAGGCCCGCCGGCTTCCCGTGGGCCCAGATCGCAGCGCGGATGGCACCACGCGCAAAAATCTCGCGGCTGCTTGCTTTGTGCGTCAGTTCCACGCGTTCGCCGAGTGCGGCGAAAAGAACCGTGTGGTCTCCGACAACATCGCCACCGCGAACTGCATGCATGCCGATTTCACCGCGAGTCCGCGCGCCGACATCACCAAACCGTCCGTGCCGGACGTCTTCGTTGTATTGCAACTCACGGACCTCGGCCAATGTCTCGGCGAGCATCTTTGCAGTGCCGCTCGGTGCGTCCTTTTTCATCCGGTGATGCGTCTCGATGACTTCCAAATCAAACTCCGGCCCAAGAATCTCGGCTGCACGCCGAGTCAGCCACAGAAGCGTATTCACACCCGTGGAATAGTTGCCCGAGTACACAATTGGGATATGTGCCGCCGCCTCACGGATGCGCGCCACACCTGTATCGGAAATCCCGGTGGTCCCGATCACGAGAGTCTTTTTCGCTGCGATGCACGCAGAGAGGATGCTTTCCAGAGCGGAGTGATGGCTGAAATCGATGCAGGCATCCGACTGCGCGAGACCGCCGGCAAAATCGTCGCCCGCGTCCGTTGCTGCACCCACCGAGGCATCCGCAAACTCAGCCGCACACGCGATGAGCGCGACGCCCATTCGCCCGCGGGAGCCGTTGATATGAAGTCTGATCGCCATATTACTAGTGGCAGCCGCAGCCCGTCCCGCATCCGCCTTCTTCGCCCGGAGCTTGCAGCCCTTCGACGGAGAAGCCGATTCCTTGCAGCGAAATCTGGTCGCGCACTTTCACCAGCAACTCCGTAACCGGCGCTGGCGGCTCCTCGGCACATGCGAGCGTGATGCGCAGTTTCTTGCCCGCAGCCTGCGGGAGTTGCTCCTCCATCTCGCCATCAAGCGCGAACGACATATAAGCATTTAGCTTTTCCTGAAGCTGGACGAGTTGCTCGTCCCCGCCGCTCCACGGCCGCGGCTCAAACATCACCAGCACGAACTCGCCCGTCGCCGGGTCCACCCCGAGCGCATCGAGCACGCCGGGGTTTTCGATGCCATTGACGGCGGTGGCTTCTTCATTTTGACAGCAGTTTTCGGATTCGCAGGATTCGCTCATTCGCGAGCAATGCCTTGTCCGGGCGGCGGTGTCAAAGTCGGAGGTGAACAATGCATGCGCCATTGGGTGTGATGAGAAGTGAAATAGCGATTTTCAGCATGCAGTGGTCAGTGGTCAGTGGTCAGTAGTCAGCAAAAGACCGGGGCGGAAAGAGCAGGGAATAACACGAAGGGAATATCGCGCTCTTTTTTGCCGATCATTTTTATGCCAAAATGAGCGACGCCGTTTTGGCAGAAAAATGATGGGCAGAAAAAAGCCACGCCGCCCCACTCCTGAGTAACACATTGCAAAGTGTTCAAGAGAAGGGTGAAGCGTCGGCGCGAAAAAGACTGTCGCGGGGTAGCACCCGCGCCCTCGCAGGTTGCGTCTGCGTCGCCCTCGACGCAGCGGTTTGGCGTCGCGGTTCGTGGCATTCCCGTCATACCGAAACATGTGCCCGTTTTCGACTATCCATGTTTCGGCGAGGGCGCCGAAACCAACCTGCGAGGGCGCAGGTGCTACCCCGCAGCAGATATTTCGGCCATGGACACCACTCCGTGTTATTCCCCATTCCTTCCACCCTCCGCGGTCTTTTGCTGACTACTGA
>JAYUSJ010000376.1:0-10387 GCA_043755735.1 Verrucomicrobiaceae bacterium | reverse complement strand
GCCCCGCTGAGGCCGAGACTTTCGCCGAGATTGCACATCGCATCCCGCTGGTCGTCTGACATTTCTTCGCCATCGAGGCAAAGGCGTGACATCTGGAGAATCTTGCGAAACTCGGTCGCAGGATCTCGCTCGGAGTCCTCTTCCGGCGGCGCTGAAAACGTGCGTTTCGGCGCGGCCACGACTGGCGCGTCTGCAGGAGGAACCGGAGGCGGCGGCGGAGGCGGCGGCGCTGGCGGGGCGGGAGCGATGCGGACGCTCCCTGTCTGCTGAAGTTCTGCCTCGATGACGGGGAGCATATCCTCCTTCCGTAATCCCATTCCTTCGCCCGCCGTAATGAGGCGGCTTTCGCTCTCTTCCGTCAGGCGTTTCTCCGCGAGGGTAAATGAGAGCAGTTTCTTGAACTCGCCAATCGCCTTGGTGACAAGTTGAGCGTGCAATTCTGCATTATGCTTCGCCCGTTGATCGGGATCGAGCAGGCGAGTCCGGGCTTCCGCGAGATACTGCGGAGCCTCATCCAGACCCTGCCGGAGCAACTGCGCCATCGGGTTGCTCGGCTGGTTTTTGAGGGGCAATTTCTTTTGCCACCACACCAGCAATTGGCGGGTGTTTTCTTCGATGACATCGGGATTGTAATTTCCCGTATGATCGAGGCAAAGCCGCTCGTAGAGGCTTGGCGAATTGTAGTTGCGCCACGCCTCCCACCGGAGCGGGTTGTCGGGTATCGGATTCGGAAGAGCCACGGGTTTGAACGGAAATCAGCGGAGGGCCTGTTACGAAATCTGAAGCTGCGCAAGATCCGCAGTCGCCAGATCCAGCTCGCTTTCGGAAAGGCCCGTATTGCGGGCAATCGAGACACGGCTCGTGCGTCCGTACGCCTCGACGACGACCTCCAGGACTTGATTTTCGTTGTAGTGGTAAGTCAGTTCCACCGGTGAGCCTTTCGGCAAAAACGGCGGCAGCTCGATATCGCAAATTCCGAGTGGCGTGCATTCGCCCGGGACGGTGCTTTCTCCTTCCACGACGCGTACGATTGCGTTCTTCATGTTGGCTTTTGCGGTGCCGAAACTGTTTTTGATCTCGTTTGGAATCGGAGTCATCTTCGGAATCATCGAGAAAACATACTCCTCAACCTTGGTGTCATCCCAGAGCACCACTCCCATGGTGTGGGTGGTGATATTGGTCACCTTGATCAGGGAGCCGTCGGCGGCAGAAAATGCCTCGCGAACTTCGGGTGCGATGTTGCGTTTTCCGGCTTCGTCCTCTTTTTGGAGCAGGGACAGCATTCCCTGGATTGCAGCACCCAGAGCCACGGCTTCGTCGGGGCTGACATCTTCCGCAACAGGGCGGTTCGAGGTCTCGGTGATCATCGTGCGAACGGACGGAACGCGCGTCATTCCGCCCGTCAACAATACGCGGTCAATTTGGGGCCAGCTCAGATTTGCTTCCTGCATCACGATCTCGCAGATCGCCTTGGACTTCTCGATGAGATGGCGGGTGCGTGCTTCGAAATCGTCGCGGGTGATTTCGATCTTCACGCTCTTGCCATTGTAGCTGTGGACGAGAGTCGTGCGCTGGCGTGTCGAAAGCTGGATCTTTGCGGTGAGCGCCCTGTTGTAAAGATCCTGGTAGCTCTGAAGGTCGAGAAGAGGATTATCTCCGTGCTCTTTGTCGAATTCATCTGCAATCCAGTTGACGATGACGTCGTCCCAGTCTTTTCCACCGAGGCGATGGTCTCCATTGCTCGCCACCATTCGGATGTGATGCCCCTGGATGCGCATGATCGTCACGTCGAAGGTTCCTCCGCCGAGGTCAAACACGAATACCGTCTGGTCTTGGTCGAGTTTATCCAGGCCGTAGGCAAGAGCTGCGGAGGTCGGTTCGTTGATGATCTGCAAAACATTCAGTCCCGCGAGTTGCCCGGCATGCAGGGTTGCGGTGCGTTCGGCGTCGTTAAAATATGCGGGAACCGTGATGACAGCATCGGTTACTTCCTCGCCCAGATATTTCTCCGCGTCGCCTTTCAGCTTTCGCAGGATGATCGCGGAGAGTTCCTCTGCGGAGTAAACCTTGCCGCTAAATGCACGGGAAAACTGGGATTTGGATTTCCCCATCTCGCGCTTGATGAAGTCCACGATCTTGTCCGGCTCCGCGACCGCATTCTGCTTGGCGACGGTACCGACGATGGCATTTGCTCCATCGAATAAAATGACAGACGGAGTAATGCGTTCGCTTTCGCTGTTAGGGATGATCTGGGGCTTCCCGTAGGCGTCGATATGGGCGACGGCGCAGAACGTCGTGCCGAGGTCGATTCCGACCGCTTTTCGATTGGTAAGGGTTTCTGACATAGTTGGGCTGTAGTTTAAAATTTGTGCCGGTGAAGTACCCGACTATTACTCTGGCGAAGGATCACTGCCCGCGGCTTGCTGGGAGCCGTCCTTCCATTTCTTAATCACGACTTCCTCAGGGCGGATTATGCGATCTTTCCATTGAAAGCCACGCTTTAAAATTTTCACGATTTCCTGATCCTCATCCGGGTTGTCTGTATGTTCCAAGGCCATGGCCTTCTGGGTCCGCTTTTCCAGCTTGCCCGTGGATACAGGCGTATGCAGGACGTCCAGTCGCTCAAGCACTTCGAGAATGAAGTGAACGTTGTGGTCGAGATTGATGACGGCATTGCGCATGTTCTCCACGAGACTGACCGCGCCGCCCGTGATATCCCGATCGCCGAACGTTGAGAGAGTCAAGGAGAGCTGGCGGTGTATCTCGCTCATGTCGTCATAAACGGAAATCATGTCGCGAATCACGGGGCGCAGGACGGACTCGAGAATGAACGCGTCCTTGTAGGATTTGAGTTCCGCGTGGAGCGCTTCAAACATCGCCTTGCTGACGGTGTTCCGGGATTCCATGGCGTGACGCGCCTCGGCCAGCGCGAGGGGGACGCCTTCACTCGCCACGGCGAGCTTGTCGAGTTTCGAGAGGGACTGCAGTTGCTCGGCCTGCGAGCGCTGGAGCGTTTCAATTCCAGCGGTGATGGGCTTCAACATGCGCTGGATATCGCTGTCTTCGAACGGTGTTTTCGGATCTTCCTTGGAGTGCGCGCGCACTTCACGAGACTGCTCGGCTTCTATCACGAGAGCCTGCAACTGGGCGCTAAAATCACTGTCGATGTTCGGGATCGGTTCGAGCATATATCCCACGTGAGGTAGCCAAATTCGGGCCAACGGAGGGATTTGTTTTTTGAGGGCCCTCTAGCGGGCTGAATTGAACGTGAGTGTTCCAATCGAATCAACCGTGACGCAAGTTTGCCGCGGTCAATCGCGACTCCCGGTTCTATCACTCAAGATACCACTATGGGAGCACTCGAATCTCAGTTTCCGAGCGCAGCTCGATCTCTGGCGTATTTTTGTAGATGATAAGTTCGCCGCGGACTTCCACGGTTTTCCCCTGGAGGTTTTTGATGTCCCCGCCAAAAGCCCCCGCAACCCGCCCCAGGTAGTCTTTTTTGAGGATAACAACGAAGTTTCCCCGAGCGCTTCCCTCGAAGTTTATGAAAGTCATGCTCCCTGTCTTGGTTGCGCCAATTTGGGAGATTTTTCCCCGCACGGTTACATTCCTCCCGATGGCCGCGCGAATTGCCGCATCGTCATCCGCGGCAATGATACCGGGCAGGTCGGACGGGACAGTCGGTGCCGGGATTGCTGCGAGCGGCTTCATTCCCGCAGCAACGCTGATCGCCGGGAGAAAGTCAGCTTTCGACAAATCGATGTCCACGATGACCGGGTTGTGGTCGCTCAGGCCCGGATACGATTTCACAAATGCCACAGGCCGTCCGAGTCCGGCAGTGAGAATATGGTCGAAGCAATTATCCGGGTAGCTGCCGTCGCCGGGAATGGTCGTTCGATTTGCAAACGGCACGCCCTTATGAGTCCACCAGAGGCCGCTATCCATCAGGCCCGCCATCGTCGGATCGCTCGCAAATTTCGGATCGTCCACAGACGTATTCATGTCGCCTGCGACCACGATGGCGCACTTTCCATGCTTGCCGTAAATGGCAAGCATCTCCTGCATGTGCTGGATGAGTTGTCGTGCGGATTCCGCGCGCATCGCTATGTTTTCCGTGAGGACCCCGAGGTTGCTCTTCAGGTGAAGCGACCAGCATAAAACGAAGCGTCCGCCGCCCGCATCCAGAGCCGCGAATGCGTATCCCCTCGGCGGGCCGTAATGTCCGCCCACCCACTTCGCAGACCAGGCGGAATCAGCCTCCAGCTTTGAGGCGACGACCTGGTTTTGCGGTCGGGCCTCGGGGACAAGCATATTGAATGCGGTGACTACACGAGGGGTGAGTCCCGGTACTGCCGTGCAAAGCTCTGCGGCGGCCTGCCACGTCCGCACTTCTTGCAGCAAAAGGATGTCGGGATTTAATTCCTTCACCGCTTTTTGAACCTCAGCCATGTGCGCGGCAGCGACTTCCGGAGTGGCCTCCGGTTTATGGCCTGGAAACCATTGGAGATTCCAAGAGACGATTCGAATGGTCCCTTTTGGCGCGGTGGTGGGTGCCAGCGATTCTTGCTTGCCGCAGGCGGCAGCAAACAGGGCGACGGTCAGCGAAAGGACGAGGCGAAAGGACGAATGCATGGAAAGGAGCGAGCTTCCATTGGTTCGAGCCGAATTGCCAGCGCTCTTTGGGCTGCGTTATTGAGTGCTCGCGTAAATCCGCGCGAAGTGCTTCACGCCGGTCACGGGCGCTCCGCTCCGCCAGGTCTCGGTCACGGTGCCGTTGCCGTTCACGACCATGCTCACGCGTTGCGTGTCGGCGGGGGCGGTGCTCCAGGTCGCGAGGTCCGTGCTCATTTCCACGCGCCACGTCACGTCGTCCGTCGCCGGGGCGTGGGTGAAGGTAAATGTGAAATAGTTGCCCGGAATGCCATTCACGGTCAGCGACTGGACTGCGGCGGACATGCTCGGCGCGCCGGGGCCATTCGGGTTCGTGCCGAGGATGTATTCGAGCAAATTGATGGAGCCGTCGCCGTCTGTGTCGAGGTCGTCGGGCAGGCTGTTCGTGGCTTTCCACGCTGCGTAGCCGCCGGTGTTGTCGCTGCTTCCGGGAGTTCCGTTGTTGCCCACGGCGCTGGTGCGCCAGCTTTCGGCCTGATCGTGATTTGGGTTCGAAAATGGCGAGATCAGGACGAGCGAGAATCCGCCGCCATCTGCAGCTAAGGGCCATGCGCCGCTGTCTTTGTATTCAAAAGTGCGGATCGCGGTTGTGCCGTCGGCAGCGGTGAGCGTGATGCGTTCGCCGCCGTTGGAGAGCCCGGTATCGAGCTCAAATGCGCCTGCGATTGGCAGCGCACCGTGCCGTGCGGTGAGGGCGGCGGGATTCTCAGCGATGATGAGCCGGGCTCCGGGCGCGAGTTGGCGGATGCTTGCGTTGTTGAAATGGAACGTGATGCCCGAGGTGAATTCGCAGTCGGTGAAATCGACCGTATTGCCGCTGATATTGAGCAGCTCGATGTATTCGAAATCGTTCGGGTCCGTGAACCCGGGAGTCGGCGGTGTGGTGGATGGGTTGTAGCTGAACTCGCTCACCACGATATTCGCCGCGCTCGCGGGAACGGTGCCGACGCTGAAATATGCTTCGTTCAGCGCGGACCACACGCCGCTGAGCAGGATGCGCGATTTCACCGTGCCGCTCGATGCGAGCACGACAGGCGCGCTATACGTTTGTGCGGTTCCGGAGACTGCGCCGCCGGTTACGCGCGGGTCGGTGCCGTCGAGCGTGTAATAGACGGTGCCGCTGCCGTTGCTGTTGGAAATGGTGAGCGCGTAATTCGCTGCGACACTTCCTCCGTGCTGGCTGAAATCCGGCGCGTTCGTGGTCGGGTAAAGGAGCTGTGTGCGGAAGATTCCCGTTGTCGGCTGCATCACGAGATTCCAGCGATTTTGCAGCAGCGAATTGCCATTACCTTCGTTGGTGAGAAGGATGTTTTTCCGCACGAGCCAATCGCTCTTTTTATACGTCACGTTCACGTTTGGCGCGGTGCGCACGGAAGCGCGGATGTGACCCCAGCGGGCGCTTTCGGCGCGGATGGCGTTGTCGATGCGGTTCAGGTGCTCGGTGAAAACTCCGGCCATTCCGGGCGTCGTGAGCGTGCCGGTGTTGAACATGTGTTTGCGGATGCGGTCGGCAAATTTCAGCCGGTATTCCGCGTTCGCTTTCAGCGCGTTGTGGATGGGCTTTGGCTGGCCGGGGCTCGGGGCTTCGTTGCCGTTATTCGTGATGAAATTTTCAGTACCAGTGCGGAACGTGTGCTCGGCGTCCCACACGTGGAAGCGCCATTTTCCGCCGCCGCCGCGGTAGTAAGATGCGTAGAGATTTTTGTCGGACCAGTCTTGGTTTCCGGCGAGGAAATTGACCATCATGTAGTCGATGAACGCGTCGATATCGAGCTGCGCTGCGACTGCGTCGTAGTTCGCCTGTTGCGTGAGGTCGGGCGTCGGGTTTGGCGCGATGTAGCCTTGGCCGACGGTGTCGAGAAACGCTTCGTAGTTTACCTGCACCGTGGAGTTTCCAGCGGGGTTTCCAGCGGTCGGTCTGGTGATCGGCAGCGCGGGGTTTACGTGGGTCGTATTGACGAGCGGATCGCTCTCGGTGAACGCCGGGCGCATCGAGTGCTTGAAGACATCCCACAGCCCGGAGTCGCCGCCAAAATACGCGGACGCAAAATGGTGGTCGGGCTTCTCGGTGAGGAAATAGACGCCCCAATACATGCCGTTGATGTAGAGGTGCACTGGACGGCTTCGGAACCCGCCGCGCCCGCTCACCCGAGTTTGCAGGTCTGCGGTGACCTGGTCGTTCACGTAGTCGCCGCGGAAACCCTGCGCCGGGTCGGGGTGTGCCCATGTATTGTTCATGCGGGCATCGAGCACAAAGTTGTCGAACTGGTTGAATCCATCGTCGCCAAACGCGCGGTATTTCACGTCGTTGAGGCACTGGAAGCGGAACGAAAGTTTGTAGTTTTTCCAGCGTCCCTGACTCGTCCCTCCGAAGATGTGAATGTTGCCGTCGGCCTGAAATCCGGACGCGAGATTCGGTGTGGCGATGCTGCCGTCCGGGTTGATGAGTTCCATCGACGCCGCGCGGTCGATGCCCTCGATGGCAACGCCAGCGGCTGGCGGATAAATGCCGCCGTCGCCCGACACGACGCTCGGCCCGAACAGCTCCTTCCACGAAGCGACAAGCGAGATGGTGGCGATGTTTTTGAGGTCGTTTTCCACGAACTGATTGTCCGGCACGGGATCGCTGGCGAGACCTGTATTGATGCCCCAATACGTGAGTCCGGGGAATGCCGAGAGATTCGAAATCGTCGCGCCCGTCGTGCCCCAGGTCATCGTATCGGCGGGCGCGAGGCCCATCGAGGCAGTCGGCGCATTTTGCGACATCACATCCGCCGTGAAGATGTAGCTCTGTGTATCCACATCCGACGGCGCGAAGCCTGTCTTTATGGCTCGTGCGCGAAGCAACGTCGTGGCGGTGATGCTGACATTTCCCGAGGGTGGAGTGACAGAATCCGCAGGAAGAATCTGCGTGCCATTTGTGGCCGATGGTGCGCTGCCATTTAGCGTATAGACAATCGTCGCGCCCGGCGTGGCACATGCGATCGTGGTGCTGAAAGGCGCGGAGTAAATGCCGCGTTTCGCAGTGAAGGTTGTATCCGCAACAAATCCCGTGACGACCGAAGCCGCATTGTTTGCAGCGCCGGGCGTCGGCGTCGTCATGTAGCTCGGCGAAGTCGTGGCGATATTGTCCGCCGGGCCGTAGGTCGTGAAGCGATGCTGGGACGGATAAGGCACAAGCTCCGTGCCGATTTGGCTGACGGTCACCGGCCCGCCCGCAGTCGGGCGCGTGAGGATGACAACGCCCGTCGTGCCGAGGCTGAAATTCGTATGCGGTTGCACGCCGTTGACGCGGCGATTTTTCCCCGACGCATAGACCAGGGCGTATCCACCCGCCGGGATGGAAAAGCTCGGGATCGTGTATTTCCCAGGCAGCGCTGCGTTGTCGGAAAGCTGGTAGCCTTGCAGATTCACCGCGGTCGCCTCGTTGTTTTTGATCTCGATCCAGTCTTCGCTATCGCCGTCCATATCGAGTGGCGCAGTCGGGTCATTGGCCTTCGGCGAGTTGTTCGCCATGAATTCGTTGATGTGGACGTTGAATGTTGCCGGGAGCGGATAGCTCGTAGCGTTCAGCGGATTCGTGCCGGCGGTGATTTCCGCGCCATCGCTGTAAGTGTCGCCGTCCGTATCCGCGAGCAGGGGATTCGTGCCGTGCGTATTCACCTCCGCGCCGTCGCTGAGCCCGTCGCCATCGGTATCTGCAACAAGCGGATTCGTCCCGCGCACGTTCACTTCATTGCCGTCCGTGAGGCCGTCGCCGTCCGTGTCGGCCAGCGTGGGATTTGTGCCCGCTGTTTGCTCCTGCAAATTCGTCAGTCCGTCGGTGTCGGGGTCGCCGCTCGCGGTCTGCGTGAGGTTTCCAGCGCCAAAATAAGTGGTCTCCCACGAATCGACGAGTCCGTCGCTATCGGTGTCATTTCCGAGGGTGATGCCGCTCGTATAAATGCTCGTGATTTCCGCCGGAGTCAGCGGGTGATTCCACACGCCGACATCGTCGAACCAGCCTTTCGTAAAACGGCTAAAGTGATTTCCCACGATGAAAGGGCTCGTATTCACGCCCATGTCCCACTGCCCGCCGCCCGCTCCCGCGACGATTGCTTTGGTGGAATAGAGCGCCCCATCAAGATACGTCCGAGCCTGGCCTCCGGTGCGGTCCACGACGGTGACAAAATGCCGCCAAGTCCCATTTACCACGACATCCGGAGCTTGGTAAGCCGTGACAAATCGAAACGGCGTGGCGGCGGCGGAAGATTGCCGCGAGTCGAACTGAAAAAACGAAGTCGTGTTCCCCGCGCCGGTGGACCAGTTCACCGTCATCAAATAATACCCGGCAGTATCGTAAGGATTTGCTGAGTAGCCTTTGGAAATCAGCCCGCTATTGGTTTGATATTCTGCCACCGTCTCATCGCCATCGGGCTTAAACCAGCATGCGAGCGAGTAGCTTTGCGCTGCGGGGAATTCCAGCTTTGCTGCATCTCCCATGTCCACGTAGCCCGCCGTGCCGTTTAGATATACAGCCCCGCCAAAGCGCCCGGCCGCTGCCTGGAAAGCTGCGCCGGTGACGAGGTTTCCGTTTGCCGGTGTGCTTGCGCTGTCCGCCGCGGTAGTCCCGGAAGCCTCATCAAATTTCCACCAAGCGACGAGTCCCGCAGTGGCTGGCAGGCTGCTGGCGAGAGTGAAGGCGCAGGCGAGGGTGCGAACGATGACGCGGGGTCTGGTGGCTTGATTCATTTTGGTATGCTCCTCCACCCGTAGCACTGCCTTCCGATTGTTGCATGGAGAATCTCGTGTATCGCCCCGATGACATTCTCCCGTCGTCGGCGCAGTTCAGCCGCTTTTCGCGCTGAGGTGGGTCGCGAGCGGCCAAGCGTTTGTGTTGCTGATGGGATGGGCGGTGCGCGAAAAGGTATCGTCCTTCCGCCAAAAGGTATCGATACCATTTCAAATGGTATCGTCCTTCCGCGAAATGGTATTGATACCATTTCAAATGGTATCGGTGGTCCGCCAAAAGGGGACATCCCCCAGCGAAAAGGGGACGTCCCCGGATGAAAAGGGATGCATCCCTTTTCAAATGGGGAGCATCCCGAATGAAAAGGGAACGTCCCCTTTTGGCGGAAGGACGATACCTTTTCGCGCACCGCCCATACCTTTTCATCCGGGATGGGCGGCGGACGGCGGAACAACGGCGGTTTCCCTCTGAGCAATGGCGGTTTCCCTCTGAAGGACGGCGGTCTTCCCCTGAAGGACGGTGGTTTTCCTGTGGCAACGAGGCTCGCGCCGCATACCTCCGCCGCTTGGACCGGCTTTTCGCGTAGGGTTTCGGTTTTGGTGGCGGGGCGTGGGTGGCGGCGACACGGAATTGTCCGTCCTGCGGGAAACGGGTGCTGGGCGAGCTGGTGTAGTCGGTTGGGGCGAAAATCCTCACTCCGCGCTTGCCGGATGGGGCGCGGACGGCTACCGCCTCGCGCCCACATTTTTTATGAGCACCGAGCAGCGACGCAGACCTTTTCCTTTTGATCAATTCGAGCCCAAGTGGCAGCGCGTCTGGGACGAGCGGCAGACTTTTCACGTCCTGAATCCGGGTGAGCCGGGCTTTGATCCTTCGAAGCCGAAATACTACGTGCTCGATATGTTCCCGTATCCGAGCGGCTCGGGGCTGCATGTGGGGCATCCGGAGGGCTATACGGCGACGGATATCATCGGGCGGTTTAAG
>JAYUSJ010000375.1:0-10423 GCA_043755735.1 Verrucomicrobiaceae bacterium | reverse complement strand
CGGTGTGGCGGGCGTAGAGCCAGTTGAACAACGCAGTACGAGCCCCTCCGACGTGTAGGTATCCGGTCGGCGATGGCGCAAATCTCACTCTCACTTGGTCTGACATAAGACCGCCATCCTTGCAGGAGCAAAGCGGCGGGGGGAAGAGAGAACTGCGTCTTCTTCGGCGAACCTTATTGCGCGACGGTCGTACGGATTCTCAGGAATTGCCTGCCCGCGCCGGTAGCCGGTGTCGCGCTGCGCCATGTTTGGGTGAACGTGCCGTCCAAATTGTCCGTGCTGCTCACCATGACGACACTCGGAGAACTGCCCCACGCGCTGAGATTGTCGCTCGTCTCCACCACAGTCGCGAGGTCCGCCGCAGGACGATGGCGGAAGGTGATTGCGAGATAAGTCTGCCCGCCGTCTGCGATGAGCTGACCAACGGGGAGCGCGGCATTGTTGCGCACGAGCGGATTGAGCGAGAGCGCGTATTCGAGGGCGTTTGAGATGCCATCCCCATCATCGTCTCCGCCGGCTGAAAGTGTCCCGCCGTAGCCGTTGCTCCATTGGGCGAACGTCATTTGTGCGGACGTTTGCGCGGGGCTGCCGCCGTTGTCTGCGCTGGCGATCCAGTTGCTTGCTGTGCTGTGCGCGGTATTTGGCGCGGGCGATTTTAGCACGAGCGACGGGCCGTTACCATCGGGCGCGGTCGGCCACGGCACGATGTCGTCGTATGTCATGCTGAAAAGCGTCGTGGTAATATTGTTCGTCGTGAGCGTGAGGCTGAGCGTCTCGCCGCCGTTGCTGAGACCGGTTTGGTTGGTGCCATCAAATTCAAACGTGCCGGCGACCGCGCGGCCTGTGCCGTAGCGGGCCTGAAATGCCGCGAGGTTTCTCACGATCACGCAACGCGCTCCGGCTGCGAGCGTGTAACCGTCGGGAAAATCGAATAGCGCTCCGTCGGCGAGATGCGCTCCCGTGAAGTTCACCGTCGTCGTGCCGACGTTCATAAACTCGATGAATTCAAACGCATCGGGGTCGGTGCTTACTGCGACCTCGCTGCTGCGGGTCGGCGGCGCAGGATTGTAGTGCAGTTCGCTGATGACGATATTTGCCGCGTTCGGCGGCTGTGAGCCGACCGTAAAATACGTGCTGTTCACGCCGCTCCATTCCAGCCCAGCCGTCCGTGCGCGCGTGCGGACGGGACCGGAATTATTGAGAACGATACCGTTTGCGGCGCTCGATTTCACCACCTCGATACGTGCGTCGAAACTGAGATCGTCTTCGCTCGAAGAAACCTTGTGGACCTCGACTGCGAGGAGGTTGTTGCCTTCGATCAAGCTCGCGACGGGAATCGTGAACTCGTAGTAGAACGTGCTCTCGTCCACACCGGTAACATTACTGGATGCGGTCGTGTTCCAAGTGATCACCGTGGTCGGCATATTCGTCCGGGCCAGTTCGGTTCCATTGAGGTAAATCACCGCACCATCGTCGCGGAGGACGAACACTTTGGCCGACTGAATGCCCGCTTTGTTTGTGATGGAAAACGACTTCCGGAAGTAGGTCGTAATATAGCGGCTCGCAGTGTTGCCGCCGAAACCGATCACCGTCCCTTCATCACCGTCGCCGTAGCCGAGTTGTCCAGCACCACTGGACCACGCGGAGTCGTTGAAAGACACGTTTTTCCAAGTCGATGCGGGCGCGCTTGGCGTTACTAGATATTTCCATACCGAGTTCGCCGCGATGGGGAATTCCGTCGTCAGTCCGCCGTTGTAAAGTTGCGCGCCCGGAGCCGGTGCGCCGGTCGCACTCATCGGGTCGCTGCCATCGAGCGTGTAGTAAATCGTCGACTCCGCGTGTGTGAGGTAAAGCTGGAAACCCGTCGGCACAGAGCCGCCGTTTTGACTGAACGTCGGCTGATCGATACTCGGATAAAGTTGCACGCTGCGGAAGCGGGCGACGTCGATTGGCAGAATCGCGTCCCAATATCCGGTGCCGGCCGCGTTCATGTAGTTCATGTTGTTCAGCCATGTCGTTTCGCGCTTCTTTGCGCCCTCGCCGTTGGCATCGCCCCATCGCGCGCTTTCGCAGACCATCGCTTTATCGATGCGTGTTTGCAGCACCGCCCAGCGAGCTTTCTGGCCAGTCGGTGAAAGCGGTCCGTTGTTCATGAGCAGCGCGTGGATTCGCTCGCGAAACTCCGACTTAAAAGGCTCGGCTCGGCGGAACTTGTCGTAGATTTTTGCAGGGCCAAAAGTGTAGCCCGCATCTCCCGCATCGCCCACGAATGCAAACGGCAGTGCGCTTCCACGACCGCCCGGGCGCGTGAGTGAGTCATTGGAGATTTCCTGATCCCACGCGACGAAACGGAACCCTTCGCTCAGCGCTCCACGGCGGCGACCGACCCAGTAGTTGTGGTCCGGCCAGTCCTCCGCGCCCGCAGCGATGTGGGCAATCATGTAGTCGCGGAACGACGGCCAGTGGATGTAGATCGGAAAGGCGGGATTGTGCGTGCCGTCGGGGTTATTGCCCAGAAGCTTCTGGCAGCGGACTTCGTTTGTGATGCCCGTGTCGTTTACGATGGCGACCATCTCATTCCACGCCGTCCCGTTTCCGTCGTTCACTTCCTGGAAATCCTTCAAGACATCCCACTCCGTTTCGTCACCGCCAAATGTCGTCGAAAACCACACCGCGTTCGGGCGCTCGGCGAGGTTGTAGAGGCCCCAGTAAAGACCGTTGATGTAGAGTTGCGCGTAAACGCCGCGGCAGTTCGGGTGCCCGAGGTCGTTGAGCAAGTCGCGCATATATTGGTCGCGCATGTAGGTCGCCTTGTCGTTGTTCCAGCGCTGCTCACCGTCTTCGACGTTTCCATCCACGACCGGCATGGAATCCGTCGAACACGCGCGGAGCAGCAGTTGATCAAAAGATTTCACACCGCCGCCAAAGACGTTTTCCTTCAACCGCGGATAGCCGTAGTCGCTGCGGAAATTGAGCCGCAGCGGGTGCTTCGGCGTAAAGCCGTGGCCGCGACTGGAGTTGCCGTGCGGGCGCACTCCGGCTTGCGCGTGCCAGCCCGGAGAGCCGTCGGGATTGATCCACTCGATGCTCACTTTTCGCTCACCGCCCATCCCTCGTTGCGACGTGTCGTAATAGATCCCGGCAGGTGCTGTTGTGCCGAAAAGCGATGCGATGGGCGACGTCATGCTGATCGTCGGCAACGACACAAGCCCTTCCGTGACGCTGTAGCCGGGCAGCGTGGTGTTCACGACGTTTGCATCCATCCCGTAGTCCGCCGTGCGGCCCGCCCAACTCGCGGGATAACCGGCTTGCGTGTTCGATTGCGTGAGCACTTGCGGGGTGAAAATATACGTGTGCGAATCGACGTTTGTGGAGCGCAGTCCCGACGCCGTTTTGTACGCCATCGCGCGGATGTATTTCGTGGTGGAGACCGGGATCGTCGTCGATGGCGCGGTCGTCGCATTTGCCGCCGGGACTTGCGTGCCATTTGTCGGCGAAGGGTCGGTGCCGTCGAGCGTGTAAGCGATGGTCGCTCCGAGCGTCGCGCACGAAAGCGCCACGTTTTGCGCGGTGGTATAAAGGCCGCGTTTTGGCAGGAAACTCGTGTCTCCGACAAAGCCGAGAAAGCCCGTGTTGTTAGCGGTGCCGGGCGTCGGCGGGTCCATGTAAATGGCGGTGCCATACGAGAGCGTCGCCGCGCTCAACTCCGCATTTAGCAAAAACTCCGTGCTCCCGACGCTGTCATTCAGCGCGTGAATGGCGAGGACGTGGCTGCCGTTTCCGAGCAGTCCGACCTGCGCGGTGATGTCGATATTTTCGAGCACCACGGCGTCGCCCATCGAACGGTCGCTCGCAGCGGCGGAGTTCCATGTCGGCGACGCAGGCGCGTTGCGGCGGGCGACTTCTACGCCGTCGATGTAGGCCACAAACCCATCGTCGTAGCGCACCTTCAGCGTCGCCTGGTTGAAAGGTGTGGGCCGGTTCACGGTGAACGGCACGCGCAGATACGCAGAGGCATTCACATTTCGCATCGGCGTCTGCGTATTCGTGGTGATGAATGGCGTAAAACCCGCCAGCGTGTCCGGAGCAGTGCCGCTCGCGAGCGTCGCGATGGCCGCCGCGCTCAGTGTTTCGCTCCACACCGAGACGTCGTCGATTTGACCTTCGTGATATTGCGAAGCTCCGGCGTCGTTTGAGAACCCGATATTGATTTTCTTCTGCCAATTGAAGTCCGACGCCGCCTTGGTTCCCGATGCCACCTGCAGGCCGTCCACATAGATCCGCTGTCCGCTGATGGAGACACCAAAAGTATGCACGACATGATGCCACTGATTGTCCGCGTAGTTCTTCCCCGTCGATGCAATCGTCTCGGTGTTCCAAGTGCGCACGCTGATATTGCCCCCCGTGAGAAACACATGCCGGTCGTGTCCGCCCGCGCCCAAGTCGCCATCCACCACCGCAAAAAGTCCCGTCGTCGACTGCGTCGTGCGAAACCAAAACGAGGATGAATACGTGCTCTCCGAGACATCGAGGTCCGCCGAGACATACGTATTCGAGGCCCGCGTAAAGTGCAGCGATTTGCCCTCCCCGACTGCGCCGGGAAACGACGCGTTGTAAGTCGCACCCACGAGCGAAGCCGTTGGTCCCGTCGCGATGTTGTTCGCCGTCGTGTCGTCGAATGTCCAATACGCAATCGGCAATCCAGCGCCCGTGCCGCCGACCTGATACCCGATTCGCGACGTCGCCGCCGTCCACGCCGTATCGTTAAAAGCCTGCGCAGTCCAAGTCGTCCCGAGCGTCCCACTCCCCGGAACGAGAAATTTCCCCGCCGACGTAGAAACGACAAGGTCCTGCGAATCCACCACCGTTCCTTCGCCAAAGCTGATATCCGCCCGCTGCGCGGGATACGAAGTGAAGAGCGAAGGGAACGAACCATCCGGCTTTCGCAGCGCGAGGTAGCCGCCGGCATTGTTCGTCAGCGAGAAGTTCGTATGCAACTCCGCCGCCGGAATCCGCCGGTCTTTTCCCGATGCAAAAATCACACGACGCTCGCCCGCATTGAGCGTCATATTCGGCAGCGGCCACAGGAACGGCTGCTGGTCATCGTCCGTGAGAAACCAACCCGTGAGGTTCTCCGCAGCGCCGCCGTTATTATAAAGCTCGATCCAATCCGAGGTCTCGCCATCCACATCGAGAAGATGCCCGTCGTTCTCCGCGACAAATTCCGAAATAATGACTTCTCCGCGAAGAAGCGAAACAGCCGCGAGCAGCGCGGCCGCGATGTGTCGAAGGTGAAGCATTTGGATGGTGTGAAACGTAGTCAGCCGCAGTGCATGGGCAACCATTGATTGTTGAATCCTATTTCGTCGCTCGAAACGCCCACAAATGCGCCGCTGTGCGGATGTATAGCGTGTCGCGGTCGATTGCGGGAGTGACGGATACGGCCTCGCCGATTTCAAATTGGTGCACTCGCTCGAACGTCGCACCCGCTTTCAATACGGTGAGCTGTCCTCGATTGGAGACCATATAAACGTGCCCCTTTGCCGCGACTGGCGACGCGCTGTACTGGCCGTCGGCACCGAGTCGCTCGCTGTAGAGTAGCGCGCCGGCTTCCGCGTCTGCTGCTGCAAACAGCCCTCCATTTCGCACGAGATAAATACGACCGTCGTAGAACAGTGGCGATGGCACTTCCGGGATGTTGCGGCGGAGTTCCCAGGCGACGCTGCTTCCGCCCGTGACATCGCCCGAGCCGTCGGGCTTTATCGCCATCAGCACCGGCTTGGATTGCCGCGCAGCCATGCTCGCGGCGAACTCCTCGCTCGTCCAAAATCCGTCCTTGTCCTTATCCATCGAGGCGAACATTCCGTCGCGTTGGCTCGCCCGTTTCGCCGGGTCCGATGCGAGCGGGATGCCGAAACCCGGATGGCCCGGATTGAGCTCCGGGCGTAGCGGGAATGTGAAGTGCCCCGTCATTTCGCCGCGCTCCAGCTTGCCATCGTGATTCGCGTCGAAGAGCATCACCGCATCCCAAAACGGCTTCGGGTCGATGAACTCATCCGCGCCGCCACCGAGCTGCGCCGATGCGACAAACACCATGCCGTTTCCAACCACCGGCACTGCAATCGTCTCGCGTGAAAACCCCGTCGCGTGCCATTTCTCATCGCCCGTCTCCGCGTTGTATCCCGTCACACGGCCTGTCCCGAGCACGACTAATTCACGCCCGCCCGAGTGCTCCCAAATCGCAGGCGTGGACCATCCGCTCCGCACCAACGGACGCGCCGTTTCCCACACCGGCTCGCCCGTGGATTTCTTGAAGGCTACGACCTTAGACTGGCTCAATTTGCTGTCCTTCAAATTCTCGTCGTTGTCCAAAACGAGGATCGCATTGTCGCCCAACGCGATCGGCGAAGTCGCGCTCCCGTAGAGACTCTTAGCCAGCGGCAGACGGCGCGACCAAAGCTCCTTCCCATCGTGGTCGTAGCACAGCAGCCCAAACGATCCAAAATACACGATCACCCGCTGCTCATCCGCCAGTGGCGAAGGCGTCGTCGGACTGCTCGTCTCGTGCACTCTTTCGATTGGCACCTCCGGAGCCTCGCGCCGCCAAAGCACTTTTCCCGTCGTGCGATCGAGCGCAAGAGTGACCAGTCGTTTATTCTCAACTGCCGTCAAAAACACCCGTTCCCCCGCGAGCACCGGAGCCGACAATCCCGGCGGCACCGCCGTCTTCCACGCCACGACATCCGGCCCCACATTCACCGGCGGCTTGCATTCCGGCGAAGCCACGCCCGAGCCATTCGGCCCCCGAAACTGATTCCACGAAGTCTGCGCAAACAAAACGCCGGGGCAGATTGCGAGAAGGACGGCGGCTATTCGTGGAGTGGTCATGGATTTCAATGCCGATAAAACCGACGAATGAGCAATGTCGAAGGGTAATTCACCGAGGATTGCGCTGCTTCGGAAAGGAAGCCCGGTGATACGGCTTTGCAATCGTCGACACTTCATCCTTCTACTGGCCGCCTCGTATTTCATGAAACACATCCTCGCAGTCCTCATCATCGTCGCATCGGTCGCCCGGCTCTCCGCCGCCGATGCGCCGCGCCCGAATGTCCTCGTCATTGTCAGCGATGATCAAGGCTACGCCGATGCCGGCTTCCAAGGCTCCAAGGATGTGCCGACGCCGAATCTCGATGCGCTCGCGAAATCCGGCGTTCGCTGCACCAGCGGCTATGTCAGCCATTCGTTCTGCTCGCCCACTCGCGCGGCGCTGCTCACCGGGCGGTATCAACAGCGATTTGGGCATGAGTTTAACCCCGTGTACGACCCGCTCGACGAAAAAGAAGGCCTGCCGCTCGGCGAGCGATTGCTTCCACAGTTCATGAAAGACGCGGGCTACGCGACGGGCTGGGTCGGAAAGTGGCATCTCGGCGCATCGCCAGCGCATACTCCGTGGAAGCGCGGGTTTGACGAAACGTTCGGTTTCATCGGCGGCGGGCATCGCTTCGCCGGATGGCAGCCCAACGAGCGCCAATACACACTCCCGCTCGTTCGCAACGGCCAGTCGCTCACCGAAGTTCCCACGCACCTCACCGCGACGCTCGGCGATGAGGCGTCCGCATTTATCCGGCGTCACGCGGAGAAACCGTGGATGCTCTACCTCGCCTTCAACGCCCCGCACACCCCCCACGAGCCGACTGCGGAGCGCATGGAGAAGTTCGCGCAAATCACCAACCCCGCCCGCCGCAAATACCTCGCGCAGGTGAGCCTCATGGACGACGCCATCGGCGGCGTCATCGCGTCTCTCGCGGAGACCGGACAGACGCAGCGGACGCTCATCTTCTTTTTCAGCGACAACGGCGGCCACGAACCCAGCGGCTCCGACAATGGCGCGCTGCGCGGGCAAAAAGGAACGCTCTACGAAGGCGGCGTGCGTGTCCCTTTCGTCGTGAGTTGGCCGGGAAAACTGCCCGCCGGCACAGTATTCGACGCCCCCGTCTCATCGCTCGACGTCTTCGCCACCGCGCTCGGTGTCGCCGGCCAGCCGATGCCCTCGGACAAGAAATACGACGGCGTAAATCTCGTCCCTTACCTCACCGGCGAAACCAAGACCCCTCCGCACGACCGCCTGTTCTGGCGCATGTCCAACAAAAGCACCCACGCCATCCGCGAAGGCACATGGAAACTCGTCCGCCAGCCCGACATGCCCGTCGAGCTTTATGACCTCGCCACCGACCTCGCCGAATCCAAAAACCTGGCCGCCGAAAAGTCCGATATCACCGCCCGCCTTACCGCCTCCCTCGATGCATGGGACAAAGAACTCGTCCCTCCCGCCTTCCCCGGAAGTACCGTGAAAAACGAAGACTGGGGCCCCGGCGGCGCGAACCAAAAAGGTGCGGCAAAAAAGAAGCCCGCACCGAAAGAGTAGCCCCGAAAACTGCCGGAAATCCCGTTGCCTCCACGTCGCTTAACTGTCACAGCTAGCCCCAATGAAAACACTTCTCGCACTCGCCTTCACCGCCACCTCCGTCTTCGCCGTGCAGCCCGCAATCACGCCTGCCGAAGCCTTTGCCACCATCAAGAAATTTGCCGGAGAATGGCACGGACCCGCCGCCATGAAAGGGATGCCGTTGTCCCATTCCATCTATCGGATCACCGCGGGCGGCAGCGCTGTCCAGGAGACCATCTTCCCCGGTTCGAAAATGGAAATGATTTCCATGTATCACATGGACAAGGCCGACCTCCTCATGACCCACTACTGCGCCCTCGGCAACCAGCCCCGCATGAAGTTCAACCCCTCCGCAAGCACCGCCACCGAGCTCGTATTCGACTTCGACGGCGGCACGAATTTCAACAAGCGCCGCGACATGCACATGCACAGCGCCAAATACGTCATCACGCCCGGCAAATCCCGCCCGCAAAAAATCACCATGTCCGGCACAAGCTGGAAAGACGGCAAGCCCACCGAGTCCTGCGGCGCAGTCACCATGACGCGTCGGAAGTAGGCGAAAACACACGCGTCAGTCGGGTCAGGACAAAAAGAACCGAGCCGGACTTCGCAATCAGACGCAAATAATTTTGGATATTTTCGCGCATCGAGCCCATTTCCCACTTCCCATTTCCGAGCGCTGCGACCCTACTTCCCCGTTCAACATGACATCGCAACTCGGAAAACTCATGATGCAGTACGGCATCTTCCTCATTGCCGCAGGACTCGCCGGCTTTCTGTCAAATCCCGAAAAGGCAAAGACGGCTCTGATGTCCGGCGGCTTATTCGGCACGCTTTCCCTGGTGCTCGGCGTCATGATGAAGCGCGGCGCTGCATGGAGCGTCGTTGTGTCAAAGGTGCTCGTCGCACTCCTCTCCGGCGTTTTCGTTTGGCGCGCATGGGCGAGCTGGTCCGCCTACGCCGGCGGGCAAAGTGCGAAGCTGACTGCTGCGATCCTCATCACCACGATGTGCCTGGCATCGCTCGCGATGCTCTACGTTTTGCTTCGCTCAAAAGTTAATTCCCGCTGACGCTATCGCCGCCCGCGGGGTCGGCTCAACGACGCCCACTTCCCCCATTCTTGTTCGCATTCCCATGAAGCGACCACCAGTCTCACGATCTCCGCATACTTTGCGCCGTCTTGACCGACCGAGAGAACACGCGCGGGATCGTGACCTATCTGCCAGCCCGCTCCCTGCACAGTCGTCGCGCAGCAAATCACGGTGTTTGCAGCCGGTAGAATCGCTGGGCGGTGCCGGGGGTGTCGGTGAATTGGATGGCGGCGTCGGCGTTGGTCGCGGCGTGGGTGGTGAGGGAGAGCCAGGTGCCGGTGGTGAGTGAGTCGCGGTAGGTGATTCGATAGGTGCGTCCGGCGAGGGCGGTGTGGGCGAGGGTGACTTGGCCGGTGGCGCTGAGCGTGAGCACGCTGGCGGCGTTGCGGGGATCGGTGCCGGCGAGGTATTCGGCGGCGTTGCTTTGGCCGTCGCCGTCGGTGTCGGTAGTTGCGGCGGTGAGGGTGGGCAATTTGTCGAGGGCGTTGGTTTTTTCCCAAGCGTCGGGGAGTCCGTCGTCGTCGGTATCGATGAATGTGAGCGCGGTGCTGACGACGGTGAATGTCTGTGTGCCGGTGGCTGCGCCGTGGACATCGTAGCCGGTGAGGGTGATGACGTTTGTGCCGAGGAGGAGCGGCATGGTGGCGGCCCAATTGTTCACGGTGGAAAATGCGACATCCACCACGCCGCCGGGGCCGCTGAGCTGGACGGTGGCGGAGCCCCACGGCGCTGTGCCGCTGAGTGCGAGCGAGTTTGCGGCGGTGAGTGTGCCGTTTGCGGGCGGGCCGGTGATGGTGAGCGTGGACTGCGCGGGGAGTTGCCCGAGGACGTAGGTGCGGCGGTCGCCGATGTAGGTGAGGAGCGCCGAGTAGTCCTGGCCGGGGGT
>JAYUSJ010000374.1:0-3391 GCA_043755735.1 Verrucomicrobiaceae bacterium | reverse complement strand
ACGATTCCTCAGCTAACGGGGCGCCCACTTTGTGGAGCGCGCAGACCGGAATATCTCTGTGTAAGCTCAATGGACATACCGGGGCGATATACGGCGCTAAGGCCATCTCTAGGAAACGAATCGTATTATGGGGGGGAAATCATAATTTGACAGTTTGGGATGAAACTGGTTGTATGATCTCGACGCTTGACGGGCATGTAGCTGGTATTGTCAACGTGATGGAAGTTTCATCTCAACGCCTATTGTCGTGGTCGTGGGACCATACAATGCGACTTTGGGACACGGAAACCGGCGCAATGCTACGGGTGTTCAGGGGGCATAACGATGCTGTTGTCCGGGCGCTGCTGGTTTCTAATAATCGTGTGTTGTCTATTGCGGGATTCGACAGGGTTACTAAAAAGAATAATGACGACCGAACAATGCGACTTTGGGATTTGCAAACCGGGAGGGAGCTTCGGGTATTTGCAGATCCGAGCTACTGGCACTGGTTTGAAGGGGCGGTTGAGACGAGTGGAGGTAAAATTCTGTCGTGGTCCAGTGACGGAAGGATGCACTTGTGGGATCTCGACGGACAAGCGCCGTTATCTTCGATAGATCGAGTCAGTTCGTTGCGTGGAGCGCCGGAACTGCTATACGCACAGCTTGCTGCAATCTCGCCAGGTAAGGTCTGGAACACATTTTTCGTTCGTTCTGAAGCGAAGCGCATTGAGTTGCGCTCCGCTCATGAAACAGTTCCGCTTGCTGTATGGCATGGTGCGTACGGTTGCAAAGATGAACACATCGTGGCTGATGGCAGAGTGGTCTTGATCGAGGACGATAAGCGAGTGGCTGTTCTGAGCTTGTGTCGAGGCGAACAGGCGACAGAGTTGACGCGACTCTCGAAACTTACTCACGGCGGGTGAGTTGGGTCTCGAAAGAGAAAAGGGGTCAGGCAGGAATGGCATTAAGTTAAGCGGCATTTTGGATGACTCGCCGCGGGCGGTTGCGATGCACGAACACAAAGGGACCACGAACACAAAGGGACAGTCCCATAGTAAAGAAGCACTTGCGTCTCCGTGCCGTATCCGCTTCACTCTCAACCCACACCACCGATCCAAATCCATGCGCCAGGCCAGACTCAAAGCTCCGAAAACCGTCACCCACGCCTACTACCACTGCGTCTCCCGCGTCGTGAATCGCGAGTTCATCCTCGGCGACGCGGAGCGCGAATTCTTTGTCGAGACGATGCGCAACTATGAACGCTTCTACGGCGTGCGAGTGATGACCTACTGCGTCATGAGCAACCACTTCCACATCCTGCTCGAAGTGCCCCAGCGCCCCGAAATCATGCCCTCCGACGAAGAACTGCTCGCGGAAATCAAGCGCATCTACAGCCCCGAAGCCTTCATCAACGTCCGTTGGCAACTCCAGCAATACCGCAAAATCGGAGCAAACGAAGCCGCCGAAGCCCTGCGTGAAAGCTTCTTCCGGCGGATGTGGGACGTGAGCTACTTCATGAAGTCGCTCAAACAGCGCTTCAGCGCCTACTACAATAAAAAGGCCGGGCGCAAAGGCACTCTGTGGGAGGAACGATTCCGAAGCGTGCTGGTGCAAAGCGGCGACGCCCTCATGACCATGGCCGCATACATCGACCTGAACCCGATCCGTGCGAAAATGGTCGAGCGACCCGAGGATTATCGCTGGAGCGGATACGCCGAAGCCACCACCGGACGACGCAACGCCCAAAGTGCCCTGCGAGCCGTCGTCGAGACCCATGCCCGCCAGTCGCTGACCAACACCGAAGCCATGGAGCGCTACCGCGTGCTCATCTACGGCGAAGGCGAAGCGATGAAAACCGGACAAAACCGCACGCCCGGTCGCAAAGGAATGACGCCCGAGCGAGTGCAGGAAGTCATCAAGGCGAAGGGTAAACTCAGCCGCTGGGAAATGCTACACTGCAAAGTGCGATACTTCACCGATGGCGCCGTGCTCGGAACCAAGGAGTTTGTGGACACGGTCTTCAATGCCGAGCGCCACCGATTCGGCCCGAAACGCGAGACCGGTGCCCGCCGAATGCGCCACGTCAACGCCGGCGAACTACGCACCCTCCGTGACCTGCGCATCAAACCGATTGAGTGATGGCGTGATGAACGTTCACCACGGGTGGCATTCAGCGGAGCATATTTCCGAATCGTTTTTCCACAATCGCCCTCGCCTCCTCTAGCGTAGATCGCAGTGGCGGGCTGTAGTAGATGGAGATGTAGGTGTGGTCGCGGGTGGTGTGGGCTTTGAGGGCGTGGATGTTGCCCTGGAGGTGGCGGAAGACTTTGTAGGTGAGGGCGTAGATGAGTCCCGAGGCGTTGCGGATGGTCTCGAAGCGCAGGCAGTGGAGACCGGGACGGGTTTCGGTGAGCGTGAAACGTCCGTCGATTTCGGGCAGGGTGGCCTCGTCGGCGTCGGCGATGTGGAGTCGTGTGTGGATGGCTTCGGCGACGTTTGTGGCCAGGTCTTGCGGGGGTGGCTGGTTGCCGAGCGCGAGGTGGAAGAAATCGAGGGCGAGCCCGTGGTTCATCGCAGAGAATAGATGGGCTTGCACGGGCTCGACTTTGCTGTGCCAGAGTGCGCCGGTGATGGATGCGGCGAGGCCGCGATAGTCCCGCGCGGCGACGCGAAGAATAGGGGAGGTGCCGTCACGGGCGACATCGACTTTGGGGCCGACGGAGTCATTCTTTCTCGCAAGGCGGACGAGATGCGAACCGAGCTGCAAGACGTGAAGACGGTAGGCCCCGCTGAAAAAGTCCTCGCCGATGTCCTGGAGGATGGCGAGTTCCTCTTTGCCGCAGCCCGAGGCAAGGAGCGGGCCGGAACGGTTGTTATCGGGATGAAAGGTTTCGACGGCTTTTTGGTGAATCTCCCGGATACTCCACCAGCGAGCGGGCTCTGCGGACTCGGATTCCCACAAGGCGCGGTCGGCGCAGGTGAAGACGTATAGGGCACGCAGCCGCATCTCATCTCCGCAGCAACGGACGAACTCCTCGATTTTCGCGTCGTCGCTCATGCCTGTTTCTGCGAGTTCTTTGAAAGCACGGCGGTTTGCCACGAGGAAACGCGCGATTTCCAAGGCAGCGGTGCTGAACCCGCACTCGGACGCATACGGCGCGAAGTAATCAGCCAGCGGGATGCCGGAGAAGCCGGACGAGTGGCGTTCGTAAAGCGGGCGGCTCTGGTCGGCGCGGGCGGCTTCATCAGCGGCGGTCACCGGCAGTCGCTTGGTCTTGAGCGCGAGCTTTACCGCGGCGCGATGGTCGAAATCGGGCACTTCCGGTTTTAGAGTGGGTGGAGAATGAGCCTTCCGAGGAAAAATAAGATACGGATGCGGTAGTTTTCAAAAGAGCGGAAGCCACGGGCTGCG
>JAYUSJ010000373.1:0-32998 GCA_043755735.1 Verrucomicrobiaceae bacterium | reverse complement strand
CGCACGACGCGGGCTTCTAGTAGGAATCCGTTGGGTGAGAACGGTTCCGGAGAAATCTTTTAACGCTTGCTGAACTGGAAGCGCTTGCGAGCACCAGGTTGACCGGGCTTTTTGCGCTCTTTCATACGTGGGTCACGGGTAAGGAGACCGTCTTTCTTCAGCGCCGGGCGGAGCTCTGCGTTCACTTGGAGAAGTGCGCGGGCGATGCCGAGGCTGATTGCTCCAGCCTGGCCGGAGGTTCCGCCGCCACAGGCGTTCACGGAGATGTCGAACAGGTTGCGGCTCTGGGCGACTTCGAGAGGACGGAGAACCGCGCTCTGGTTGGCGACGACTGCGAAATATTCGTCATACGGGCGACCGTTCACGACGATTTTTCCGGTGCCGCTGTTCATGCGGACTTGCGCGATGGAGGTCTTGCGACGTCCGGTTGCGGAGTAGGTAGATTGTGCCATTTTCTGTAAAGAGTATGAGTTTAGCGGACCTTGCCGATTGCGACAGGAGCCTGCGCAGCGTGCGGATGTTCGGCTCCGGCGTAAACCTTGAGCTTCGTAATCTGAGCACGTCCGAGGCGGGTGTGAGGAATCATTCCTTTGATTGCGCCTTCGACAAGCAACTCGGGACGACGGGCACGGCGGGCCTTTACGGTCTCGCTTTTGTGTCCGCCGACGTAGCCGGAGAAGCTCATGTATGATTTCGCTGTCTCCTTCTTGCCGGAGAGGCGAACTTTGTCCGCGTTGATGACGACGACAAAGTCGCCGGTATCCACGTGAGGCGTAAAGATCGCCTTTTCCTTGCCCCGGAGCAGATTCGCAGCTTTCGCCGCGACGCGTCCAAGAATTTGATCGGCGGCATCAATGACCCACCAGTTGCGTTTAACTTCGTTTGCTTTCGCTGAAATAGTCCTCATTTATTCTCTGAAAAAGAGCGCGGAACCTAGAATCCCCCACAAGGGGTGTCAAACGTAATTCTGATTATTTTGTGTCGATCGGTCGATGGACAGAGATAATCACGATTTTCATCCCAAATGCACTTCATTCCGCTATCAAACTGAATCAGCACCATGAAAACCACACTTCTCGCCACACTTTTCGCAATTCCGCTCTTCGCGGCCGACCCAGCACCGCCAAGCGGGATGGTGTACATCAAAGGAGGACCTTTCCAGATGGGGAGCATCGACGGCCCGGATGACGAGCAGCCAATCCACGAGGTGACGGTGAAGGCCTTTTACATGGACCTGACGGAAGTGACGAACGACCAGTTCGCGGAATTTGTGAAAGCGACCGGTTATGTAACGGTGGCAGAGAAACCCCTCACAGCCAAGGATCTGCCGGGGTTACTGCCGGAATTTGAAGGGAAAACGCTGGGCCTTTGCCATCGTGCGCCGGAGGGCGAGGTCAATCTGGCCGACTATCGCCAATGGTGGGTGCCGATCATCGGCGCGAATTGGCGGCATCCCGACGGCGCGGGGACGAATATCGACGGCAAGGGTAAAAATCCGGTCGTCCACGTTTGCTATGACGACGCTCTTGCTTACTGCAAATGGGCCGGGAAGCGTCTGCCCACCGAGGCCGAATGGGAGTTCGCGGCTCGCGGAGGGGTGACAGGAAACCGCTTTATGTGGGGCAATGACTTCAATCCCGCTGGGAAGTGGATGGCCAATACGTGGCAGGGGAAGTTTCCGAAGGAAAATACGGGCGATGACGGCTTCAAAGGCACGGCGCCCGTGGGCTTGTTCCCAGCGAATGGATTCGGCCTTTTCGACATGGCGGGGAATGTCTGGGAGATGTGCGCCGACTGGTATCTGCCGGACTACTACAAGAGTTCCCCGAAGGAAAACCCGCCCGGCCCGACGACGAGCTTCGACCCCGATGAACCCGGAATCCCAAAACGCGTGATGCGCGGCGGCTCCTGGATGTGCGCCGACAGCTACTGCCGCGGATACCGCCCCAGCGCGCGCATGAAAACCGCGACGGATACCGGTCTTTCAAACACCGGCTTTCGCTGCGTAAAGGACATCGCCGCGAACGCACCGGCGAAATAATCCGCGGCGCCCGGGCGCTTCGAATCACGGATTCCCGGCGAGTCGCACCAAATGCTTGCCCACGGCCGACGGATTCGGCTAGACCGCCCGCCATGTTTAGCCACGTCGTCATTTTCTGGACCAATCCTGCAAACCCAAACGCAACCGAAGACCTCATCGCGGGGATGGAAAAATACCTGCGTCCGATTTCTGGAGTCCGCCTTTTCCATATCGGGAAGATGGTGACAAGCCCGCGGCCAGTCGTGGAACAGTCGTATCAAGTCGCGCTAAACCTCACGTTCGATACGAAGGAAGCGCAGGATGCGTATCAGATCCATCCGCTGCACCTCGAATTTGTGGAGAAAGTCTTTAAGCCAAACTGTGCTAAAGCGGTGATCTACGATTTCGAGTAGTCACTTGTTGCCACTGGCGACATGGTGATGAAAGCTGTCACCAACATTTTCCATGCTTCAATACACCATTTTCCTGAAGGGTCAGGCGCAACCTGTGCACGTGCAGGCCGACAGCTTCGAGTTCAACTTCACACCGCGAAATGCCGAAGACATTGAGCCCAAGATGCTCTTCCTTCTGCGCGGCGAAGACACGGCTGCCGTTTTCCGCCTGGAGGAAATCCAGGGATTTGTAGCCCCATCGGACCTTTCCAATGTTTGATCCAGAAACGGTTACTAAATTCTTCAAGATCGTCGTCGCGGACCTGCTGCTCGCCGGGGACAACGCGCTCGTAATCGCCCTCGCCACGAGGGCGCTCGGGCCAAAAGAACAGTTTTGGGGACGACTTATCGGCACCGGCGGTGCGGTCGCACTACGGGTTCTTTTCATCGCCATCATCGCGTGGATGCTGAAAGTTCCTTACGTTCAACTCATCGGAGGCGTGCTCCTGCTGTGGATCGCATGGAAACTCGTGCAATCGCAGGAGGGCTCCGGTGACGGTCACGGCAGTGGGAATCACGCGGCAACGCTGAAACAGGCGGTGTGGATGATCATCGTCGCGGACGTAACGATGAGCCTGGACAACGTCGTGGCCATCGCAAACATCGCAAAGGGCGACATGGTCCTGACGGTATTCGGCCTGCTGCTTTCAATCCCGCTCGTCGTGTGGGGAAGCGCCTTGATTTCCAAGCTGATGACGAATCACCGCTGGATCGTCTGGTTTGGTGGAGCGGTCCTCGGGCATGTGGCGGGCAGCATTGTCTTTCACGACCCGAGACTACTCGGATGGATCGGGGTTCCAGTCGAACTTGGGGCCACTTCCGAGGTCGTCGCGACAGCGCTCTCAGGCCACCCTATCGCGCAGTGGTCTGCAACCGCAGTGCCGTGGTTGCTCGCCGCGATCTTGTTTGCACTGGGGTTCGGGATGGACCGGCGGCCGAAGGATGTAAAATGAACAGCGATGACCCAAACAAGCCTCCGCTCCCCACGGCAGAGGAAGTGCTGGACCCCATCTCTGCCGACCTTCGCGGACTGCTCGATCGCGCCGCCGGCGGGCCGCTGTCGCTGCACGACATCGAGCAGCACTTGAAAGACCGCGGCTATGCGCTGCTTGTGCTTTTTCTCGCGGCCCCCTTCCCCATCCCGAATATCCCCGGCCTCTCGGTGCCGTTTGGAATCGCCATCGCACTGATCGGCTGGGCCTTCATGGTTCGCACCCGGCCTCGACTTCCGGACCGCGTGATGAAGACGACCTTGGAATTCAGCACCCTGCAAAAAGTAGTTCCGTTCATCGCGAGGCTCATGGAGCGGTTGGAGCGATGGACAAAGCCACGCCAAAAGTGGCTCGCGACCGGCCCCACGATGACGAGCATCATCGGCCTCGGCCTCCTCTCCGGCGGTTTCTTTCTCGCGCTCCCGCTGCCCATCCCGCTCACAAACGGCCCGCCGGCGCTTTCGATTATTTTCCTCGTTGTGGGAATGCTGTGTCGCGATGGAATCATGGTCGTCATCGGTTACGCCCTGGGTATTTTTGCCTGGGTGTATCTCGCCGCGTGGTTCTACTTCGGCGCAAAGCTTTGGCCCGTTTTCAACGGCTGGATCGACCACATGAAGAACTGGTTCTAATTTACAATGACACACTCTCAGAAATCCATCGGCATCGACTTCGGCGGCACCAGCATCAAAACCGCCGTCGTCCAGCATGGCGCGATTATGGCCCGCGGCGAAACGCTCGACCCTGCAAAACACGAGAGTTCGCTGACGCTGATCGAAGCTTTGTTCGACGTCATCACTACGCTCCGCGCCGGACATCCGGAGATCGCCGGCGTCGGCATTGGATTTCCCGGCTTTGTGGACAGCAAAATGGGAATCGTCCACACGCTCACCAACGTGAAAGGATGGCTCGAAGTGCCAATGGTGCGAATGCTCCGCGAGCGCACAGGACTGAAGGCAGCAATCGAGAACGACGCCAACGCGATGGCCTACGCAGAGTTCCTGCACGGCGCGGCAAAAGGCGCGCAAAACGCCGTCTGTATCACGCTTGGCACCGGCGTCGGATGCGGCCTCGTGCTCGATGGAAAACTCTTTCGCGGCACCCGCTTTGCCGCAGGCGAGATGGGACACATGAGCATCGACCTCAACGGTCCGCGCGGTGTCTATGGAACACCCGGCGACCTGGAAGTATATGTCGGGAACAAGCAAACCGCCGAGCGAGCCGCGCGCCTTTTCGCCGCGGCAGGACGCCCCCGAGCGGTGACGGAATGCACCCCGAAAGACCTCGATGAGCTCGCCCGGGCGGGAGATAAAATCGCCATCGGTCTTTGGGAACAACTCGGCACCGAGATTGGCGCGGCGCTGGCCAATTCCATCTGGCTGCTGAATCCCGACGCAATCGTCATCGGCGGCGGCGTGGCCCGCGCTGGAGAGCTTTTGCTCGAACCCATCCGCCGGACAATCCGCGACCGCGTTTCTCCGCTCTTTTGCGAGCAGCTCAAAGTCGTCACAGCGGAACTTGGTAACGATGCCGGAATCATCGGCTGCGCGGAACTGGCACTGGAGTCATGAACTCGTTTTTTCTACGCATCATCGCAATGTCGGCCGCAGTCTCCGTCGCAGCGTGGCTCACCGACATTCGCACATCCGGGCCGATTCCGATCATCCTCGTCGGGCTGCTGCTCGCGACCGCACAAATCATCGTCCGGCCTGCGCTCATCGCTGCGTCGATGCTCGCGATTCGGAGGGTTTCACTGCCGATGCTGGCTGTCTTTTTCTTCGCGGCAAACGTCTTCATTTTCTGGACCGTCGGCGGTATCGTGCCGGGGTTTCACGTCGAGAAGTTTTCGAGCGCTCTCGGCGGCTCGATCATCTCGAGCATCGCGGGCTTTTTCTTTCACGGCTCGCTGCGCAGGAAATTCGGCATCCGTTCGGGACTTCGCTCCGAGCCCATCGTCGAGCCGCAGCGCGATGGGATGAAACAAGCCAAGGCCCGCGAAATCGAATGAAACTTCCCGCTGGCCGCGTCGCCGTGAAAGTCTGCGGCATCACCCGCGAAGAAGACGCCCTCGCCGCAATCGATGCAGGCGCAGACTTGCTCGGCTTCAACACTTGGACGGGAACGAAGCGCTACATCGATATTGAAAAAAACGCGCGATGGCTCGCTGGACTTCCCGTCATTCGGGTCGCTCTGCTGGTCAATGCACCGCTTGATTTTGCCGCAAGGATCGCCGCGCTGCCGTTCATCGATGCGCTGCAAATCCACGGCGACGAAGACGCGTCCGAATGCGCGCGCCTCGCCGCATTTGGCAAACCGATCATCAAGGCCCTCCGCGCGGAAGACCCCGCCGTCGCGCACGGCGCCGATACATTTTCCACGAGGCATGTCCTGCTCGATGCACACGTCCCCGGAGCCTACGGCGGCACGGGAGCACGCGTGGATCTCGAACTTGCGCGCCGTTTCCGGGAAGAGAATCCGGCGCTCACCGTCTGGCTCGCCGGCGGATTGCGCCCGGAGAATGTCGCGGAAGCCGTGCGGTCCGTCCGCCCCGCGGTCGTCGATGTTTCCAGCGGTGTGGAGACGGAACCGGCACGCAAAGACATCGCGAAAATGCGGGCGTTCACGGCCGCTGTTCGCAGCGCAGTTTAGCCCGCAAACCTGGCCTTTGCGCCCGTCCATGCTGAGATTTGCTAACAGAAATGCAACGTCTTCATGGTTGCGATTATTCCAAACCTCGGTTTTGTTCCGCGCATGAGCGACATGCCACACCCAGTCGAACCCACGCGAGAAATCATCGCGCCTCGACATGAATCTCTCGTGAAGGAGTTTGAGGGTGAAGTCGGCCCCCGCAAGCTGGAGTTCGGCGAGGCCCGCCTGTGGCTCGTGGCTCGTGACCCCCGATGGGTTTTCGCCTACTGGGAGTTTGTGCCGTCCGAACACCCCGAGGCAATCGGTGCGGACGGAATTGCCCGCTTTTCCCTCCGGATCCTCGGCAACAGTGACTCGGTCGAGACGGAGACGGAAATCCATCCCGACCAAGGAAACATCTATCTCCCCGTGAACGACGCCAACTCCAACTACACTGCGGAGCTCGGCTTTTACACGAAGAGCGGCGTCTGGTGCTTCATCGCAAAATCGGGGACCACGTACACACCGCCGAACGAGAACTCCGAGGAGGGCGTCGTGGAGTTTGCGAAGATTCCTGCGACCCTTCCGCTCGGCTCCGTTCACAAAATCATGCGCCGCGAACCGGCTGCCTCCGGGCTCGCGCGGGTGCAGCGGTTTTCGGAATGGACGAGGGACCAGGAAAGAATGCTCATCAGCCTGCTCGCCGCCGATGTCGCAGCCGGCGGCAAGCCCGAAGGTCGGGCTGCGCGGGCCCGCAGCCGAATGGTGCCGCGCCCGCCCGCGAAAGAAATTCCGCTCGCCCTGTGGGCTCAGCTCGATGCGCCGGCATCCAGCAGCCCCGTGGAATCCCCGTCTAGCTGGCACGCGCCGGAGCTTCCGCTCCACCTCAATGCAGAGCTGATTTTCTACGGCGGTACCGCGCCGAACGCATCGCTCACGATCGCCGGAAAGCCCGTCGAGCTCCGCCATGACGGCACGTTTCGCGTCCACTGCCGGTTGCCGGATGGCGAATTCGAAATCCCGATCGTCGCCCGTTCCGCAGACGGCACCCGCACGCGAAACGCCGTGCTCCGATTCAGCCGCGAAACCGAGGCAGACCCCGGCACAGGCGCGACCAGGCAGCCCGACTACCTGCCTGCATCGCCGCCCGTTGGATAGCGCACCATGGAAGTGAATCGGTGCGGCCCAAATCCGTACTGCCGGTAAAACTCCTGCGCATCACGAGTGAACAAATCGATGCGACAGCCCGCCAATCTTGGGTGCGCGAGGATCGTAGCGATCAGCCATTTTCCCAATCCAGCTCCGCGACACTCTTCTGCAAGGACCACGTCGCACAGATATCCGACGGTCGAATAGTCCGTGACCACCCGTGCAAAACCAATCTGCGTCGCTCCATCGAAAAGCGCAAAATTCAGCGAATTACGGAGGCTCTCTTTGATGGTTTCCGCGCTTCGGTCCACCGCCCAGTAAGTGCTCCAAAGCAATCGGCAGGTCGCTTCAAAATCCAGACGCTCCGGATCATCAGCGATCAGAAAATCGTCACGCCGCCACTCGTAGAAAGTGCTCACAGATGTGTCTGCACCCAATCAAACTCGCGCGCGATGCTCTTCACGACATCGCCCGGATGAATCTCCTTGGGGAGCACGTCGAAAGTGTACGTCTCGATCTCCACGTGACTCGTTGCGCCCGTCCGCAACTCATGGAAAAAATCAGGGCAAAGTGTGCCGACAGTGCTGCCGAGATTGCCCGCACCTTTAAAGAAAAGCGGCACATGGAAATGCACGCGAACCTCCTCAATACCGTCGTGCCCATCCGCATCCGCGAGGGCCTGCGGCAGGTCATCCCAGGATGCGATACTCCCGTCGCCCCTGCGTCCGCGCACCTGATGAAGATAGACTCCCTCGGCGAATGGCTTGAGCGATTCCCATCCCGCTGCATCGCCCGTGACGACGAGGGCCGCGCTGAGCTGCACTTTGGAAATCCGGATTCCTTCCGCACGATACAAACGCAAAGCCTCAAGGGGGTTTTCAAACTGCAGGGCCGCGTGGCATGTGTCGAAGCACACACCGACATGGCGGCGCATCATTTGCTCCGCTTCTTTCGTGTAGCACTTTCGAATCCGTTTGATCTCTTCGACGCCCGCAGTCATCAGCTCGTTCTTAAAAAACGCGACCATCTCCGCAGTCGTCTCCAAATAGCATGATGGCTCCGGCTCCAGGCCGAGATGGATCTCGCGACCGGTGTCCTCTTGCAAAGCGCCAAGATAGGCCGCCACGGCGCCGATATTCTCCGCCATGGCGGAAACGGCAGAAGGGTCTTTGATCCACGCTTTGAACGAACCCGGCACGGTGCTGATCGAACCGTCGATCCCCTCCGGCAGCCACCCGGCAAGAATATCGGCGACCTGAAATGTATAATTCCTGCGATCCAGCATCCGCCAGTCCGGCGAGTAAACGTGCTCCTTCACGGGGCCGCCGTGGAACTTCCCGTAAGGAAAAGCATTCACCGAAAACGGATACATTTCCCCTTCGGAAAAAGCATCGAGCGCTTCCGCGCGAAGCGCAGGATTGCCGGACAACTCCGCAGCCGCCTGGGCGCTTAGCCGCAGCCCCAGGCCGAACCATTGGCCGGCCGAAACAAGCTGACGCACGAGACCCGCCTTTTCGCGAATCGCGCGAAGGTTCTCGGCCCACGTCTCGCCGGGGTGGATATTGAGGCAGTAGGAAAGATGGAGCGGTGGTCGATGTTGAACGATCATCAGTTGAAAATTGCAAACCTGGGACGAAGCACATGAGTTCATGCACTGGTTTCCGGGAATGTGCCAGATCGTTTTCACCTACGGGCACAATACAATTTGGCAACAGTTCGCGACTTGCGGAAGGAAAGACGTTGCTTTGTGCTTGGAAGAAAAGATCGTCCGTGGAATAGAGGACTCGCGATTGCTGACAAAACGCGGCGACACGCTAAAAATTAGTTCTTCAACCAACGAACCCACACATCCTATGTTTCGCGCATTCAAGAGAATCTTCATCTGGCTCGGCCTCATGGCTGAGAAAGCAACCGAGACCGACGCTATCAATGAAGCCGTTGTCGAACGCGGCATCCGCGACTCCCGCGAAAAAGCGGACCGCGCCCACTACGCGAATGGACAACTCGCAGGGCAAGTCGCGAATTTGAAAGATCAGGTCAAACGCCAGAACCGCCAGAAACAGGAGCTCCAAGGGTTGCTTCAGGCCGCCGTTGCTGCCAACGACGAGGAGAATGGCGCACACTACGCGGAGGAACTCGCGAATATGGAAGGCGATGTCGCGGATAACACCGCCCAGCTCGAACATCTCGAACAGCTTTACAGACAGAATACCGAAATCATCGCAAACAGCCTGCGCGAAGTGCAGCGCTTTCAGCGGGAATTTGAAACGCTCAAGACCCGTGTAGCGGTCAGCAAATCGCTCGACGGCCTCGCTACGTTGATGAAAGGCAGCATCGGCGAACTTCAAGGAATGATGGGCGGCGAGATCGGGCAGAGCATGGAGCAACTCCGCCAGTCCGCAGCCGGCGGCGAGGGCCAGATGCGCGCGACGATGGATCTCGCGAAGGAGCTCGGGAGCAACGTTCAGCGCCAGCAGGAGATGAAGAAAGCGCGCGGCAAAATGCTTTTCGACGAATACAAAAAGAAGATGAATCAAGTGACGCCCGAAGCGCAGCAACCTTCCGCGCAACCGGCGGAGCGGCAGAAGATCGCGGAAGGTTAGCGCACGCCCCGATCGCGGAGTCCGGGCTCGACCTAAAAACGGCGATTGGGTGTCCACGAACTACGCATTTGTATGCCGATCCTATTTATGCCAAATGAGCGGCTCTCTTTCGGCATAAAAAATTTTCCGGCCTGTTCAAAATCGAGCGCATGTTGAAACGGCGGTTTACATTGGTTCGCGACCCGTTGATTTCCGAAGCTCTGAAGCTTTGCGTAATTCAAGCCCTCCGCAATCAAAGACGGCGTTCGGGATAAACGGCGTTCTCACGCCGTTCTTTTGCATCCCTCTCTCCAGGGCAAGAGCAGGAAAATGAGGGAAGAAATGGTTCTAGGCAGACTTGTTGCGCCCACACCTTGAAAAGCAAAAGCGCGAGGATCTTTCGATCCTCGCGCCCTGCAAAATATCCACCCGCGCTATCGGACTATGGGCTTGTCACCTTTTTGGGTGGAAGCAACCGACGGTTGGAGAGGTTCGGAGGAAATCCGAGGCCTCCTGGAAAGTAACCGGAACTTGGTCCCGCGCCGACGGGATCGAGGACGCCTTTCGTCTCTTTTCCGCCGCCACCTTTGTAATCCGCCCTGTCCGGCCCCTCTCCAACAGGGAGGATTTCCTTGCCGTCCGTGCCATCGGTTCCAGTGCCGATTTCACGTTCGGTGTCGGACGCCCGCTCGGAACTGGCTGTAGTATTCGCGACCGACTCCGCTGGTTGATCCGATGGTCCCTGCGCGATTGCTGCAGGCTTTTCGGAGACTTCGTAGTCAGCGAGCGAGAGGTTCGCGAAGGTATTGATTTCGCGCACGTTCAATGCCTGGCCCGATGTTTCCGGAGTCCAACGAACGGCCATCGCCACGGCGGTGGTGTCATCGAAGTCCGCACTTGCCCGCGCATTCGAACCATCAAATGTGAGGCTGACGGAGGGCTGCACGCCTTGAAGTGCGACCGGCTGGCCAAACGCGGGAGCCTCGGCGAGCAGGAAGATATCCACTTTGCCCTTGGTTGCTGCGTCTGCGAGCATCGCAATTCTGGATGTGGTGCGGCTGTCGCCAAAATTGACCACGATTCCGGAATCCAGGCTCGGCTTGATTGAAAGCGCGCTTTCAGAATTATCGTCGATCGCTTTCTGCCAGGTCACCGAAGTTCCGCCGCCATTGCTAAAGCTCACGCGTCCCTGGCTGTAAATGCTGGAGATGTTGAAGCTGGTTTGCTGATTCACAAATTCGCCCAATGCTGAAGAAACATCCAATGGCTGCTCCCGCTTGGCGATGGAATCGTTGACCGCAGACCGCTCGCCGTAGGCATAGAGGCTGAAAATTGGACCCGGATTTGCGATGTTGGTCTCGATCAAAAGAAACTTCGCCTGCCGGTTGAAGCCTTTCGAGAGCTTCTTTTGGTTGATTGCGGAAATCGCAACGTCCTTGGCAAGGACACGCCAGGAGGGATCGCCCGGCGCCTTCATTTCGTCGCCGGAATAGATAGTCACGGTGCCCTCGACCGGAGTGGTGGAAAGACTGAAATTCGTCAAAACTTGGGGACCAGAAAATTGCAGAAGATAATTCTGCTTTCCTGCGAGGGCAGGCCATCCCGTGGAGACATCGTCGTCAAGCCATGCCGCCGCCGCTTCGGTTCCGACATACTTCTGGGTGCCGCCATCAAAAAGGAAAAGATTTGACGAGAGGTGCTGCCGGGCGAGGTTCTTTTGAAACGATTGCAATTGCTTCTCTGCCGGGACTGTCTCGGCATTTGCGTGGCCAAGGCCTGCCGCGCAGGCGAGTGTGATAAGATGTTTCAGTGAGTTCTTCATTGGATGATTGGTTTCTTGTATCGCAGCGCCCGAAATATGCAAACAGGTTTTGCCTCAAAATTCGACGCTGCAGGTTATGGAAATTACAGCAAGTGTAGAAATGACGCGCTTAAATGCAAGAAAAATTTGCGGGAAATCACCGTTCTGGAAATTACGACCGAGAGAAGCGTTGCACCAACTTCCGACAGTGGCCCCGTTTTGGGCTCAGTCGGTCATCAAATTTGCAAAATTCAGTTCTACGGGGCATTAGTTTCGCTAATGAATTTGTATTGTCCTTTCGATCAAATCCATCTAATCAATTTTCGTTCAAATCGACGAACTGAGGTTGCCAATGCCGCGCGACCCACATCGACTACCGACGACCACTTAAAAAATACGCACCGTGTCAACTGAAGCTACCACTCAATCCACCGAAAACCACAACAGCCTCACTCCGGGCCAAAAACTTGCCGGGTGCTACGTTCTCGGGCGCGAGCTCTCTTCCGAATCCGGGCTTTCCGTGTGGCTTGCGCAGGACGAGGTCCTCGGGAAAGAAGTATCCCTTCACTTCATTCCTGCATCAGTCATCAACGATGAACGGGGCATGACCGAATTGCGACAGGAAGTGAAGCGCAACCGGCAACTCATACACCCGAATATTCTTCGCATTTATGATTTCGTGGAAGACGGCGGCGTTGCGGCCATTTCCATGGACCGATTCGAAGGCGAATCTCTAGCGGCTTTACTTGCGAATAAAGGGAAATTCGAATCCGTCGAAGTGCGAGCTTGGTTGCAGCAAATTGCAGGAACTTTGGATGATGCCCACCGCGTCCAGCTCTTCCATCGCGATCTCGCACCTGCCAATATTTATGTGAAACCGGGCGGAGGCGTGCTCGTGACGAATTTTGGCGTCGCTCGCTGTATTCGTGATGCAATGGAGAGGACGCAGTCGCTGCCGTCCGAGCAGTTGCACATGGCATACATGAGCCCGCAGCAGCTCGACGGAGAGAAGCCCACCAAAAGCGATGACGTTTATGGGCTTGGGGTGCTCTCTTTTGAGCTACTGACTGGCAAGGTGCCGTTTTCCGGACCCGACGTCGTGCCGTCGATCCGGGCGACCCCACCGCCGATGCTCGCGGAAGCGGCTGGTGAAGCAATTCCTGCAGAATGGGAGGTTTTTGCATCCGAATGCCTCTCAAAGATCCCCGAGCTGCGCCCGGCTAGTTGCGGTGCAGCGCTGGAGCTTCTCACGCCAAAGCCGGAAGCGGCTGAAGCGGCGCCATTGACGCTCGTCACGCCAGAGCCTGCCGCCGAACCAAGCCATACTCAAGAACCCGTGATTGTTGCGACAGAGCCCGCGTTTTCCGAAACTCCGGCGACAAAACCCTCGGGCGCAGAGCGCCGGGTATCGTTCGGCGCGAGCCTGGAGCCTGCCGCCACGTCCGACGCACCGGAGCCGGCTGAGAAAATCCAGCCAGCCGTTGAATCGACACCGCCGTCGCCGGAGAAAGCAGCACCGAGCTCATCCCCTCAGTTTCCACCAGTTCCGCCAGCATCAGCACAACCGCGGCCTCCGGGTTCAAAGTCTGACCTGCCCGCAAACTTCCCCGAATTGTCCCGCCCTCGGTCGAAATGGCCCATCGTTGGAGTCGGCATTGCTGCGGCATTAGTGGCGTTTGCCGTCGTTCAGAGATTGAAACTCGGACAGCCCGAAGACGTCGATGGCGCGATCACTTCTATTTCCAATGATGCGAATGCAGACGCTTCCGCCGGGACAGAACAGCTTCCTGCATCCGCGCCAAACGAGCTACCAGACAAAGCGGTGGCGACTTCGAATAGTGGTTCGCCCGATGAAGACGGACTACCGACTCCAAAGGTCATCGACCCGAAGTCGGCCGCGGCGACCGGCGGCAATGACAATCTCCCAGGGCCGGATTCCGTTGCGACAACCAAGAGCAGCGGTCCGGCTGAGATTACACCCGCTAACGCGATCGCGGCAGCAGCGAACGTCGAACCCGCAACAGGGCAACCTCCAGCCCCGAAGCCGCCGAAAAGGACGCAACTGATCGGCGTCGTCCCGCCCGTGGTGCCGCCAAAAGTGGAGGAACCACCGAAGCAACCTGTCGCAGTAACACCAGCCGTCGTCCCGCCTGTGGAGCCGCCGAAAGTCGAAGAGCCTCCGAAACAGCCTGTCGCCGTTACCCCTGCAGTCGTCCCACCGCCTGTTGCACCCACGCCGACACCGGCTCCGACTCCAGCCGTCACTCCGCCGGTCGTCGTCGCGCCAACGGCTGTAGTTCCAGCGAATCCATCGGCTGCAGCTACGTTTAAACTTCCTGCGATTCCAGCAGGTCCGGCAAAACTTCAGATTCCTGCGGGAGCAGACGCCGCCGCATTATCCAGCCTCCTCGCCGAGCGACTCGCCGCCGAGACAACGTTCAAGCAAGTCGTCGGAACCACCGAACAGGCGCAACAAGAACTTGCGCGGCTCTCGGAAAGCGCCAAAAAAACGCAAGAGACCCTCAAAAAGACTCTCGACGAGCGCCGTAAACAACTGACTCCGGTCTTAAAACAGAACGAGGCATTACTCACTGACAGGAAAAAACGCGAAGACGAGGCCGCTCGTGCAGAAGCGCAGGCCATTGAGGCTCGCAAGGCCGCAGACGCCAGCAAAATGGCGCTCGAAGCGCTCATTAAACAATCCTCCGAGAAACTGGAGTCTGCAAAACAGGCAGACGAAGAACTCAAGCAACTTGCGCATCAAATCGCAGAGCAAACAGCGCAGGCCGAGACTCTCCAGAAAAACCAAACACACGCGGCCGCACTCCGCCAGCAGGCGGCACTCAGCCTCCAGCAGCTTGAGCAGGAAAAAGCCGCACTCAATACAGCGCTCGAAAAGGTCAGGGCCGCAGCCATGGAAGCGATTCGCGCCAGGAATCAGGGCCGCATCGCGGAACTCACCAAGAAGGCCCAGCCACTTGAGGCAGAAGGCGCAAAACTGAAGGGTATGCTTACCCAGTTGAAGGAAATTGGAGAGGCTGGAGTTGCTGCGTCCAAGCCAATCGCAGAGCGTTTGACCACCGTGGAAGCGGAGATCAAATCATTGAAAGAGGAAATCGTAAAATTGAATTCGCCCGGCGCTGCAGCGCAACCGGCTGAAACATCGACTCCCGCGCCAGCGCCCACATCCTCGACTCCGCCCGTCAAATCCGCGGATGCAGCACCATCCAGCAACACGAACACGCTCGGGATGAAATTTATCCAAGTCGGCGACGTCGATTTCGCAGAGTTTCTCGTCACCCGGAAGGACTTTGAGGGATTTGCCAACGAGAAGGGACTCAAAGGAGGTGCGTGGCGTACCCCGGGGTTCGAACAGCAATCCGACCACCCCGTGGTGAATGTGACATGGAAGGAAGCCGATGCATTCTGCAAATGGCTGACTGACCGGGAGCGCAAGGCAGGGGCGCTCCCCTCTGCGGAATCCTATCGGCTCCCCACCGATCTCGAATGGAGCCGCGCCGTCGGACTTCCTCCGGAAAACGGAAATACACCGGAAGAGCGCGATCTGAATGTGGATGGCGTTTTCCCGTGGGGTCTCGCATGGCCGCCGCCTGCGGGTGCGGGAAACTACGCGGGCGAGGAAACGAACTCCGAAGTGAAGCTTCAAGGATACAGGGACGACTATCAGTGGACATCGCCGGTCGGGAAATTCAAACCAAACGCTTTCGGGCTGTATGACATGGGCGGAAACGTATGGCAGTGGACCAACGACTTTTTTAACGAATCCAAGGAACGCAAGGTTCTCCGCGGAGGTTCCTGGTACAATGGGGGAGTGAAGCCGTCGCTCCTCGCGTCGTGCCGCTACCATGCCAAGCCGGACGCGAGCAACGACACCTACGGATTTCGACTGGTCAAAATCCGCGAAACCGCTAAATCCTCCCAGAAAGCCAAGTAAACCGCTCGGTTTCCATTCCAAATTCACAGTGTTTTAAGTGCAGTTATTACCACATTTTCAAACCACCACATTCCTTATGAATATTACCACAGCCCAAATCCGCCCAGTCTTCACAGCCGGAATACTCTTTTCTTTGGCAACGCCGCTTTTCTCCCAAGATTTCTTCCGTGAATTCGGCACATCCCGCACCTCGGGTGGAATTGGGCGGTTGACGCCTTCCGCGGAAGTTTTTGCCGGAAATTCCCCAAGCGGGCATTCGCCGGTTGATTCCGTGGACCAGCAGGCCGTCGAAGAGAAATACAACTTCCGACTGGGATTGGTCGATTTCATTGTCGCGGCAGGAATCGGGGTCGAGTTTAATGACAACATCACTCTCTCGAACTCGAACGAGATCAGCGACATTATCATCCGTCCGGAAATCAATATCGAGGGAGTGATGCGTATTTCGGAATTGAACACCCTGCGTTTCGGCCTGGGAATTGGGTATGCAAAATACCTCAGCAACACCGAATTCGATTCCGAATCGATCATTCTTTCCCCTACCTCATCCCTCGTGTGGACTGCCAAATCCGGCAATTTCACCTTCACCGTGCGGGAACGTATCGCCTACCAGGAAGATCCGTTCGATCTGCCTGTGCTCAGCAATGTCGCCAACTACAAGCGTTGGGAAAACCAGGCGGGAATTGAGATCGATTGGGAGGCCACGGAATACGCGCGGGTGGCGGTCGGATTCGACCGTTTCGACCTTTGGGCCAAGGACGATGCCTTCGCGAGTCAGGATCGAACCATCAATACCGTATTCGTCCGCCCAAGCGTGGACATCAACCCAAATTGGACCGCCGGCCTCAACGCATCGCTGAGTTGGCTGGATTTCGACCAGGATATTCAGGCGGATGGAACCACACTCCTCGTGGGGCCATTCGTCCAGTGGAAAGTGTCGGACGCCACGGATGTTTACGCAGAGGTGGGCTGGCAAAAGTCGAACTTCGACGGAGGAACCCGGCAACTCATCGGAACCGACGCAACCGGTTTCACATTCGGTCCCCGCGACACCGAAGACTCCCAGCAGATTTACTACAAAGTGCAGGTCACAAATCGCCCGAGCGAGACCTTCCGCCACACGCTTACCGCATCCCGCACGGCGGAGAGCGGACTGGGGTCAAACTTCTACGACCTCTACCACTTCGAATATTCCGCCGACTGGCTCTTCCAGGAAAAGACATCCATCACGCCTACAGCGTTTTACGAGTACTACGAAACATCTGGAGCATCATCTGAGGAAGCCAGCCGTCTAGGCCTTGCGCTGGGAATTCATCATACGTATTCAAATTCCCTCACGCTCGGGCTCGATTATCGCTTTCTCATGAAGAACTCCAACATCCAAGACTCTGACTACAAACAAAACCTGGTGATGCTGAGCCTTTATTACAAATTCTAAACAAGCGATGACCTATGCGTAAATTAACAACCCGGCTTCTGCGAAGCCTCTTGATATTGACGGCTGGCACAAGCCTTCTCAGCGCACAGGTTACATTCGGCAGGAAAGCAGAACGCCCCGCCGCCGCCGCTGCTCAACCGAGTTTAGAGGCGTCACCATTGGAGAGCGCGGCTTCACCATTAGCCGCTTCCAGCTCAACTCCGAGAGGTGGCTTGGTCTCCTCGAACTCACCACTTCAGCCAGGAGCGGAAGTTTCGTTTTCGATCTTGGAGGAAAACGAGCCTCCAACGCGGGTAATCATTGCAGATACCGGCGACTTGGAGCTTCCCCACGGATTGGGTCGCGTCCCAGTGAACGGCATGTCCCCTTCTACCGCCGAAGGCGCAGTGAAGCGTCACTTGGAGGGCAAGTACTACAAGGCAGGAAAAGGCTCGGTGCGGATCGGATTAAACGTGATTCCTGCGAGCGCTCAAAGGCGCTCAAAAGTGATGATTTCAGGAAAAGTCAGCCGGACAACTCCAATTGAGTTTTATCCGAACGACCCAAAATTCCTTTCAGAAGCAATCAATGAAGCCGGAACCAGTATCTATTCCGATTTGGAACGGGTAAAAGTGATCCGCGGGGCTCAGGAAAAAGACTACAACGTTAGGGATATGCTGGAGAAAGGAAAGACGGAGAACGACTTCAAGCTTAAGGACGGAGATCGGATCATTGTTCCCGTAAAGCGCGGCTTGATCTGGTAGGCATCATAACGAAGTAAATAATGGATACACCCGCTTATCCCACTTCCGCCGGCGGCGAACTTGGTTCGAAACTCGGTATCCGCTTCTACCGTTATCGCGCAGTTTTAAAGCGCTATTGGTGGATTCTTGCTCTGACGGTCGGAATCGGCTTGCTTTACGAGGCCTACACCGTCTGGACAAAACCCACGCGCTACGTCTCTGTCGGCAAACTGAGTGTCTCATTTACGGGCAACGACGAGAATCAAAACGCCCTCGCCAACAGCTCAAGCTGGTGGGGACACACCATTTCAGAACTGAAAGGCATTCAAGTTCGTGACCGCGTTCGGACTGAAATCAACGTGCATCGCCCGGATTGGGTGGATGAACTCGACTACACCGACATCGACGCATCGAACGAGGTGAACACTTATTTTTTCGTGATTACGGGAAAAGGCCGCAATCCTGATTTCACCCAGTATTACGTAGATACGGTGATGAAGGAGTTTCTCACCAAGCGGGATGAGGACTGGACTGTGCAGCTCGCAAAACAGATGGGCTCTTACATCAAGCGCTACGACGATGAGCAAAAGGCGCTCGAGACTGCCAGCCGCGACCTGAGCAATTACCTCGACGAAATCAAAGTTCCGTTTCCGGAAGATTGGGAAAAGCAGTTGGCGGATCAGACAAACAAAATCGACGACAATATCAACAGGCTCGAAAGCAAACTGAACCTTTACAAATCCATGTCGAATCGCGAGATTCTGAACTCGCAGTCCGGCAATGGAGGGGAAACGACAACAACAACCGGGAACAGCCTTCTGATCCTGAATCAATTGCGGGCGAAGAAGGTGGCCGAGTTTGCCAAGAAAAAGGAAATCTGGACACCAGCCCACCCCAAATACATCGCCTTCGTGGACGAACTGGAGCTGCTTGATGCTGAAATCAAGGAGCTGACTCACACCGCCCAAGAGGGTCGTGACGCCACGATTAAACTGATCGAATCCGAACTCGATCAGGCCCGTAAAAAGCAGATCGCAGTCACTGAAGAATCCGTGAAATGGGGTGCTGTGATGCTAAAGTACCGCAAACTGAAAGCCTACATCGCTTCCTGTGCAGAAAAAGCAACCGCGACCGACCAGCTCATTGCAAAACTTAAGACAGAACAAGGCAAGAGCATGGAGAACATTTTCATCCATCATCAAGCGCTCTCTCCTGTCGAAGAACAGCGTGGTGTTGTGCGCCACCTTTTGATGGGAACCATCGGCGGCCTGATGCTCGGAATTGCGATCCTGTTCCTGCTGGATCGCGCCGATGACCGCCTTGCATCGTCGAGCGAAATGATCGAGCAATTTGCCGAGCCGATTCTCGGACAAATCCCGGACGTGGCGGACACTCGGACGGAAGCGGGTCTGCCGCTTTTGCAGGAAGAGGACGATCGATACATGTTCGCGGAAGCGTTCAGGAGCTTGCGTTCCTCGCTCATTTTCATGCCCAACCAAACGGAATTGAAGACGCTCATCGTGACAAGTGCGATTCCCAACGAGGGCAAATCGACCGTCGCGAGCAACCTTGCGCTCACCATGGCCGCAGCAGGAGCCCGGGTGCTCCTCGTGGATGCGGATCTTCGCCGGGGAGACATCGCGGCCCTTTTCGACATCGATGGGCGCCAGGGGCTCTCCAACGTATTGCGCGGCGAAGTCACCTGGCAAAGTTCCGTGCAAGAAGTGCGCGCTGGAAAATTGAGCATTATTCCTCGCGGACCGGTCACAAACCAATCGGGCGAGCTTCTGCTACGCCCGATCGTCCAAAAACTGCTCGATGAGTGGAAAACACGATTCGATCTCATCGTCTTCAACACCGCTCCCATTTTGGCGACGGACGATACTCCGACCCTTGCGCCAAACTTCGACGGCACGTTGATGGTCATTCGCGCATCGTTCACTTCCGCACGCCTGACCCGAAACGCTCTTAACGCACTGTATCAACGGCAGGTGAACGTTTTGGGGCTCATCATGAACTGCGTCGATACGGACCTCCCTGACTACTATTACTACAGGTATCCGAAATACTACGCAGCGTAAGGAAATCGCCAGACATTCCCCTCAAAAACGCATTTGGTGAAATTTTCTACGTGACCCAGAGACGAAACGGGGTTTCCTAGTGGAAACCATCGTCCGATTTTTCCAATACAAAAAAACGCATGAACAAAAGCTCCCGCATAATCCTAGCATCACTTGCGGCAACGCTACTGGTCGCTCCATTCGTCACCGGTGCGCCAGAACCTGATTACCGCAAGGTTGCTCAGAACGTCGGGCAGTTGCTGGAGTCGGCGCACTTCAGCAAAAGAAATCTCGATGACGCGGTCTCGAAGCAGTTCTTGAAGAACTATCTCGAACGCCTCGACTACAACCACTTGTTCTTCACGCAGAAAGACGTGGACAATTTTTCTGCGAAGTATGCCACCTCGCTGGACGATGAGATCGGTTCGGGCAACACGAAGCCGGCACTCGAAATATTCGATGTGTTTAAGAAACGCGTGGAAGACCGCGTTGCGAAAGCGACCGAACTGCTCAAGGAGAAATATGATTTCTCAAGCACCCGCACGGTTGAACTCCGACGCGACAAGGCTCCGTGGCCAAAGGATACCGCCGACGCGGACCGCATTTGGAAAGACCGCATCGAGGGTGAAATGCTCGATCGTACACTCACGAAAGACAGCATCGATTCGCCCGTGAAAGTCATCACGAAGCGCTACGATCAACTCCTGCGAAATCTCCGCGAGCAGACGCAGGAAGAAATCGTCTCGACCTTCCTCACCGTTCTTGCGGAGACATACGATCCGCATTCGGAATATATGAGCCGCTCGCAGCTCGACAGCTTCAACATCAACATGCGGCTCTCGCTGGTCGGGATCGGTGCAGTGCTTGCTTCCGATGAAGGCTACGCCAAGATTCGCGAACTCGTCGTAGGCGGCCCCGCATTCAAGGACGGACGGCTGAAAGTCGGCGACCGGGTCAGTGCCGTGGCGCAGGGCGACTCGGAGTTTGTGGAAACAGTGGACATGCGGCTCGACAAAGTCGTCGAAATGATTCGCGGCAAAAAGGACACCATCGTCCGCTTGAAGGTGATTCCTGCCAATTCGACCGACCCGTCGGAACGCAAGCTGATCGAAATCAAACGCAGCGAGGTCAAGCTCACCGAACAGGAAGCGAAGGCCGAGATTGTGGAGCGGCCAATGCCGGACGGATCGGTTCAGCGCATCGGATGGATCGTATTGCCATCCTTCTACGCGGACATGGAGCGCAGCCGCAAAGCCGACTCGAAGAGCACGACCAAGGACGTCCTCATCCTTCTGGAACGACTCAAAAAGGAAAAGATCGACGGATTGGTCATGGACCTCCGGCGCAACGGAGGAGGCTCCCTCGAAGAGGCAGTGAATCTCACGGGCCTGTTTATCAAGAGCGGATATGTCGTCGTTGCACGGGGCACGGACGGGCGCTCGTCAAATCTACGCGATACCGATCCTTCGATTGCTTATGACGGGCCAATGGTCGTTCTCGCGAACAAGTTGAGTGCTTCGGCAAGCGAGATTTTCGCCGCAGCGTTGCAGGACTACAACCGAGCGGTCGTTGTCGGGGATAGCTCCACTTTCGGCAAAGGCACCGTGCAGACCATGCTCGATATCGGGAATCTTATTCCAATGAGCACCGGCGCTGGCGCGCTGAAACTCACGATTCAAAAGTTCTACCGCGTCTCCGGCGGCAGCACGCAACTCAGAGGGGTCATCAGCGACATCAAGCTCCCATCCCTGTGGGATCAGTCTGACATCGGCGAATCCTCGCTGAAAGGTCCATTGGGATACGACACGATCGATTCCGTGTCCTATGACAAGGTCGAGAAGCCGCTGTTCATTTCGGAGTTGAAACAGAAATCCGCCGCACGCATCACCACCGATCAAGAGTTCAAGTGGATCATGGAAGACGCGGATCGCATCAAGAAGCGCATCGCCGAAAACAGAATTTCGCTCAGTGAGAAAGCCCGCAAGTCAGAAGCTGACGAAGAAAAAGCGCGCAAAGAAGCAAGAAAGGTTGAACGCGCCAATCTCAAGGAACCCGCCGAGAAAGTTTACTCAGTCACCTTGGCAAACGCCGGAAATCCCGAGCTTTCGCCGAAAGTAGAAAAGCCGAAGAAAGAAGAACCGGCAGACAAGATTGTTCCGAAAACAGACCCTGATGAAGACGGTGAAGATGAAGCGGATGCCCCTGCGCAAGTGGACCCGATTCGCCGCGAAACCATCAAAATTGTGGCCGACCTGATTCAGTTCAATCGGAATCCACCTACCGTGAGGGCCGAAGAAAAGACCGCCGCGAAAAAGTAGTCACCAAGCTTCCGCTGAACAGCGCCACGCGTGGGGTTCTCTCCACCGCGCTAACGCGCCGGATCCTTCCGGGCCTCGCCGGGGGCATCGTGATCGGGGGATAATCCCGCGAGGGTTTGCGCGACCACAAGATTCTCGCGAAGTTGCGGAAGCATTTGAATGACACAACCGCGAATCGCGGGGTCACCGGATTTCTCCGACAATTCGCAGAAGCTGACTGCCATCGTATTGGTGTCGATCAAAGCTTTGAGAATCGCCTTTTCCAGTTCCGGGCCTTCAAGCCTGGAAAACTGGACTGCATATTTTTTCTGCTCGGCAGATTCCGCAATCGCCACGCGTACTTTTCGCATCTCGGCGAGGCTCTGGATCACCGCGCTTTGAACCCCTCCGGACTTCACAATGCTTTTCCCGAAATCGCTCAACCCGGCATTGCCGGTTTTCTCGGCCTGCGTGGCGAGAAAGTTCAGGGTCTTGCCGTGTTCCACCGCTTGACCGATGAAGAGCATATCCCGGCCATTGAGGTCAGACGTAAGCAGCGCAGGCCTTTTCTTCGCGGGCACCGGCGGTATCGCAGGAGTGAGCGACTCGGCGCACACAGCCATCGTCGGGATGAGAATCAGGAGCGAAATTCTTCTCATGCTAGAAAGTGAATGAGATGGTCAGCAGCGCGTTCCACAAAACGTCATCGACTTTGCCCTCACGATTTTTTGCACCGAAGCCTTCGACAAGGTCCGTGCTACGCCGGTAAATGTCTTTGTATCCCTCGTCCGGAATCAGAATTCCCAAGCCGGCGCCGATGATGATATTCTCCGTGAGCAACGGGCGGTACTTCACACCCAAACTGATGTCCCATCCAAGTTTATCGCTTACTTTGTTGGTGTGAAGAGCGCGCTCGATTGGCGCGGTTTCATCGAACCAGATGTAGTTCGCATTAAAGAACGCGCGCAGCTTCGGGGTGACATCGGCATCAAGTCCGAAGCCGACGATCTTCACGCCGGGATTTACGAAGTTTGACTGGCCCTCCGTCTTGCTGCTCCGCAGGCTCGGCAGCAGGCTGTCGGGATTCTTCAAATTGACCGCAGTGCCGGCAAGATTCAACCCCTCGTGGACATAGTAACTAAATGGGCCGCCCACGAAAAACGGAGCATCCACGATACTGTCGAAGCCCTCGCCGCGATCATCGGTCGGGTCACTGTCGCCGCTCGCATAAAATCCGCTCAATTTAAATCGCAGCCAGTCGCGGTCGTAGCTGAGTTCGAGCGCTCCCATCTGCGAATTCACTTCGACGCGACGCCCTGCGAGACCGTTGAACTCATCCTCGCCGAGTGCCCAGTAGAATGCGTGAGTCACGTTCCAGCGCCCGATGTGTCCGTCTCCCGCCCATCCAAGATATACAGTGCGAACGTCATGTTCCCGAGCATCGCCGAAATCCCCCAACTGCGCAGGCCGGACGAGAAAATCATTCTTATCGTAGTGCCGCTGTCCGTCATCGAAGTTGAAATGCACTGACGCCTGACCCGTGTATCCTTTCCACAAAAGATCCTGCCGGTAGAGACTCGCGATGATCACCTGCTGGTCGCGCGAGTCGAACATGTTCAGCCCGCTATACGTGTCCTTCTCGCGGAGATTGAAATAGGCGAGGTTGTATTGCCATTGGTTGTTGTCCCAGTTCCCAAAGAGCCGCGCACCGAGGTTCGTATCGTTGAAAATGAACCCTCGGAAATCCGACACGAACGGCTGTATGCCGACCCGCGAAGTCCAAAAGTCGTAGTTCTCGCTGAGGTCGCCGAGATGATACTCAAAAAAGAGTTCCTGAATGCCGAGGAAATCCCTGTGGCGATATGTATTTCGAGTTCTCGCTTTGTCCTTCTCGTGGTCGGGGCTGTTTTTGATTTTCGTCCCGGGCTTCACTTCATTCGTTTGCGGGTCCACCTTGGTCAGCTTGCTCGATGAGCCCAGTGGCTGAAGTTGCGGTGCGATGTAATTGAACACATCGCCGGGCGTAGAGACGACCGATAGCGGCTTCACACCACGGCTCGTATCATTCTTTGAAATTGCGCCGATCTTCGTTGGCTTGGGTTCTTTTCCACTGGCTTGGTTTACACCGCGAGGGTCGGGGTCGAGCAGGTTTTGCTCCTTCACCCAAATCCAGTTATCATTCTTCACCAATTGAAAGCGGAACAGCCAATCCACGGGCTTGAACGCCGTCTCTCCTTTAAACAATTCCAGCGTAATCGAGCGGTCCGTCGAGATGACCCACTGGTCTCCGCGCCCGAAAAATTCCGAACTGTTCGGTGTCGCAGCACTCACGCCCGAGGGCACCGGGAGCCGGCGATACTCGAAAAGTGAAAACGATTTAAGCGTCACATTCGCAAAAATTTCCTGCCCGATAATCGGCGCGTCGCCCTTCAGTTTCGATTGCTCGTAAGGGTGCCACAGCTTGAGCGTCTCCCGCCCGTCGCCGTAAGGCACCTCGTGCCGGGGATCGAGATAGCGCTGCCATTTAGGGAAAGGAATCGCCCAGCGGTTTGTGAGCGGTTGCGAGTTCGGCAAAAGCCCGAGCCCTTCCTGTCCCATCGGATACTCGCGATAACGGAAAATCCCCGATTGCTGGCTCTGCGAACGTACGCCCCGGCGCGGCAACCGCACATCGCCCGGTTGCTCCAAATCGATCCGCGGGAGATAAAGGAAATCATCACCAAAGAGCGACGGACGTTCCGAGAGTTCCGGCACTGCCGCGAACGGAGTGCCCGACTGCGGGAGTCCGATATCAAAGGGCGTCCCGCCAATATCCTTCGGCACCGGAGGCGGATTCGCGGGCATCTTTGCGATCGGCCTGAGTCTTGGCATCACCCTGGCCGCCGGAGTCGCCACACCGCCCGGGTCCGGGTTGAACTGTAGGGGCGCGCGGGGCGGGTTGACCTGACCCGTCCTGAACTTCACCACCGGCTCGCCTAGATCCGGGTTACGATAGAACGCATGCGCCGCCCCACTTGGGAGAGCGACCACCGCCGCCATGAGCGGAAAGATGGACCGTATCAGAATTTGCGTGGGCCGAGCCTGCATGGCCTCACCTTATAATGAAGGACCGAGCCATTGGGCAAGCGTTCGACGCGAAGCATTCCGATTTCGCTTCACAATTCAATCCGCAGTCGGCGGGGCAACAGTGGAATTCGTGAGAACGAGACGCTCTACATGCCAGTCGAAATATAGCGCGTTACGATGACTTACATGCACCGCCTTTGCAGGCAAGCGCTGCACCCAGGGCGTGGCCTTATCGACCCCGAGAATTCGTGCGAGCATCTGGTCCGCTTCGGTCAGTGCCCAGAATTTTGAAGGATTCGCAGATTCATCCTTTTCGCTCACATGAAACCGCACCGTCCGGATATCTTCAACTTTCAGCGGCGGCTTTCCGTTCGCCCCCAAGTCTCCCCAGGGCGATTGCTCAAATGGCGCAACGGGATCGACATTTGCCAAAAACACCGCGGAGTCGGTAGAGCGCTGCGCCTTCACCCATCCGGGAGAAATGAAAATCTGCCGTGCCCCGCCCGCTTGGTCGAGGTAGCGCGCAATATACTTCAGCATCTGGCCGTCCCGCGGAGGATTCCCGGCACTATCCACCGGGTGCTGTTCCATCGACAAAGGGCCGGGCAAACGGCCGTCGTTGTCCGAAGCATACGATGCGATTGCCTTGCCGATGAGCTGCATGTTGCGGACGCACGCCGCAGAGCGCCCACCTTCTCTTGCTCTAAGGGCAAACGGTACAAGCAGCGCCAGGAACATCGCGATGATGCCAAGGACAACAACAATCTCAAGAAGCGTAAAAGCGCGGCGCGCGGAGAAGGGTTTCATAAAAAACGGGAACGCAATGAAGCACTCATGCCCCGCGGGGGGAAGCGTGGACTTTTATAGAAAAATTCTGCTCGCATCGAAAAAGGAACCTGCTCTTATCCGAAGCCCGCGGTTGAACAAAGGCCGCCGGAAACGCGCGTTTAGCTCAGTGGTAGAGCACTCGCCTCACACGCGAGGAGTCGTAGGTTCAAACCCTACAACGCGCACCACCCCTCCCACGTTCTGCCTACATCTGCGGAATGATGTAGGCTTTATCCGCGAGCCACAGCTCTTCCCGGTAATCTCTCGCGGTGATGAATCGCGCAGAGCCGTCCACAAAAAGATAATTCGAGCCTTCACCGTACGCATTCAAATCCAGCAGGTCTTTCGCATTGCCGTGCGGTGGCTCGAGGAAATCCATGTAAAAATGCCGGCTCCCCGACTTCTGCATCCCGAGCAACAGCGTGTCCGAAGGCACGGAAACACTGATGAGCCGCACCTCGCCGTTGGGATTCTTCCACGTTCCGATGTCGTTGAATCCATTCATGATGAAGCTCGTATTGTTCGGCTGTTCGCTGAGGGGATCGACCTTTCGGAGGATGAAATTGTCCTGCTTTCCCGGTGCGGCAAAAACCCGGACGTCCTTGAGATAGGGGCCGAGAGCCTTGGGCCAGCTCAAGGTCGGTTTGCGTTGCGCGGGATTTGGCAACTGCGAGTCATGCTCACCGGCATAGATGACGAATGCCGCACCGATCTGCCTCATGTTGCTGAGTCCTGCGGTCTGGTCCCCATTCCTCATCATCGTTCGCAAAACCGGGAAGGCAAACGCAGCGAGCACTGCGATGATGACGATGACGACGAGTAATTCAACAAGGGTGAACGCACGACTCCGAATCGATGTGGACGTGCCGTTGAAATGCAGTGGTGATTTCATCACTCTGACAAGCCCGCCGGCATCCATTTTCTTTGTCCGGCTCACGACCAAAGCAAAACGGCCATGGAAGCAAAGTCCCATGGCCGTTTGCGAAAACGCCCGGAAATTTATTTGTCCGTCTTCAGGATCAAATCCTTGAACTGCACGACCATCGCTGGGCCGGCGTGAATTTGCAGCGCGAGGATTCCCTCTTTCGCAGCGCCGCTGTGCTCGTCGGTGACATCGGCGGTCGCCTTGCCATTGATGAAGTGCTGGAGGTGGTTGCCCTTCGCCACGATTTTGTAATCGTTCCAATCTTCGCTCTTAATTGCGGCTTGGATTTCCTTCGAGTCGCCGACACTGCCCGTGACTTCGACTTTCGGCTTCTTGCCGTCCGCATCCGTGGTGATTTTTGTCTTCTGTCCGCGTTGCGCGAGAATACCGCGTCCCTGCTCCTCATAAAGGATACCGCTGTAAGTCGTGCCGGCCTCGAAATCAGCCTGATATCCGCCGACCACTGGACCAGATGCGCCGGGGTTTTTCAGCTTCGAGCGGTATTGCACGCCGCTGTTTCCCTTTTCGATGCGGTACTTGAACGTCAACTCGAAATCGGAAACGGTGCCGCCTTTCCATACGAGGAAGGTGTTGTGGTTGATCTTGGTGTCGCCCTCGCTGCCGGTCTTGCCGGTGATTGCGCCATCCTGGACGGACCAGAGCTTTTCGTTGCCTTCCCAGTTGGAAAGATCCTTGCCGTTAAAAAGATTCTGCTCTCCCGCGAAGGCGAAGCCTGCGACGAGCGTTGCGAGTGTAATGAGAGTGGATTTCATGGGATTGTGTGTGTGTTGATTGGATGATTCCGGGCTATATCACCCGGAAAGCGTGGCGGGCTTTGATTTTTCTATTCACAACTATCGGCCGCGCGCCCGCGGTGCCGATGTTTTCTGCTTCGGAGGCTCCGGCAGCAATTCGATTCCGTCCTCGGTCATTTGGATGCGTCTCATTTTATAAAGTGCGCCGACCGCTTGCTTGAATGCTTTTTTGCTCGTCCCAAACTTCGAGAATACTTCACCGGGGCTGCTCCGATCATTCATCGCCAGCTTGCCGTCCGCCGCTTTCAGCACATCGAGAATTCTATCCGTGAGCGGAGCGATGCGTTCTTTGTAGTGTGCGAGATCGAGACTGAGATCGACCTTTCCATCCGGGCGAACCAGCCGGACGTGCGCGTCCATTTTCGTCCCGCCTTCGAGCATCACGCCCATGTCCGATTTATACAGAAGCCCCCAGTGCGCGCCTTCCACGATCGCCTTGAATCCGAGCGGTGTCTCGCCGACGACGAGGATGCTGACACGCTGCTTCGGCTCATACTTTGGCGGAGTCAGGTTCAACAGTCCATCGAACTGCGTCGTCGCCACAATACGGTCGCTCTTTTTGTCCACGTAAACAAACACCACGATGCTTTCGCCAATCGTCGGACGATGCGAAAGTTCGCGATTCGGCAGCAGCAAATCCTTGCTCAATCCCCAATCAAGGAAGGCCCCGATGCGCGCATGTCCCCCGACCACTTTCAACGCAGCAAACTCCCCCACCCTCACCAGCGGCGTCTCGGTCGTCGCGACCATCCGGTCCTCGGAATCACGATAGACGAAAACATCGAGCACATCGCCCGCTTTGTTTCCAGGCTGGATGTAGCGTTTCGGCAGCAGGATCTCACCGTGTGTTCCTCCGTCGAGATAGAGCCCATGGTCGGTTTCCCGGAGGACGGGGAGTTGGTTTCGCTTGCCAATGATTGCCATGTTTTAGTCCTTCACTCGCTTAAAATTTACTTCCACGACGCGACGTCCGTCCGCCTTGGTCACCGTCGCCTCAAAATCCTCAATTCGCGTCTTCTCCCCAACCACGGGAAGGTGCCCGATGAGCTGCGTAATATAGCCGCCCACTGTGCTGACCTCGCTGCTTTCCATATCGAGAGAAATCATCTCATTCAACTCGTAGAGCCCAAGGCTTCCCTCTACGACAAATTCGTCCTGCGTCACTTTGCGCATCTCGGGCTTCGCCGTGTCGAACTCATCTTGAATCTCACCCACAAGCTCCTCCAGCACGTTATCAAGAGTCACGATGCCAACCGCCCCGCCGTATTCATCCACGACGAGCGCGATGTGGCTGTGGCTCTTCAGGAAAAAATTGAGCAGCTTCTCCAGCGGCATCATCTCCGGAACGGTTTGCAATTCACGCCGGATGGACTCCACGTTTGGCGAGCCGCCTTCGCGCAGCAGCTTCAGCAAATCCTTGATGTGGACCAGCCCCAGCGTGTCATCGAGATGTCCCCGGCAAAGCGGGAATCGCGTGTGGCGCGAGTCCTCGGCGCGACGGACGTTTTCATCGAAAGTGTCCTCGGTATTTAGAAAGACAACATCGCCGCGCGGCGTATGAATATCACGAACGACGCGCTCGCGAAGATCGAGCGCATTGATGAGCAGCTCCTTGCCGAGCGGACTCACCTCCCGGGCCTTGGCGCTCTCGGCCAGAATCACGCGCAACTCTTCTTCGCTGTGCGCCAGCTCATGCTCGCTGACCGGCTCGATGCGGAAAAAATACTTCAGCAACTTGTTTGCAGCGCCATTCAAAAACCAGATGGCCGGTTTGAAAATCGTGTAAAACCAACCGAGCGGAGCCGCGACCCACATCGTCACGCCCACTGATCGCCTGATCGCCAGCGACTTCGGCGCAAGTTCACCGAGCACGATGTGGAGAAACGTGATGATTGAAAATGCGATCGCAAAACTCAGCGGATGGATCATCGCCTCGCTGAGTCCAAGCCGCAGGAAAACAGGCTCCAGCATACCCGCAAGAAATGGCTCACCGACCCAGCCAAGCCCGAGACTCGACAGAGTGATGCCGAGCTGCGTCGCGGAAAGATATGCGTCGAGATGAGTCAATGCCTTGCGCGATTGCGCGGCGCGCTTATTCCCCTCCAGCTCAAGCGCCTCTAACTGGCTGCTTCGTACTTTGACCAAAGCGAATTCCGCAGCCACGAAGAAGCCGTTGAGAAATACGAGAAACATAATGCCGATCCACTGCATCACGACGCTTCCCGCCGCAGGCAGCTCCCGCACGAGCTGCGCTCCCGACGCGAGGAAAATTAAGGTATTCATTGAAAAACGAACGAGTCGCAGACCCTGAGGTCTGCGACTCGATAAAGCTTTAAACGCTGCGGACGACTACCAGCTCGATTTCGTCACGCCTGGAATCAATCCATGCGATGCAAGTTCGCGGACCGTGATACGCGAAAGCTGGAACCGTCCGATGTAAGCGCGCTTACGACCGGTTGCATTGCAGCGACGGCTGAGCCGGACAGGGCACGCATTACGCGGCAACATTGAGAGACCGACGTAGTCACCGGTTTTTTTCATTTCAGCGCGGACTGCAGCGTATTTTGCCACAGTTTTCGCTTTGCGTTTTTCACGTTCGAGCCAGCAGGTTTTTGCCATAGATATTTGTAAGAAAAGAGGGGCGGAGACTAATGCTTCATCCGTGGAACGCAAATATATTTTTAGGGTTTTCGCTCCCGGTTGTTTTTGCCTGCTCACCGGGCATAGAGCAAGGCTCAATCGAGCCTGAGCGGGCATCGCTCGTTCCGTCAAGTTCCGGGCAATGAAGTTTTTCCCGGAACCGAAACGAATATCGAACGTCGAATCCGGCAATTCTTCCGCATTATTTCCGAAGTGATCGCGCATCAAATCCCTAGTGCTTTGTCAGTCGTCGTGGGAGGTAAGCCAGCTTGTTTATCGGCGGTGATCAGTCGCAAGGCCCCGCCTTGGAGGAAACACGCGCGCACTTCTCTCAGCTGCTCATGCCCGGAAAACTCCTCCGCTGCAGAGCATGAGCATGAGCATGAGAAAAAGTAAGATTCCCCGTCTCCCGGTTTTCCCGGAAAGGCTCCGCACATGCTCGCGGCTTGTGGCCACCGCCCACGGCCTTCGCTTTTGACTCGGCATGAGGAGGACCTATCCGGGGCGCAAAAAAAGCGGGAGCGAACTTTCGTTCACTCCCGCTCGCTGAAAATTACATCGAGAGCAGTTCGCCCCCGAATCGACTCACAGTTCGATTTCCACACCCATTTGGCGGCAGGTGCCGGCGATGATTTTCATCGCGGCTTCTTCCGTGCGGGCGTTGAGATCGGGCATCTTGGCCTTGGCGATGTCGAGAAGCTGCTTCTTCGAGAGCTTTCCGACTTTGACCTTGTGCGGTTCTTTGCTTCCGCTGGCGATCTTGAGCGCCTTTTTGATCATCGACGAGGACGGGGGCTGCTTCGTGATGAAGGTGAAGCTCTTGTCTTTATAGACGGTGATGACAACAGGAAGGATGTCGCCTGACTGCTTCTGCGTGCGAGCGTTGAACTCTTTGCAGAATGCCATGATGTTGACACCTTGTTGACCGAGCGCCGGACCGACTGGCGGTGCGGGGTTTGCTTGTCCAGCGGGGATCTGGAGTTTAATGGATCCTACGATTTCTTTTGCCATGATTTAGATTGGTTGTTGGGCGTGGGAGGCTCCGCGCCCGGATTTTGTTTGTGCGTAAATTTGTGAGGTCAGACGTTGCGTTCGACCTGCCAGTACTCGAGGTCCACGGGCGTTTCGCGTCCGAAGATGCTGACGCTGACACGGAGCTTTCCGCGTTCTGGATCGATCTCTTCCACGACGCCGGTCTGACTCTGGAATGGACCATCGGCCACTTTGACGATTTCTCCGACAGTGAATTCCACCTTCGGGCGGGCCTTCTCGTCGGAAGCGCGGACTTGCGAAAGCAACGCCTCTACTTCTTTCTGAGGCATCGGCGTCGGACGATCCTTCGTGCCGGCAAAGCCCAGAACGCCTTGCGTTTCTTTGATGAAATACCACGTCTTTTCGACGAGTTGCTTGTTATCATCGAACAACCACATGTTGACGATGAGGTAGCCGGGGAAAAATTTGCGGGTTGTCTCCGTCTTCTTGCCACGGCGGACTTCCGATACGCGCTCTGTAGGGTTCACGACCTCGAATATGTAGTCGGACATTTCGTCCGTCTTGATGCGCTTGTTGACGCTATCACACACTTTGTTCTCCTGCCCCGAGAGGACATGGACAACGTACCACTGTTTGCGTTTTTGTTCTTCGGTCATTAGCGTGCTTTAAAAATCCACGAGGTGATTCCGAGCAGTCCCAGGTCGATCGTGGACACACAGGCTCCCAGAAGAATCATTGCGATGATTACCACCAATGTGGAATCGATCAGCTCTTTATATTTGGCAGCGAAGGTCTTTTCCTTCGGGTCCCAAGGCCATGTTGCTTTCTGAAGTTCGGTCATCACGTCACGCAAATACGAACCGATCATCGCGCGTTTCGAAAACGCAGTGATGACAGCAACGAGGATGATGAGCCAAATGAAGACCCCGAATGCGAGGCTTCCGCTAACTTTGAAAAAGTCCATGGTTTGGTTTGATTTGGGAAAACTGGCACGGGAGGAGGGACTCGAACCCCCAACAGGCGGTTTTGGAGACCGCTACTCTACCAATTGAGTTACTCCCGTATCACGTTTTTTAGCCGAAAGCGCGGGGCGAAGGATAATCTCCGCCCCGCGCGTAATTCGGCAAGTTTTTTCTCGCTTAGGCGACGATGTCGGTCACACGACCTGCACCGACGGTGCGTCCACCTTCGCGGATTGCGAAGCGCATGGTTTTTTCCATGGCGACGCCGCTGATGAGTTCGACTTCAACGCCAACGTTGTCGCCGGGCATCACCATCTCGACTCCCGCTGGCAGGGTGACCGAACCGGTCACGTCCGTCGTACGGAAGTAGAATTGCGGGCGATAGTTGTTGAAGAAAGGAGTGTGACGTCCGCCCTCGTCCTTGCTGAGAACATAAATCTCGGCTTTGAACTTCTTGTGCGGTTTCACGGAACCTGGCTTGGCCAAAACCTGGCCGCGCTCCACGTCCGTCTTCTTGATGCCGCGGAGAAGAACTCCAACGTTCTCACCAGCGCGGGCTTCGTCGAGAAGCTTACGGAACATTTCGATGTCGGTGACGGTCGTCTTGACGGTGTCACGGAGACCGATGATTTCGACTTCTTCCATCTTCTTGAGGATACCGCGTTCCACACGA
>JAYUSJ010000372.1:0-33133 GCA_043755735.1 Verrucomicrobiaceae bacterium | reverse complement strand
TTGGAAAAGAGCGTGTTCAATACGCTCGCGGTGCGACTGGAGAAAGATGAGCGGTTTGCGCAACCGCCGGTCTTTCGCACGTACTTCGATGAGCTTGTGCTGGCTGGCGAATGGGACAAATTCTCCGGCGACGCCGCCGCGCTGAAACCGCTTGCGCAGGCACCGGAGAAAGCTGCATTCACCGAGAAAGGGTTTCGCCTTTCCACGATGCCGCTTGTTGCCACGGAGAATATGCCCGGCCAGCGGCTCTCGCCGGCGGAGTCGCTTGCAAAAATGCGCGTGGAGCCTGGGCTCGCGGTGGAGCTTTTGCTCGCGGAGCCGCTCGTCGCGCAGCCCACGCACATGTCGTTCGATGAACGCGGGCGGCTGTGGGTTTCCCATTACCGGCAGTATCCTTATCCGGCGGGGATCAAGCAGCTCAGCCGCGATCAATATTACCGCGCGGTCTTCGACAAAGTTCCGCCACCGCCGCCGAATCATGACCGTGGCGCGGACATCATTTCGGTGCACGAAGACACGGATGGTGACGGCGTTTTCGACAAACACAAAAACGTGCTCGAAGGCCTGAACATGGCCAACGCAGCGGTGTACGGCCACGGCGGAATCTGGGTGATGAACACGCCGTATCTCATGTTTTATCCAGACAAAAACGGCGACGACATTCCGGACGGACCGCCGGAAGTCCGGCTCTCCGGCTTCGGTCTCGAAGACACGCACAGCGTCGCAAACGGTCTCGTGTGGGGACCGGACGGCTGGCTCTACGGCGGGCAGGGCAGCACCGTGACTTGCCGCGTGAAACGGCCCGATGTGGATTCACCGAATTCGCCCGGCGTCTATTTCGAGGGCTGCATGGTCTGGCGCTACCATCCGACGCGAAAGACGTTCGAGATTTTTGCCGAGGGCGGCGGAAATACGTTCGGTCTGGAGTTCGACGCGGAGGGAAATCTTTTCAGCGGGCACAACGGCGGCAACACGCGCGGCTGGCACTTCATCCAGAACGGCATCTACCTCAAGCAGGGCAAAGACCCCGGCAAGTTCGGCGCGACGGGACACGAGTTTTCATTCGGCGAATTTGGCCCGATGACGAGCGCGAATCCCATCCAGCGGTTCACTCACAACATCATCATGGCCGAAGGCACCGCCGTGCCCACGCTGCTCGGAAAAATGCTCGGCGCCGACCCGCTCCACCGCAACATCACAGCATCCGAGCGCATTGCCCTCGGCGCGACATTTTCGACGAAGGACACCGGCATCCCGCTCGCCGGAGACGACATCGCATTTCGTCCTGTCTTCCTAGCCAACGCGCCCGACGGCTCGGTTTACGTCGCCGATTTCTACGAGGAATATATCGCGCACGGTCAGAACTACCAAGGCCAGCTCGACCCGACCACCGGCCGCATTTACCGTCTGCGTGGAAAAGACGCCCCGCTGGAACGCGACCTCAACCTCGCGAAGAAAACCACGCTCGAGTTGGTCGAGCTGCTGCGTCATCCGAACAAGTGGCATCGCTCCACGGCGGTCCGGCTGCTCGGCGAGCGACGCGACAAGTCTGCGCTGGAGCCGCTCAAAAAGCTGCTCGCGGAAAAGGAAACGCATCCTGCCTTGGAAGCGCTTTGGGCGCTGCATCAGGCCGGACTCATGAAGGAGGAGCACTACAGAAACGCGCTTCATCATTCCGCACCGGCTGTGCGTGCGTGGGCTTTTCGGCTTGCTGCGGAGATTCCCGAATACGCCGACGGTCTTTCGAAATATCTCGATCAAGACTACTTTGCGACTGCCCCCCGCGACTTGCGACTATCCGTTGCCTCTCAACTCCGAGGTCTTGAACCGTGGCGGGGAATGCACCTCGTCTGGCATATTCTAAACTTGGAACCAGACGCCGCCGACCCATTCATCCCGATGCTCTGCTGGTGGCAAATCGAAGCAGAAATGCAACGCCACAGTGCCGATGGCAATTTCGATGATATCCTATCGCTATCAAAACAGCTCGCAAACAAACCTATTGTCCGCGAACACATCACTCCACGCATCATGCGGCGCTTCACTGCGAGCGGCACACGCACCGATTTCCTCGCTGCCGCAAGACTACTCAACCGAGCACCCGACGATCAGCGCAGCGCACTTGTGATGGTTTTCGAGGGCGAATTCAAAGGCCGACAAATCCCGACACTCCCTGACGAACTCGTCGCAGCGCTAGTCAAGGCCGGCAGCACTTCCATCGGCTTCCGCATCCGCCAAGGCGATGCCGCTGCTGTCGCCGATGCACTGAAGCTCATTGCCGACCCAGCGGCGAAGCTTGAAGAACGCATGCTCTGCGTCCGCACACTCGGAGAAACGAAGACCGCCGCCGCCGTTCAGCCGCTGCTCGCGCTCGCGACCGCCGACGCGAAGGCAGACATTCGCAAAGCCGCGCTCGGTGCACTGCTCCCGTTTGACGATGCGCAAATCGGCACGACCATCGCCGCGCAATTCGCTTCGATTTCCAAAGACGCGCAGCCAGCCGCAATCACCCTACTTGCCAGCCGCGACACCACGAGTCCATCGCTGCTCACCCTCGTCGAAAACGGCGCAGTGAAAGCCAGCGAAGTTCCGCCCGATGCCGCCGCTTGGCTGCGCGAGAAGAGCGCCGATCGGGAAAAGGCCGCGCGCCTTTTCCCCGTCGCGGCTGCCGCAATAGACCGCGCGCAGTTCGATAAACTCCGCGCCATTCTCGCTGGAGGAAACGGCAATCCATACGACGGCGAAGCCACCTACATGGCTCGCTGCGGGGCGTGCCATCAGCTCTTTCACAAAGGCGGGAAAATCGGACCGAATCTCACCGCGTATCAGCGCGAAGACCTCGGCACCATGCTCGCCAGCATCCTCACGCCAAACGCCGAAATCCGCGAAGGGTTCGAGAACTTCACCATCACGACAAAAGACGGTCGCACGCTCGGCGGATTCCTCGCCGACAAAGACGCAAACGTCGTGACGCTGCGCGGACTCGACGGACAGGATATCGCACTGCCGCGGGACCAGATCGCCGAGATGAAAAGCGCAGGTCGCAGCCTGATGCCCGAAGGATTGCTCGAAGGTCTCACCGACCAGCAGCTCCGCGATTTCTTCGCCTACCTCCGCATTCCGCAGCCGATTTCGAAGTAGGAAGCGAACCCGGAAACAGCGTGCGCCATTTCGATGTGACGTCCGGCCCTGTTTAAGCTATTGAGAATCTCATCCCTGCAATGTCCTGCCGCTTGAAACCATATATCACGAAATGCCGATGTCTCTCACTTGCCGTCGCGACTCTCTCGCTCTTCAGCAGGGAAGCCTCTGGAGTGATGATCGTCCTGGACTACTCGGGCGACACATTCTTTGCCGGGAATGCTGCGGCTCGGAATGCTCTGGAGGCGGCCGCCGCGGACTTGAGTGCGGCAATCACCACGAATCTTGCGCCTGTGGACGCGGACGTGTTCACCGGCGTGAACGGCTCCACTTCTGCGACGTTCGACTGGCGCCTGACCTACCCTCATCCTGCCACGGGTGCCGCGGTGACGATCGAAGTTCCGCGCCTTGCTGCGAATGAAGTGCGGGTCTTCGCGGGGGCGCGGAATCTGGGCGGCGGGACGCTCGGCATCGGATCGACCGGAGGAGCGGGATTTGGGTTGAACGGCAGCGGATTTCCGAATCAGTGGATCGGAGCGGTAGATGCGGCGGAAGCGCTATCCAACGCGAAGCTCCCCCGTGGCGGCGGTCCCACGATGGGAAGCATCAGTGGGAGCAGCAATTTCGGCGGATTCGTGGGGGAGTATTCACTGCAGTATGGTGCGATGGGTGGTAGTATTTCGTTTGACCTCGATACCGATGATGACGGCGACACGGACACCCCGGCGGAGCTGGGTGCGTTCTGGCAGTTCGACCACACGGCCCCTGTGGTGTTCGAAAAATACGATTTCTATTCCGTGGCTCTGCACGAGCTCATGCACGCGCTCGGCATCGGGCAGTCGGTGAATTGGTCGAGCAAAGTGTCCGGGCTCAACTGGCTCGGCGCACAGACGATCGCGCTGCACGGAACCGGAACCGGAATTATTGCGTCGGACGGGGCGCATCCCATCGACGGTCTGACAAGTTTGATCCTAGATGGATCTTCATCACAAGAAGTGGTGATGAGCCCCCTCCTCACGAACGGCGAGCGTCGGGAACTTACACAGCTCGATCTTACTTTCCTTCGCGATATCGGCTGGGACACGGTTGCTATTCCCGAGCCCGGCCCGACGGCGTCGGTGCTGTGCGGCGTCGGATTTTTGCTCGCGCTTCGTTCCCGCCCTGTGCGCAGGAAGTGCGGGTGAGAGGGCGTCGGAGCCCGCAATTCGCGATGTGCGGAATCCTTCGACGGTGATTAGTGTTTGGGCGCGCCAATGAGACGCTCGATCCATGCGAGCATCAGCGCCGAGAAGACAAAGATCGAGTGGATGATGACCTGCCACAAAATCTCATGATGGGTGTGCATTTTCAGATCGATAAAAGTCTTCAAGAGGTGGATCGAAGAGATGCCGATGAGCGCGGTGGCGAGCTTCACTTTGAGTACGCCCGCGTTCACGTGCGAGAGCCACTCGGGCTGATCCGGGTGTCCATCCAGACGGAGCTTTGAGACGAATGTTTCGTAGCCTCCGATGATGACCATGATGAGGAGATTCGCGATCATCACGACGTCGATAAGGCCAAGAACGATGAGCATGATGTCCGACTCTTTTACCGTCCCGACATCAGCCGCGATGGTGATGAGGTGCCAGAGCTCCATAAAGAACCGGAAGACGTAAACTCCCTGCGCCACGATAAGTCCAAGGTAGAGCGGAGCCTGCATCCAGCGGCTGAGAAAGATGAGGCGTCCGAGTGGGTGCTGTTTGTTGTCTTGCGAGTTCATTGACTGATTAATTGAGGAAAGAGTGCGTGGCGTCGGTGACGACGGCAAGTGTTCCATGCTCGGAAATGCTCAAGGCAGGATTTGAATGAGAACCTTGTCAACGGAGGTGCGATCCATATCGATGATTCAGTACCTGCAGTACGGTTTCGTCCTGTCTTACGAACACCGGTCGCGCCAGCAGATCCGCGACGCGCACGGGAGTCCCGGCAGCGAGGTTGGCATAGATTGACTGTCGTGGTGCGATCAAAAGCGGAAAGGACTGTGCGATCAAAAGTGGAAAACTGCTGAATGCGCCCGCGAGGAGGCCAATCAGCGTGATGCCGATCTGGACGGTTGGGAGAAACCGCTCCGGCTTCTCCGCGAGTCTGTGTGCAGCCTCCGCGCCCCGGTCACCAGCGGCCGCCATTTGCTTGAGCTTGGAACTTCCGCGAGGATACAACGGCCATCTCGCTCATGGCGAACACACCATTCGCGACGAGCAGCGCGCCCACGATCAACATCTCCACGATGATGAACGTCATCAATCGATGTGCGTGGGAGTCGGCAGCATCGTTTCGCCTTTGACGATGACCTTCTTGGGCCACACCAGCGACATGACGATGGAGCCCGCGAGCACCGCGATAATGACTCCGAGCGACACGACCGTGTCGATTTTCCACGCAGTGTGACCAAGCAACATCTTCACGCCGACGAAGGTCAGAACAATTCCCAAGCCGACCTTGAGATAATGGAATTTGTCCAGAACTCCGGCCAGTGCGAAATACAACGACCGCAACCCGAGGATGGCGAACACGTTGGAAGTGTAAACGATGAATGGGTCTTTGGTGACCGCGAAAATTGCAGGGATGGAATCGACCGCGAAGATCACGTCCGAAATTTCAACCAGCAGCAGCACTACAAACAGCGGCGTGGCCATTCGAACTCCGTTCTCGCGAACGAAGAACTTATCGCCGCGATAGTCGCTGGTCACCGGCATGAGTCTTTTAAACCACTTCACGACTGGGTTCCTCTCGGGATGGATCTCTTCCTCTTTCTTCACGATCATTTTGATTCCCGTGATAATGAGGAATGCTCCAAACACGTAGATAATCCACGCGAATTTGGTGATGAGCACCGTTCCGGCAACGATCATCATCGCACGCAAAACCAAAGCGCCCAGGATGCCCCAAAAGAGCACCCGGTGCTGATAGATCGGCGGCACCGCGAAGTAAGAGAAGAGCAGAGCGAAGACAAAAATGTTGTCCACGCTGAGCGAGTATTCGATCACGTAGCCCGTCGTAAATTCGAGCGCCTTGTCCGCTCCGGCGAAGTGCCAGATACCGATATTGAAGAGCGCTGCGAGAGTCACCCACGCGACAGTCCATCCCATGGCCTCACGGAAAGAAACGACGTGCGATTTTCGGTGAAATACGCCGAGGTCGAGCGCCAGCATCGCGAGCACGAAGAGGTTGAATCCCACCCAAAGCCAGGTTGTGTCTGTCATGTTCTAAATCAAAAAGGATGAATTGTCGTTTAACGCTTTGCGGCGGTGTTGAGCTGGGTCGGCGCGGATGTCTTGAAATGGCTCCTGGCTCTCCGCTCGCGCTTTTGATGCCTATGGTCGATGCGGGACTCGAGTCCGGCAATCAATTTCGTAAGCGCTGCGCGGAGGGTGTGGTCCACGGCCTCGCCGAAGACATCCGGCCCCGGCGTTACAAGGTGCGCAGTGATCCGGAATGCAGGGCTCGCGTCGGCATGATGCTCCAGCCGGATGTGAGCCTCGTCGATGTGGAGATCCTCGCGAAGCGACTCAATGCTCTGTTCTACGAGTTCGGCGAATGCTGCGGATGGCTGATGGTTGCTGTTTGTAAGAATGAATTTCATAACAACCCGAGGTTTAGCCCCATTTCCGGATTCGACAAATATACTATATGGAAGCTACTGTGAGCTTTTATGGAATCCGAGAATACCGCCAACGAATGGCTCAATTATCACCATCTTCGATACTTTCACGCAGTCGCCCAGGAAGGGAGCGTGAGCCGGGCATCAGAAAAGCTCCGCACTTCCCAGCCTTCGATTTGCGCGCAGGTAAAGCAGCTTGAGTCGGCGCTGGGCGAAACACTTTACCGGCGAAGCGGACGTTCGATTGTACTCACGGACTTTGGACGGATGGTGCACGGATACGCTGAGGAGATCTTTGGGCTCGGGCGGGAGTTACTGACGACCGCCACACGCGGAACGACCGCGCGCACGCAGCGACTCAATATCGGAATTGTGGATTCGTTCCCAAAGCTTCTCAGCCTCGAAATCCTTCGCCCGGTCTTTGCTCAGGCCCCGGCGGTTCAGGTCTCCTGCCGCGAAGGAAAACTAGACGACTTGCTCGGCCAGCTTGCCGCGCACCGGCTCGACGCGTTGCTCACCGACGAGCCCCCGCCTTCGGGCGGTAATGTGAAAACATTCACGCATTTCATCGGTGCAAGCGGCGTGACATTTTGTGCTGCGCCTGCACTGGCGAAAAAGCTGGCCGGCCGGTTTCCGCGCAATTTGAACGGCGCGCCGATGCTCCTGCCGACTCAGAACACGACGCTGCGGCGCGATCTTGAGAAATGGTTTCGAGTTGCGGGCATTGAGCCGGTGGTCGTCGGAGAGTTTGAGGATGCGGCGATGGCTAAAATTGTCGCAACCGAGGGCATAGGGATTACCTCAGTGCCAACGATCGTCGAGGCCGAGGCAATCGAGCGCTATGGGTTCGTCTCGCTTGGCCGCACCGAAGATTGCACGATCCAGCTCCACATCATCACCGCCGAGCGCCGTATCGAGAACCCTGCCGTCGCCCTCCTCGCGCGCGAAGCGCAAGGTGCCAGGAAGTCGCCGCGAAAGAAGGTCGAGAAGAAGTAACCGGGTGGGCTGACTTCAGCGGGAGTTCCCGCTCTGCGCTTGTCGCAGTGGATCATCGCGGCTTACGCTTCGCCGGTCTTCATGAAGTCTTTTCTCGCTATCGCTCTCCTCATCGCAAATTCCGTATTCGCAGCACCGGAGCCAGGTGCGACTGCGGAGCGCGTCGGTCGCGATGGCGACCGCACCGTTTTACCGGTGAACCAAGTCATCACGCCGCTCGGCAGGCAGATTGATTTCGCGGGGCGCCCGCAGGTGATTGCGCTTTCCCCGGATGGAAAGCTGCTCGTTGCGTCTGGAAAAAACCACGAACTCGTCGTGTTTCATCCGGAGACGGGCGAGGTGCTCCAGCGCGTCGCCATGCCCGATGAGAAGGTCAACGAGCCGCAGCCTGACGTTGTTTCGCCGAACATTCTTGCGCCGGACAAAGACGCGCAGGTGAGCTTCACGGGCCTCATCTTTTCGCCCGATGGAAAGCACATCTTCCTTAGCAACGTGAACGGTTCCATCAAGGTCTTCACCGTTGGCACCGACGGCAAAATCTCCGCCTCGCATTCGCTCCCGCTGCCGAAGGCAAACGCCCCGCGCCGCAAGCAGGAGATTCCCGCCGGCCTCGCGCTTTCCGCAGATGCAACGAAGCTCTACGTCTGCGGCAATCTCTCCAACACGCTGCTCGAACTTCACATCGAGTCGGGCAAAATCCTCCGCACCTTCGACGTCGGAGTCGCGCCGTATGATGTCGTGCTCGTGGGTGAAAAAGCCTACGTATCGAACTGGGGTGGACGCCGCGCTGGCAAGGACGACCTCACCGGTCCGGCGGGGCGAGGCACGGTGGTGCGCGTCGATCCTGTTCGACACATCGCGAGCGAAGGCTCGGTGAGCGTCATCGACCTCGCCGCTGGAAAACCCGTGACGGAAGTCATCACCGCGCTTCATGCCAGCGCGCTCGCCGTGTCGCCGGACGGCAAATATGTCGTCTGCGCGAACGCTGGCTCGGACAATCTCAGTGTGATCGAAACGGTCGGAAATAAAATCGTGGAGACCATCTGGGCTAAGGAGAAGCCGAGCGACTTGCTTGGAGCATCGCCCAACGCAATGGCATTCAGCAAAGGCGGCACCACGCTTTACGTCGCGAACGGAACGCAAAACGCCATCGCCGTCATCGAGTTCGAACCCGGCGACCGTGAATCGAAACTCGCCGGGCTCATCCCTGTCGGCTGGTATCCGGGCGCGCTCGTGCTGGACACGGCGCGTGGGACACTCGCGGTTGCGAACATCAAAGGGCATCCTGCGCTGAAGAAGAAAAACAAGGAGGGGAAGGAAGGCTTTAACTCGCATCATTACACCGGCTCGATTTCGCTCGTTCCGCTGCCAAAGGACGCCGCGCTTCCGAAGCTCACCGAGACCGTTCTGCGCAATCTCCGCCGCGAAGCGATCGTGGCCAGCAAACTCCCGCCGCGTCCCGGCCAGCCCGCGCGACCTGTGCCGGAGCGCATCGGCGAGCCGAGCGTCTTCAAGCACGTTGTTTATATCATCAAAGAGAACCGAACTTACGATCAGGTGCTCGGCGATATCGCGAAAGGCAACGGCGACCCTGAACTCTGCATTTTCGGCGAGAAGATCACACCGAATCTCCACAAGCTCGCGAACGATTTTGTGCTGCTCGACAACACCTACTGCGCCGGGATTCTCAGCGCCGACGGGCATCAGTGGAGCACCACTGCATTTGCTACGGACTACATGGAAAAATCGTTCGCCGGATTTCCCCGCAGTTACCCCGACGGGATGGGCGAAGACGAGTCCGACGCGCTGGCGTATTCGCCCGGTGGCTTCCTGTGGGACAACGCGATCAAACACAAAAAGACGCTCCGCAACTACGGGGAATTCGCAGCGCCCGATGTCAAATGGCGAGACCCGAAGCGCAAGGGTTCGCCGAAGTTCCTCGACTGTTATCGCAAGTGGAAAGGCGAAACCGACGACGTGATTTTCGCCAGCTACCCCGTCGTGGAATCTCTCAAACCCTACGTCCCCACGGACTATGTCGGCTGGTCTATGGAGGTGCCCGACCAATACCGCGCCGACTTCGTCATCCGCGAATTGAAGCAATTCGAAGAAAAGGGCGAGTTACCCAATCTCATCCTCATTTGCCTGCCCAACGACCACACAAGCGGAACGAGCCAATCGTCACCCACGCCTGCCGCGTATATGGCTGACAACGACCTCGCTTTGGGCCGGATTGTCGAGGCCTTCTCGCACAGCAAGTTTTGGAAGGAGACCGCGATTTTTGCCATCGAAGACGACCCGCAAGCGGGCTGGGACCACGTCAGCGGCTACCGCACGACCGCCTACTGCATCAGCCCCTACACAAAGCGCGGCGAGGTCATCAGCACGCAATACAACACGACCAGCATCATCCGCACGATCGAGCAAATCCTCGGGCTGCCGCCGATGAACCAGTTCGACGCCAGCGCCACGCCGATGTCCGATTGTTTCACGGAGAAGGCGGATTTCACGCCATACAAAGCGCTGCCTGCAAACATCCCTCTCGACCAGATGAACACGCCCGTCCAGCAGATCAAAGACGCACTCCTGCAAATAAACGCGATCAAGTCGGCGACGCTCAATTTCCGCGAAGTGGACAAAGCCCCCGAGGACGTGCTGAACCGCATTCTCTGGCACGCGATGAAAGGCAGCGCCGCCCCGTATCCGGAATGGGCGGTCGGACGCGATGAGGATGACGATTAGTCCCGCGAATTAAGCACGGATATTCGCCCACACATGCACGTGTGGAGAGCCGCGGAAGTGCCAGACCATGTTTGGCCCTTCGAGCTGCCAGACGTCCCACACGCCATCCTTGCCGATGTCGCCTGCTTTGTAGAAAGCCATGTGCAGATCCTCGAAAGTGATCAGTTTCATTGCTTCGTCAGAGTCCTCTTTTCGGAACGGCGCGAGCAGGTCGCGGATGACGGCGCGGACGCCGTCTTGCTGATCCTTTGACATGTCGCGGACAGCGAGTCCGTCGAGACCGGTCTTCTTGCCGGTGAGTTTCACGGTGTCGTCGCTCATCTCTTCGCGGCCACGTTCGAGCAGCGCGGCTTCACGCTGCTTGCCGTCGAGCATTTTGAAGACTTCGTTCGCGCGTTTTGCCTGGAACCAATAGGCGTTCCCTTCGTGCGCCGGACCCTCGTTGAAGGTGCCGGCGGCGTGGCCGTAGAAAATCGGCCCGCCAAACGCCGCGCCTTCCACGCTGTCCCCGTCGCAACGCCGTGTGCAGTGGCGCCCGGTGAGGACGAACTCAAACTTGCCGCTCTCCGGTTCGCCGAAAAGAGCAACGCTGCTCGAACCGAATCCCGCTTTGCCCGAATCGCTCGCGACTTGTTTCATCACGGTCTCGGCGTATTCCGGCGAGTGGAGTCCCGTGAAAATATCGCGGATGAGCGCCTGTTGGTCGGCAGTGAAAAATCCGCTGACCGTCTGCGGGACGATCTGCCAGTTGTTGTCCACCAGTGAGCGTTTCGGATCGTTGAACGCAAAGCACACCGCTTTGCGCTGTTCCTCGGTGAGGCTCTTGTGGAGTTGCTGGACGAGCGTCTCGCTCTTTGCAGCGCGGACAATGGGAGCGGCGGCAAGGGCCAGCGCAGCAGCGGCCGATCTTTTCAAGAAGCCACGGCGGTCGAGCGATGGCAGCGGTTCGTTCACGACGATGATGCGTGAGTTGCAGGACGGGCAATCGGAGAGGTTTGTGCTCATTGGTCTAAAGTGCTACTTTCATGCACTGCGGGCAAGACCCGTTTTTACGGTCGGGTTACCTGAAGACGCAGGAATGCGGCGGGTTCGCTACCAATCGAAACACGGGATCGAATCACGCGGACTGCTCCGTCATCGGAAACGACTTCGTTCACCGGAAGTGCGGGCTGCCAATTCGCCGCGTCGCTACTTTTCTGGACGACGTAAGTGAGGTCGGGTGCCAGGAGATTGAGCCGGTATGTCAGCGAGAGCTCGCCGCTCCCGAAGCCAAGGGAAGGGGATGAATCAAAGGTCAGCGGCTCATGAGAGAATGCGTATTCGAGGAGATTTACGATTCCGTCGCCATCGGGATCGGCGAGGTCGTCTGCGACAGCGGGATTGTTTGCGTCGGTGCCGAATTTCGCCAGCCGCCAATCGTCAGCCGGCAAATCCGCGATGACTACATTTGCAGACGCCGTGGCGAGCGCGTAGTCGCCGGTTTCCGCGAGTGTGAGTGTCGCGGTCTCGCTTCCTTCCGCGAGAGTGTCGGCGAGTGGGCTAAGCGGGATTGCGACCTGCGACTGCCCGGCGGGAATGACGAATGCAGTTCCCTCATTCACGTAATCTATCCCGGCGGTCGCGGTTCCGCTGATGCTCGTGGTGAAGGCGAGCGCGTTGTCCGTGGGTCCGCTGCGAATGACGGTGAAAATTCCGGTGGTGAGGCCGAGTTCGGTCGCGGCAGAGTCCGTCGCGGCGACTGAAAGAACCGGCGCGTCGATGATGTTTACAGTCGCCAAGGGGGTGACGCCGATTGTGTAGCTGCTGCCCTCGTCGAGCGTGAGAGAAAGTGTCTCGGTTCCTTCGATGAGTGCATCTTTCACGATCGCCGCACTCACCACCGTGCTCGTCGAGCCGATGGGAATGGAGAGCACGCCAATGCCAAGGGCCGTGCTCGTATAGTCCGCAATACTCGCTGTTCCACCAACAGAAAACTGAACTGCCATCGTCGAGTCGCCGGAGCCCGTGCGTGTAATCGTATAGGCAGCGACTCCGTCATTTGCCTCGTTCGCACCCGGCGAATTTGCGGTGATGTTCACCTCCGGAACGCTTGTCGTAATCGTCACGTCGTCGAACGTTTTTACCTGCGTGTCGTCGGCGATGAGCCTCAAAATATAAGCGCCGGGCGCACTGAATCCTGCGGTCGTCGCTTCCGCAGCGGGATCGGCAAATGTTACTGTCCCTGGCCCGCTTCGCTTCGACCAAGTCGTCGTGAGCGCGCCCGGCAGTCCATCGTCGCTGGCGTTTCCGCCCAGTGCGGCGGGTTGCGGGAGAACCGTCGAACCATCCGCTCCGGCGCTTACGAACGGTGCGACGTTGCCTGTTTGCAGGATGCTCACGCTGTCGAAGATCGCCGTGCAAAGCGCGCTCGTGTTGTTTGAAGTGACTGCGAGCCCGATGAGCAACGGCTCCGCCATGCTCACTGTTCCGGCACTTCCCACGGCGGTCCACGCCGTGCCGTCGCTTGAGGTGAATCCCGAATAGCTGTTGCCGTTGCGGACCACCCGGACCCAGCGTGGAAACGAAGGGGCGCCGGGGCCGTTCACGCTCGCCCAGCTTACGCCGTCTGTGGCGCGAGTCCGCCACGAGCCTGATGTCCCGCCGGTCCCGTAGGCAGACATGAATGCTCCGCGGGAGTTTCCTGCCGTGGATTGCCGAATCATGACGCCCGCCTTTGCCGAGCTGCCGCCGCCCGTCATGCTCACGATTCGCGCGCGGAAGTCGCAGTTTCCCACGAGCTGATGCTGGACGAAAAAGAATGTGTCGGCGGTTCCGCTGATATTGGTCCCTCCACCGCGAACCGTGAATGTGCCGTCTGTTTCCGTAAAACTCCCGGCGGGGGTTGCAGAAGCGATGTTGGTGCCCGTCCATGTCTGACTGGCTTGCAGGACGGTGACGGTGAGGTCCGCACTGGTGGTGAGCGCGCCGTCGTTTGCCGAGAGCCGGATGAGATACGTTCCCGCCGTGCTAAATATCGCGGTCGTGTCCGGTTGCGAAGCATCGCCAAAGGTGACGATGCCCGGCCCGCTCACCGTGCTCCAAGTTGTCGCAAGAGTGCTGCCGGCTGGCTTGCCGTCATCGTTGACTGTCGCTTCCAAAATGAGACCGACTCCCGGAGGCAGTGTCGCCGTGCCGACGCTCGGGCTGGTGATCGTCACGCTTGGTGCCGAGTTCACGTCGTCGTCTGCAATCGTGACCGTCGCGCTGGCTGGGCCGGAAATCCGATAGCCCGGCGCGACGTTTAACGTCACGACTACAGTCTCACTTCCCTCCGGCGCGGAATCGTCCACGGGAATCACCGTGAGAGTGAGAGATGAACTGCCGGCGGAAATTACAATCGGCGACGCAAACGCAGCGTAGTCGGAAGGCGCGCTGGCGCTGCCGGCCACGGTCGAATTCAGCGTCAGGTCCGCGGCAGTGCTACCGGTGCGCGTGATGACGATCGCGCCGGGATCGGTGCCCGCCTCAGCCGCAGCGGAGTCGCTTGCTCCGATGGTTACCGTAGGCTCGTCGTCCGCGATTGTGACGGTCGCAGAACTCGGGGAGCCAATTCCATAAGGACCCGCCGCAAGCGTCACGATGACGGTTTCATTTCCTTCGCCAGTGGTATCGTCGAGGACCGTCACGGGAATGGTCGCCGTGGTGGCACCAACGTTGAGTGTCACAGTCGCAGGAATCGCGTCGTAGTCGAGGCCGGCAGCAGCGCTCCCCGAAATAGCAAGATTCACCGTCGTCTCGGAAGCGGTCGCTCCCGCGCGAGTGATGGTGAACAGTCCATTCGTTCCGGGTTCCGATGCGCTTGAGACGGTTGCTGCGATCGACACGGTTTGCGTATCGTTGTCCGTGATCGTGTAGGTGTGTGTGGAGTTTGCGCTCAGTACGACTCCGGTGGGATTCGAGAGCGTAAGGATGATCATTTCCGAAGATTCCTGGTCGCCATCATCGACGATGCTGTTCGGGATTCTTTTCGCCGTTTCGCCCACTGCAAATGTCATCGTGCCCGCGGTGATGGTGTGGTCTGCGATTGTCGCAGTGCCGCCGCTCACCGCGTAGTCCACCGTCACGACTCCGGCTTGCGGGCCGCTGAGCGTCACGAAAATCGGAGCCGTCGTCACCGATTCCACGCCAGTGCCCGCAGTGCCCGTGAAGCCCACCGTTGCCGGCGGTCCTGCATCGTTATCGGTGATGGTGACCGTGAAGATCGTATTGGCGGCGGTGCTGCTGAGGCGGGCGTTGGTCGGATTATCGAGCGTCAGAATGATCGTCTCATTGGGCTCTGGTAATGTGTCGTCCGAAATCGGGATATTGATCGCCTTGCTCGTTTCCCCCGGAGCGAATTGTACCACTTCGCTCGCAAGTGTGTAGTCGATGCCTCCGCCGAGCGCTGTGCCGCCATTGAATACGGTCTGGACCGTCACCGTGTTCGCGGATGCTGCACTCAAAGTGATCGTCGCGGTAGCTGCTCCGACGCTCTCCGCGACCGTCGCAGTGTTTGGGTTGAAGCGCAGCGACAGCGTGGGGGTTTCCGCATCGTCGAGGTCGTATGTCGCGGTGCCGAATCCCACGCTGTAGCTGGCTTCTGGAGTGATGTTCAGCGTGATCGTTTCCGTGCCTTCGAGCAGCGAGTCGCCAAGGATCGCGATATCCACATAAGCCCCGGTGGCAGCCGCGGGAATGGTCACGGTGCCGCTGGGTGCCGTGAAATCGGTGCCGGCCGTCGCGGTGCCGGACATCGTGTAATTCACGACCAGCGCCGCTGTGGTCGCTCCCGTTCTGGAGACAAAGAACTTCGCCGTGTTGCCGCTGTTTTCGCTGAAAGCATCGTCCGTCGTGGAGACGTTGATCTGGGGTAACTCGTCGTCTTCGATGTTCAGCGTCGCCGAACTATCGAGCGCGAGTGTGTATGCGGCATCGGGTGTGAGGGTGAGCGTCACGCTCTCATATCCCTCGTTTTCTGTGTCCTGCGTCGGAACGACCGTGATCGTCGAAGTAGTATTTTTTCCGATGCTCAATGTGCCCGGCAATGTTGTAAAATCCGTTCCGTTCGTGGAAGTGCCGGAGAGCGTGTAGTTCACGATAATACTGCCGCTGCCAGTTCCATGCGTGGTGATCTTAAATGTGCCGTTCGTCCCGGATTCTTTTGCCGACGCGGTGGTGCCGACCGTGACATAAGGCACATCCGAATTGTCCGTGATCGTGACAGTCGCATCGCCTGCCGCGCCGATCGCGTAGTTGCTGTTAGCGCGCAGGTAAAGGCGGACGGTTTGTGCAGGCTCGCCGATTCCGTCGTCGATCGGCGTGATGACCACCGTGGTGAAATCGCTTCCCGCCGGAATGGTGACTTGCGCCGGGATGGTCGCGTAGTCCACGCCCTGCAACGCGCTGCCTGTGAGTCCCAGTTGCACGACCAGCGCGCCGGTGGTCGCGCCAGTTCGCGTGATGACAAATATGCCTGGATCACTACCGGCCTCAGCCGCCGTCGCATCGCTCGCCACGATGGATATAATCGGAGTTTGCGTATCGGTGATGGTCACCGTTCCCGCATAGTCGGCAGACGAAGCAGGACGTATATACGGCGTTGCCGAACTGATTGTGAGGATCACCGTCTCCGCGCCTTCGATGAGCGCGTCGGCAGCGGGCATCACCTCCACAATGGTTTGCGATTGACCGGCCGCAATCGTAACGGTCGCCGGGATACTCACGTAGTCGGTCCCGTTGGTCGCGGTGCCGGTCAGCGCCACCGTCACACTCAGCGCACTGGCCGTGCTGCCAAACCGCTCCACGATGAAGCGTCCCTTGTCGCCAGCCTCGCTCGCATCGTTGTCTGCGGTGATGAGTCGTACGAGTGGCTTGGTTGTATCGGGGTCGTCGATGGTGATCGTGGCGGAACTGTTCGTGAGAACGTAGTTGCTTCCCGGCACCACTTCGAAAGTCGTTTGCTCCGGGCCCTCCTGTCCCGTGTCATTCAGCGCCGCGAACGTGATGTTTAAACTCGCCTGCCCGGCGGGAATCGTGAGGGTGTAATACGGATCGACGTAGGCAACATCGGGCGAGAGCGTGAAGTCGCTGCCCTTCGATGCAAAGCCAAACCCGTTCGTCACATTGACGGTCAGCGCGCTCGTGGTGGAGCCGGTGCGCGTGAGCCGCAGGGTTCCGCTCGATCCTTCGGCGACGGTCGGAGTCACCGCTGTGATGCTCAGTCTGTTCGTTTCGGTTGCGGTGAAATTTACGCCGGTCGCGCTGGGTCCCACAGCCACCAAGGCTCCTGAGCCCGCAGTAAAAGTGTATCCATAAAGTGCCGCGCCAATCGTGTAAGAACCGGCAGCTAGACCGGTGATGATGAACGAGCCATCGCTGTTCGTGAATGAGCCGCGATAACTGCTCCCGGAAAGACCGTTGTGGACTCGCACATCCGGCATCGGCTGGCCGCCGAGTGTGATAGTTCCCGAGACGGAAAACACCGTCGGTGAACCTACACGCACTACGACGGCTTGCGAGGCGGTGCGGCCTTTCATATCGCTGACCACGCACCGCACGACGTAGTCGCCGGCTGTCGTCCACGATTTCGTCACCACTGCGGTGTTGGTCGTCGCGAAGTCTTTATTCCCGAAATCCCACCAATAGCTGAGCGCATCGCCATCGAGATCGGTAGCCGTCGTGGTGAAAGCGACCACGGCGTTCGCAGCCACCGCGAGCTGGTCTGCGCTGATCACGAGCGTGGGCGCTTGATTGCCGCTGAACGCACCGATGTTCACCACCACATCGAAGCTTGGTGGCACCGTCGCGTTCTTCGCCACAGGCGTAATGTGGATGCCTGATTCCGTATCGCTAAATGTGCGTCCGATCACGATCGGCGCGTCCGTTTTGTCATCGGGCGAACCGGGCGTCGTATCCAGTAGATGAGTGCCGCCCTCGCTCGCCGCCCAAGGGCTCCAGTGCAGAAATACGCCGCCCGCGACCCAGCGATTGCTGCTAAACGAGCGCTGCCGCAAATCCACCCAATAATCCCGGTCTGAGTCTTTTTGCACCTTGAGTGCGTAGCGCAGCGCCGGGTCCTGCCGGGCTTGATCCATTTGGTGGATGCGATACGTGCCGCTCGCTTTTACGTTGTGGATGGACGCGGCGGGAATCCAGCCGAGCAGGTTCTTGTGGCAGGCGTTGAACTGAAGGTCGCCGGCGCTGGCGCTGCCCATCGTGTCGAAGCTGTCGCCGTATTCGACATGAGTTCCGCTGCCAATAGTCGACGCACCGCCCGTGTTCCAGGAGTTCGCGTGCCACAGCCCGAAATTATGCCCGTACTCGTGGCACGCCACGCCCACGCCCGTGCCGGATTTCAGCCAGCAGCCTTTGCCGCCGACATACGCCTGCCCGCCGAAGCTTCCCGGCGTGCCGGTAAAAATCACCGTGTCGAAATCGAAATTTGCGGGGTCGAACCCCGCTGCTTTTGCGGCGACGCGTGCATCGGCGAGCACTTCGTAGCTGCTCCCGCTTGTGTCCGCGTTCTTGTACCACGCTTCGGTGCGCGGAAGGATCAAAATGGGTGTGACGGTGGTGATGAAGGTGAGCTTTCCAAAGCTCGAATCCACGAACCAATCCTCCACATCCTTGCCGAGCTGATAGCCCTCTTTTTCGCTCACGCTTTCCTTGCGCACTTCGGGAAACGCAACACGCATCAGCAAGTGCGATTTGAATCCCGTGGCCTGCGTGGCGGTCGGGAGATTCGACGCCTTCGCCGGTCCGCCGTTCGCGCCTTCGCGCGCGACCAGCGAATCGCGATATGCGTGAATGTGACCACCCGTGCAGAGGAACTGAAACTTGCCCTCGGCTTCGATCACTGGCTGGTCCGCTGAAACAGGCGCATTATTCTCCGGCAGCGGCGACTCGATGCCCGAAACAGGGCACACGTCCACCAGTGGCTTTGCTGCGGCTTGCTCGCGGAGGGAGATTTCGGCGGAAAATCCCGCATCGTCCTTTGAAGTCACGCGCCGACGTTGAGTGAGGTTGCCCGGGTGATTTGGGATTTCGCCGGCGGCGACGACACGCAGCGGGCTTTCGTCCACTGCCAGAAAATCATCCACCGCGATGCCCACGATGCTCGCGCGTTCCGTCGTCTGCTGCGTATTGCGCCGGCCAAAGACGAATGCGCGATAGTTCCCTCCGTCGTCTGTCCGGACATGCCGTCGAATCGCCGGCCCCACTTCCGAGCCCGCGCCGGGCAGAGCACCGAGCACACCGAAAAACGCAGCTTCGTTCACCCGCTCCTCCAGTCGCTCCACGATCGCCCGCGGCATCTGCTGGCGCAGCATCGGCGGGATCGCCATTGACAGTGCCTTCTGCGGATTTGTCGCGATGATCCCCTTCAGTACTGTGCGTCGTGCAGACGCGAGTGTGATTCCCTGATCGAGCAATGCCCGTTTCTCTTCCGGAGCCGCCACGATAAAGCGCGCAGCCCAACGGTCGAAAGCGACCGACGCAGACTCCGAGCCCACGGCAATTTCCACACGCGCAGGTGAAACCGTTTTATCCTCAACTGCGGGACTCACTGTCACCGTCGCAGGAACCCCTGCCTTTTCCCCGCGAGGAAACAGCATCACGGCAGTGATAAAGCAAAGGAGGGCGAGGATGATTCGGTTGCGCGATGTGTTCAAAGTGAACGAGTTACTGCTGCACGTTTTGTGCGAGGTGCGAACCAATCTAAGGCGACCGTTTTGACCCGTCCATAGAAGAATCCGGACGTGTTTTCGCTCCGAAATGTCGTCGTATGGAAAACATCTTCCAAGACTTCTCCCGGTGCGGAATCGACGACAGACCATGCGGCACGCTCTTGCATTCATCATCGCCACTCCCACGCTCGTTTTTTCTGCGGTTAAGCTGCCCGACAGCCTGCCGCCTGCGAGACCTCTGCCGGCGGTGTCGGCGGAAGAAGAGCTCAAAACGATTCAGATCCCCGATGGCTATCGACTGGAGTTGGTGCTCAGCGAGCCGGACATCAAGGAACCCATGGCGATGGCGTTCGATGGAAACGGGCGCATGTACGTCGTCGAAATGCGCACGTACATGCAGGACATCGACGGCACAAATGAGCTGACTCCGGGCTCGCGAGTGTCCCGCCACGAAATGACGCGCGGCGACGGTAAATTCGACAAACACACGGTTTTTGCCGACGGATTGCTCATTCCCAGAATGGTGCAGCCGTTGCAAAACGAAGTGCTCATTGGCGAGACGAACACGAACGACATCATGGCGTGGAGTGACAAAAACGGCGACGGAATAGCCGAGAGCAAACGCCTGTTTTACGAAGGCGGACCGCGCGGCGGGAACATGGAGCATCAGCCGAGCGGGCTGACTTGGGCGATGGATAACTGGCTCTACACAACCTACAACGCCTACCGATTGCGCTGGTCGCCGGACGGCAAGACCGTGAAGGAGCCGACTGCGCCAAACGGCGGGCAGTGGGGACTTGCGCAGGACGATTGGGGCAAGCTCTGGTTCTCAAACGCGGGCGGCGAAAAGGGAGTGTGGAATTTCCAAATGCACATCGCGTACGGCGCTGTCAATGTGCCGCAGCAATGGGACGGAGACTGGATGGCGGTGTGGCCCGCAATCGGTCTGGGCGACGTGCAGGGCGGGCCCGGTCGTTACCGCAAAGAGGATTTCACGCTGAACCATTTTACCGCGACATGCGGCCAGGAAATCTTCCGCGGCGACCGGTTGCCGGAGGATGCGCGAGGGAACGTGTTTCTGCCAGAGCCCGTTGGTCGGCTCATCCGGCGAGGCATCGTCGAGGTGAAGGACGGCATCACCACACTCCGTAACTCGAACCCAAAGTCTGAGTTCATCCGCAGCACCGATGCGAATTTCCGCCCCGTCGATATGAAGACCGGGCCCGATGGATGCCTTTACATCGTCGATGCGTATCGCGGAATCATTCAGGAGGGAAACTGGACCCGGCCGGACTCGTTCCTGCGCCCGATGATCCAGCGCTACGGGCTCGACAAAAACATCGGTCGCGGCCGCGTGTGGCGCCTCGTCCACAAAGACTTCAAGCCCGGACCGCAGCCAAAAATGCTCGACGAGAAGAGCGCCGAACTCGTTGCTCACCTCGCGCATCCAAACGGCTGGTGGCGCGACACTGCGCAGAAACTGCTCGTTGTCCGGCAGGACAAATCCGTCGTCCCTGCACTCGTGAAAATGACTCGGGACGACAAGAGCCCGCTGGCCCGTGCCCACGCGATGTGGACGCTCGAAGGTCTTGGCGCCCTCGACGCAACCATGGCCCGCACCGCACTGAAAGACACCAGTCCGCGAGTCCGCGAGAACGCGCTCCGTGCCACGGAGACGCTGGTAAAAGCGGGCGACAAAACGCTCGACCCGGATTTGCTCGCGCTCGCCCAAGACGCGGACCCGAATGTCGTGATTCAAGCCATCGCTACAGCAAAATCGCTCAATTTACCGGACTGGCAGAAGACAGCAGAATCGGTGTTTGAGACAACGAAAAGTGTCGGAGTGAAGGCCATTGGCGGACAACTCATCAAGGTGGAGAAGCCGATGATCGAAGGCTATGCCCCGGCGGAGGTCGCACTGCTCAAAAAGGGCGAGGGAATTTACAGGGAGTTGTGCTTTGCCTGCCACGGTCTCGATGGAAAAGGGATGCCGATGCAGGGCCAGGCGGCGGGCGTTACGATGGCGCCGCCGCTCGGCGGTTCGAAGACGGTGACGGGGCATCCGGACAGCTCGGTTCTCGTTTTGCTCCACGGACTTGCGGGGCCGGTGAATGGAAAAGCATACGAAGCGCAGATGGGCGCCATGAGCACAAATGACGACGCGTGGCTTGCCGCGATTAGCAGCTATGTGCGTGTGAGTTTTGGAAACCGCGGCAGCCTCATTAAGGTCGAGGACGTTGCCCGCGTCCGTGCCGCGACGAAAGCGCGCACTCAACCATGGACGGAAAAAGAACTCCGCGATTCGCTGCCTGCTCCGCTCAAGAACTCGAAAGACTGGAAACTTACCGCCAGCCTCAAGAGCGACGGCTGCGTCGCAGCGATCGACAGCAAGGCTGAAACGCGCTGGGACACCGGTGCCTCGCAGACTCCGGGCCAGTGGTTTCAGATCGAGCTTCCCGTGGAGACCAAGGTGGCAGGCGTCCGCCTTGATTCCGCAAAATCAGGAAGCGACTATCCCCGCGGTTTCAAAGTGGAGTTGAGTAGCGACGGTTCCAAGTGGGCACCCGTCACCCAAGGCAAGGGCAGCGCTCCGATTACAGAAGCAGTCTGGGCTGCCACTCCCGCACGGTTCATCAAGATCACGCAGACTGGCGCGGTGAACGGAAAGTTCTGGAGCATTCACGAGCTCGCCGTGCTCGCGGCGAAATAATCACATTCCCGTGAGGTAGGGATTCGTCCGCTTCTCGATCCCGATCTTCGTCGCGGGCCCGTGGCCGGGCAGCACAGTCACGTTGTCATCCAGCAGCCACAGCTTTTCGCGGATGCCGCGCAGGAGCAACGCGTGGTCGCCACCAGGTAAATCCGTGCGGCCGATTCCTCCCGCAAAGAGCACGTCGCCGCCGAAGAGGATCTGATGTTCCTTTTCCAAAAAGCACAGACTGCCGGGACAGTGGCCGGGCACGAACAGTACCTGAAACTCCACACCCGCGAGCCGATCCGACTCGCTCTCCTCGATCATGTGGTCGGGCGTTACTGGCTCGATCTCCCAGTTCATGCCGAACTGTTTGTAAAAGCTCCGGTCCACGATGCTCGGCACCGTGTCGCGGTGGCAGCCGACGCGGCAGCCGTGTTCGGCTTTGATGCGTGCCGCGTCCCAAACGTGGTCGATGTGTCCGTGGGTGAGCAGCAGCCATTGCACACGGTGTCCACTTTCCGCGAGCCAGTCGGCGGCGCCTTGCGGTGCGTCGATCAGGATTCCGCTGTCGGGCAGAAAAAAGCAGTTCGTGTCGAAGATGCCGCCGGTGAATACATCAATGTTCATTGCTCTTTCTGTCCGCACAGCGCGTTTCTTGCAACCACCCACTCCTCCACCGGACGCCCGCCAATCAAGTGCTCCGCGAGAATGCGCTCGAAGCGTTCCTGCGTCATGTTGCCGTACCACACGCCTTCCGGATAAACGACGATCCACGGTCCGCCGGTGCAAATGCGAAAACATTGCGCCTTCGTGCGCATCGCCTGCACGCCGGTTTCGCGGACGCGCTGCTTGACGTGCTCCCAAAGCGCCTCGGCTTCGGCAGGCACGCAGCAGTCCGGGCCCATACACAAAAAGAGATGCCGTTGAGCGGTGGCGATGGTGGCTTTTTTCAGCCCGGCGGTAAGTGCGTCCATGATGCGACCACGAATGACCACGGGGAACCCGTTGCGCAAGCGCGGGAATTCGTTCCGCAGAATGAACGCGAAGCCTCCACGTTCGTCCGCTTTGTTTCAGAGTCACGACGACATCGACGCTGCCGTCGTCCATCGCGGCCATTCCGGCGACTCAATCGCCGCGGCGGAAATCGAGGTGACTGTATCGAAAGTAAGTTGATTGGATGCCGGGAAGGGATCCGGAAACTTCGCGCGTGGTTGACTCGTCACGTTCTAGACTGACAAATACGGGGCTCTCGTTAGTTTCGACAGACCACTCACTTTTATGCTTCGCACATTTCTCACCGTTGCCCTTGCTGCAAGTTCACTCGCCGCCGCAGACTGGCCGCAATTTCGCGGACCGGAAAGCACCGGTACCGTCGCTGATGCGAACATTCCGGCGAAGCCGAAAATCGACTGGACCGCGCCGCTTCCCGGACGCGGTCTGGCCAGCCCGATCGTCATCGGCGGGAAAGTGTTCGTCACCTGCTCCAGCGGACCGTCGCAGGAGCGGCTCCACGTCATTTGCTTCTCCACAGACGACGGCAAAAAGCTGTGGGAACGGCAGCTCCAGGCGACTGGACGCACGATGGCGCACCCGAAAACGTCCATCGCTGCCTGCACGCCTTGCAGCGACGGGAAGAGCATTTTCGCACTGTGGAGCAGCAACGACATGGCGGCGTTCGACCTCGATGGCGGATTGCTTTGGGTGAGGGGACTCACCGCCGATTATCCCAACGCAAGCAACAGCCTCGGCATGGCTTCATCGCCCATCGTCATTGGCGGGACGGTCGTCACGCAGATCGAGAACGACAGCGAAAGCTACGCGCTCGGCATCGACACAAAAACGGGCCGCAACCTTTGGAAGCTCGACCGACCCAAAGCCGCAAACTGGTGCAGCCCGGTCTCGTGGAAAGGAGTCGCGATTTTGCAATCATCGAAAGGTCTGATCGGCGTAAATCCGGAAACCGGAAGCACGCTGTGGGATTACGCGGAAGGCGCATCGACGACCAGCTCCAGCGTCGTCTCCGGCGGCGTCATCTACGCTCCGTCAAACGGCATCACCGCCCTCGCTCCAAAGTCCAACGGCGAAGCGCCCGAGCAAGTCTGGCGGTCCAAGCAAATCAACCCCGCGACCATCAGCCCGATTGTCCTGGGCGATCGTATCTTCGCGATCAACAGCGCCGGAGTCATCGCGACCGCAGACATCAAAACCGGTACAAGCGGCTGGAAGCTACGGCTTGCCGGTGCGTTCAGTGGATCGCCCGTGGGTTCCGGGAAGACTCTCGTCGCAGTAAACGAGAAAGGTCTGCTGCAAATCGTGGACACCGCCGCACCCGAGGGCGCAGTGAGCGCGTCGGTCCAGCTCCCGCTCAAAAAAGAACCGGAAGAGCTCGTGCTATCCACGCCAGCTCTCAGCGGCGGAAAAATCTTTGTCCGTGCCGATAGCGCGTTGTGGCGGATCGGCGGGGAGTGATCGAAGTGCCGTAGGGCCTGCGCAACTACGCGGTTTCCGGGAAAATGGAAATCGCCGCCCCACTCACCGGGCAGAATGAAGGTCCCCTGCGCACCTCAAGGTTGATTGAGACACGACTCCTTCTTCCTACCCGGTGAGCGGGACGGCGATTACAACTCGAATTGAACAACGACTTTTCCGTTTCGTCGCCATGAGAATTGTTTGCGATCTGTTACCGCTTCGGAGGCGCTGCCTGCGGCTTTTTGACGGGCGCGAAAGCCTGCTCTACGATCCGCAAAATGTTCACGCCTGTCCCCGCATCATGCGTGCCGATTTGCTGGCGGACAAACGCGAGCGCGGCGGCGTTTCCTTTCAGCGCCTGCACGGCCGAGGTCTCGTGAACGGCGACGCGAATGCGATCGTCCGCACTCGAATAGGCCGCGCGGGCCTGCTGGAAGGCACGCAGGGCATCGGCGTTATTTCCTGCGCGGAGATGGAGCAGGCCGAGACCTTCAAAAATAGCGCCGCTTTTCAGCCGTTTCGCCGCAGCGGAGAGGGATGCATCGTTGCCGCCTGGTTTTGCCCACGCAACGACTCCGGCGCGGTAGGCGTCCCACTCGTTTGAGGCCTGCGTTTTTCCCTCCAGCCGGAAGCGAAACGGACGATACAGCGGGTCGCCGACCCAAGTGGTCATCCATGAAAGAAACCGGACGGACATGTGCCCCGCTTCGGCAAACGTGAAGCCCTCGGAAAGCCGGCGCTCAAAGACGTCGAGGTGCGAAGTCAGCGTGAGATAAGGCTCATACACATTGCCGATCGTCGCCGCCGCACCGCGCCTGATCAATGGACCGCACCAGTTGCGAGTTTCGCTCCGAAGACTTTCCGCACTGAACGAGTGGATGTGAACCGCCACGGCACCGGGAACAAATTTGAAGCCGCCTTGCGTAAACGGGCCGTGCAACGTTTCGTTGTACCAGCCGAGGTAAAGCGCGCATTGTCGCATTGGGTAAACTTCCGGAAAAAGCGCGGGGCCATTATCGAGAATGACCGGCATCCCGTCGGCCCGCAGATGCTCCGAAAGGGTGAGCAGCCATCGCTCGCCTTCGTAAAGCCCGACCGCCCGCGCATCGTCGCCAGGGATGCCTCGTGCGTCGATGTACGCAAAGCCTCGGAGCCCGGTTTTCTCCGCGGCGATTCCATCGGTGATCATCCGGCGCACATCCGTCACGGAAGGTCCATCGAGGCGGCAAACGAGGAGCTGCCCGGTCATCTCTGTTTTGTGAATGGACTGCGTATCGCGATAGTAGGGGTTCTTCAAAACGCCGGAAATGCGACGGCTCCAAAGACCGAGAACGCTGAGCTCCGAGTCCACGGCTGACGCGTTTTGCTGAACGATCTCGGGCGGACTGCCTTCGATGACATCGCCTTCGTAGCGGGAGGTCGTGGGCGCGATTTTGAGCGGAATGCCGCGCATCAACGCCACATACTGAATCTTCGTTTCCTCGACCATTCCTGATTCGGTCACCTCCGCCCGGAGCTTCCACCAGCCCCGCTCGACAAAGATTTTGCGCAGCGGCTCGGCGATGGTTTCATCGTATTCGCGGCGCGTGATTTCCTCGCGACTTGCAGTTTTCAGCGGAACGAGATTGCCCTTCGGGATGTTGCGATGTTCGGCGTAGAAACTCGCGAGGCCCACGGAGTCCAGATCGGTCTCGTTGAAAACCACGACGGTTCGCGCCGCGAGCTCTGTATCGCTGAGCATTTCGGGTTTCGCCTCGGGAATCGGCGGGACTTTTGGCAGGTTCGTATCCTGCGCGGATGCTGCGAAGACGGCGAATAAGAATGGAATGAGCAGTCGCTTCATAGGTGGAGTTTCAGCCCGTCGTATGCGATGCGGACGCTGGGGGGAAGCGCGCGTTCTAGCTCCGCGTGGGCGAGGTCGTGGCAAAGATGGGTGAAAAGCGTCTGTGGCGACTTCATGTCCTCTGCGACAGCGAGCGCCTCTTCGACGTTCATATGAGTCCCATGTTCCTTGTGCCGGAGCGCATCGAGTATCAGCACTTCCACACCCGCAATCAGACCCCGGACCGGCTGCGGCACCTCTTTGCAATCGCTCAGATACGCCGCCAGCTTCCGCCCGCCGCGCGTGAAGAGGTAGCCGAATGTCGTCACTCCTCCGTGCGGCACGGGTAGTGGCGTGATGGTCGTCTCGCCGAGCTGGAACGGCCCCTCAACGATATTCGGCACGGGGCGCAAATAACCCTTCGAACGCGGGTCATCGACGAATGCGAATGCAAAAGACCGCCGGATGGTTTCCATCGTTTCCGACGAGGCGAAAATCGGCAGCTTCTTTCCGCCGAAGCAAAACGGGCGCAAGTCGTCGAAGCCCATCACATGGTCCGTATGCGCATGGGTGTAAATCATCGCATCGATCCGGCGGATGTTCTCCCGGAGGGCCTGCGCGCGGAAGTCCGGCCCCGAATCCACACCCCAGGCGCATTCCGGTGTCTCGCAGTAAATCGAAGCGCGTGTGCGGTTGTCGCGCGGGTCCGCCGAGCGGCATACCTCGCAATCGCAGCCGATCATCGGGATGCCGAGCGATGTGCCAGTGCCGAGAAAAGTGAGCGTGAAATCAGACATGCAGCTCACACCTTTCAACGCCAGCCCCCAATCGTTCAACTACCAAAGCAGCGACGGCGATCGTTCATCGCCGGGAAACTTTCCTTCTGATAACCGTCATCTATAATGGAACGATGACCAGCACATCCATAAATTGCCCACGCTGCCGCGCGCCGCTCTCGGCCGGCTTGTGCGCATCGTGCCTGCTCGCCAGCGCCCTGGAGCGCGGGGCGATGGATGAACCGGCGCCCGAAGAGGAAGCGATGCGCAGCTTCGCAGGATACGATCTGATCGAGCAAATCGGGCGCGGCGGGATGGGTGTGGTCTGGCGTGCGCGTGAGGAGGAACTGGACCGCGAGGTCGCCCTCAAGATGCTCGCAGCCGCTGACTGGGCCGGCCCGGACGAGGTGCGGCGATTCCGCATGGAGGCGGAGACCGAGGCGCGATTTGAGCACCCGAATATTGTACCCGTCTATGCGGTCGGCGATTTTGAAGGACGGCCTTTCTTCACGATGAAGCTCGCCGTCGGGACGCTCGCGGGTCGGAGAATACCGCCGGGAAATCGCGAGGCTGCGGAGATGCTCGCAAAAATAGGAGATGCCGTTCATTTCGCGCATGAGCGCGGCGTTCTCCATCGCGACTTGAAGCCCGCAAACATTTTGCTCGATACCGACGGAACGCCCATGGTCTGCGATTTCGGTTTCGCGCATTTCCGCGACACCGAAAGTTTCACACTCACCGGAGCGGGAATCGGCACCCCTGCATACATGGCCCCGGAGCAAGCCGGCGGAGGGGCTGCCCCGATTACCACGGCCACGGATGTTTACGGACTTGGCGCGTTGCTTTATCATCAACTCACCGGTCACGCGCCATTTGAGGGCCCGGACACGCTTGCGATTCTGCGTCAGCTTGCGTATGCGGAGCCCATCGCCCCGCGGGCGCTGAACGAATCGATCGACAGGGATCTCGAGCAGATCGCCCTGAAGGCAATGGCAAAACAGCCCGGCGACCGGTATCGTTCGGCGGCTGCATTTGTAGAGGATCTCGAACGCTGGTTGCGCGGTGAGCCGACCGTGGCACGCCCGGCCGGAGCCGCTATCCGCATTTGGAAATGGGCGCGGAGAAGACCCGCCACTGCGGTTGCCCTGGGGCTGACGCTCGCCGGCGCGGCGGTTCTTGCGATTGTGATCACGCGGGGCGAGTTTGCGATCCGCCATGAACGCAATCTCGCCTTTATCGCCGAAGCTGACGCAACAAAGCAGGCGCGCCACGCGCGGGATAGTGAACGACTCATGAGGCTGAATCTTTATGCCGCAGACATGATGGTCACCTCGCGCGCATTGCGCGACGGACATCTCGGTGTCGCCCGCGAGACGCTGGAGCGTCACATCCCGAAGTCGGGCGAAGCGGACCTCCGGGGATTCGAATGGTTCGCGTTTCAGGCCGACTGCCGTGGCGACGACCTTCGCGTATTGACAGGACACACCAAGGCCGTGGATGCGGTCGCGTTTTCGAGGGATGGGAAATCACTCGCGACCACGGGGCGCGACGGACAGATCCTTTTTTGGAATGTCGAAACCGGTGTCATGTTCCAGCAACTCCCTCGGGCAGACGTGCCGACAAACGCGATGGAAATCCCGATATTTGCAAAACATGTAGCGGCCTCGCCCGAAGCGAGAGCCATGCTTACGGGCAATCCCGGCAATTTCGACGCAATGCGAATGCGCTGGCGTCCCTCGAAGATCGGAGGAACGCTGTCCCTAGCATGGTCGCCCGATGGTCGCTGGCTGGTGAGCGGTGGTGCAGGCAGCTACATGCGTGTTTGGGAAGTGGCAACCGGAACCATTTCGTGGTTCGTTCCGGTGGTCTCGGTCAGCGCGCTCGCGTTTTCGGATGATGGTGCTCACTTCGTTGCCAACAGGAGCCATTCCGATGGAGCGACGGCCTCCTTGCTCATCTACGATTTCGAGAGGCGGACGCTTGTGCGCGCTATTGAGAATGTTCGGCCCGTGTTTGCGCTCCTCGACCAAGGAAACGATATTCTCATCGCGAAGCATGGGAATACGATCGAGCGCCAAAACCTGCTGACCGGAGCTGCAAAATCCGAATTCGACACTGGCGATTCCGTGTCCGCGATCGCGTCCGCCCCGTCCTCGCCGATAGCAGCAACGATAGACTCTTCGGGCACGCTCATTTCGCTATGGGACTTGGTTCGCGGCACGCGCATTCACCGTTTTGCAAATCCCAGCGGCGAGCGATTTCGAGACATCGCGCTTTCTCCCGATGGAAAGCTGCTTGCCGCAGTCGGGGCCGATCACTTGCTGCGCCTGGTGGATGTCCCGACCTTTACGGAAAGGACCCGGCTTCGCGGCCACGGCGACGAGATCCTCGCGGTGCGCTTCTCGCCGGGCGGTTCGCTTGTGGTTACGGGCGGAAATGACCGCACTGCCCGTGTCTGGCCCGTCGCGGAGAGGGCGAAAACGGAGCCTGCGGGAGAATCATCAACCGCGATCACCGCATCCTCGCCGACTGGTCGGCACGTGTTGTTTCAGCATCATGACGGCACAGTGGAGTGCTGGGACGGCTCTGCGGAGCATGCGCCCCGAACACCGGCGGATTTCGAACGTGTCGCTGCGGGATTCTTGTCCGACGGTTCCGGATTTGTCACAACCCGTCGCGATTCGCAGCACGGGATCATCATCGAGAACTGGAGCACGTCCGCGGAACTCACCCGCCCGCCCCGGAGGCTCGTGCCATCGGTTCAAGACTGGAAATTCACCGCATTTTCTGCCGCTCGAAATCGCTTCGGAGTCTCGGATGGTAAAAAAATGCTCGAACTGGTTGACCCCGACACGGGCCTGCCGGAGGGGACTGTGGATTTGGGGCGCAGGGCATTTGACAGGATGAGTTTCTCGCCCGACGGCCGGTTTATCGTGGCATACTCATGGCCGGACCGCGTGAGTATTATCGACACCATACGCGGGACCGCGATGCGCCGCCAATCCATCGCGCAGGGATCGCGAAACTCCACAGCGCTCTCCCCGGATTCCCGGTTTCTTGCGAGTTCGGGCGACGATAATTTGATTTCGATTTACGACCTCGAAACCGGCGCGGCCGTCGCGACGCTTCGCGGTCACAAAGCGAAAGTGCAGGCCATCGCATTTACTCCCGACGGACGGACTCTCGCTTCCTCATCCGCAGATCGCACGCTGAGGCTTTGGCATATTCCCACCGCGCGAGAGCTCGGCGTTTTAAAGAGCGATGTTGACTACACATCGCTCGCATTCACCGCGAATCCCGTGCGACTGCTCACCGTAGGGCCCGCAGGGCGGGCAGTGATTGAGGGTAGGAGTTTTTAGGAACTTTCAGGCCTGCGCTACTCCTCCGCTCACCCCTGAGTTTAATAAGGCTGTTCCACCGAGGAAACGCCCTGTCATGCGTGTGACCACGCGGCAAGGCAGCGCGAAGCGCCGTGGACTGCTGGAACTTGTTCCAGCCGTGGCTTGCGGGACTTGTCACGCACAGAGCCGTGGCACCCGCCACGGCTGGCAAACGGGCTCTGCGCGACAACCGAGCGAAGCGAACCGTAGCACATCACCCACCGGTCACACCCGTCGAACGGAGAAACCCTGTTAAATCCATAAAATCCTGCAAATCCTGTCCTCCATTTTAAAGACAGGATCTTCAGGATTTATCGGATTAGACAGAATTCGCAAACTCGACGTGCGCCATCCATCGCCCCCAGCCACGCTCGCGCTTCCTCCACCAAGTGCGCTGTGCGAATTTGCGATCTGCTATTTGCCAACGGCTATCACGCCGTAGCCGACAGGCGAGGCGTCCAGCGGCGAGCGGACACCCAAGCCCGGTTTCTTCATCACATGCGTGTAAATCTCGGTCGTCCGCACATCGCTATGCCCCAGCAGCGTTTGCAGCGTGCGGATATCCGTGCCCCGCTCCAGTAGATGCGTCGCAAAGCTGTGCCGCAGGACGTGCGGCGTCACTTTTTTCGTGATCTCGGCCCGCTGCGCCGCACCTTTTACGGCGATTTGCCAAGTCGTTTCGTTCACATGATGCCGCCGCTTCAGCCCCGTCGCCGGATCGCGCAGAAGGTTTTTCGTCGGGAAAAGCCACTGCCATTCCAGGCTCGTCGCCGCCGCCGGGTATTTCCGTGCCAGCGCCTCCGGCAGATACACGCCGGCGACCTCCGCTTTGACATCCTCCGTCCACAGCGCGCGCAGCCGCGCCAGATGCTCCCGCAGCGGCTCCACGGTGCGCTCGGGCAGCGTCGTCACCCGGTCTTTGTCGCCCTTTCCGCCGCGCACGGTGAGCTGGCGGCGGTCCGCATCTACGTCTTTTATCCGGAGCCGCAGCAGCTCCATCAGCCGCAACCCGCCGCCGTACATCAGCTCGCCCATCAGCCGCTCCGTGCCCGTCAATTGGCCGAGAAGCCGCGCGATTTCGCCATCGCTAAGCACCACCGGCACACGGTCGGAATTGCGGGCGCGCAGATAGTCTTCCACGCCCTCCACTTTGCGCCCCAGCACCTCGCGGAAAAAGCCCACGAGCGCATTCAGGGCCTGATGCTGCGTGGCGATTCGCACTTTCGCATCCAGCGCCAGCGCATCGAGATACTCGCGGATGTGTTCTCCGCTCGCCGACTCCATCGGCACCCCGCGCTCCCCGCACCAGCCTGCAAACCGCCCCAGCCATTGCCCGTAAGTCTCCACCGTCCGCTCGGCATACTTCCGCTCGCGCAGCCGACGCTCAAACCGCGCGCGCCAATCCCCGGTAGCGGGGCCGGATTTCAAATACCGCGCCAGCCACCGCAGCGCCTCCCGCCCGGGTAGCCACGACGCCCCATCCGCAAGCGCAGCCTCCGCAAGCTCGATATAGTTCTTCATGGACTCCACCGCGACCGCCCACCCGTGGCGCTCCGCAGACATTAAATACTTCTCAACAATTCGAGAAAACTCTTGCCGTTTCTCGGTCGGGACCGCAATATCCCGCCTCAGTGCTTCTCGCCATCCACGTAACCCAACGACCGTAATATCCATGAGCAATATCAACCGCAATATCCCGGTGGAGTCGAGGGGAATCCCTCGTCACCAGAGAAGCACCGCCCCGTGCGGCGTGATATCACGGCCATTTCACCGCTTTTCCACAACGCAAAATATCACGTTTCAGGGGCTTTTGGCCGTCTGAATACATGTTCGGCTAAGAAATATCGACTACAATGAACCACACAATAAAAGACGGCATCTTCGAATGTGAAGATCATATAATCCCAATCAAGAACATAAGCTCGTGCAGCAAAGGTTTCACGATACTTGGATATTTCTTCTTCTACAGCCATTTGGCTGCTTTTTTGGCGTGTGTCGGCGCGAGTATCATCTCGAAGGATGTGCCATGGTGGACGCCTTTTCCATTCGCAATCGCCATTTTCTTGTGTCTTGTATTCTACCTTATCCTTTTTCAATGCTCCATGCTGAAGATTCGGACAGAGCGAGCGACCTTCAAGTTTAACTCGTGGCCTTGGAAGATTGATCGCATGAAGGACGACCTCCATGCAGCATTGAAATCGTATCTCCAACAAGCCGAACAAGGCGCGGCTGGTCAACCGCTGGGGTTCCCTTCAGCCTCTGACGTCCTCACTACCTCAAACCTCAACCCTGCTTCCAACGTGCGCCGCCACCCCAGCGGTGCCAGCGCTTAAGTCGTTCGCCCAACTCCACACGCCTCTCGCTTCAAACGAAATCCAACAAGTAAAACCAACCAACCAAAATCATGGCCAGAATCATAAGTGAATACACAGAGAAGTGCCGATGCGGACGTTGTCCGACATACGCAAAAATCACAAAACTGGATTGCGGATGTGTCCGCGTCCAAATCTACAACGACCAAAACCCTTGTTCAACTTGCACGAACTTCACGGCCATGCGCGTGCGTTGCCGCCGCTGTTAGTTTTCCGCCACACCAAATCGATAGAAACAAATCATATGAACCTATACAGAAACGGAGTGCCGCCTGATAGAAATCTTTATGCTGGCAGTTGCTCGAGTTGTCTTCATGGTATCCGCGAAGCAGCAACGAGGCTGCTTAACTATGCACAAGAACGGCTGGAATCACCTGAATGGACAGAGCATCGAAACT